>VXMI01000235.1 GCA_009841165.1 Gemmatimonadota bacterium | reverse complement strand
GCGGGGGGCGGTGGAGGGCGAGCCGGTCAAGATTTCACCTGATCCGCACCAAGGCGCTCTTCGTCCCGGGCCAGACGGAGCGCGGCGACAAGTTCGTCGAGGTCGCCGTCCAGGATGTCGCCCAGGCGATACAGGCTGAGGCCGATCCGGTGGTCGGTGACCCGATTCTGTGGGAAGTTGTAGGTGCGGATCTTGGCCGAACGGTCGCCGGATCCGATCTGGGACCTGCGCGCCGCCGCACGCTCCGCCTCGCGGGCAGCGATTTCCCGGTCGAGCAGCCGCGAGCGCAGCACCTTCATGGCCTTCGCCTTGTTCTTGTGCTGCGACTTTTCGTCCTGGCAGGTGACGACGAGGTCGGTCGGAAGGTGTGTGATGCGCACCGCGGAGTCGGTGGTGTTGACCGACTGGCCTCCGGGGCCCGACGAGCGGAATACGTCGATACGAAGGTCCGCCGGGTCGATCGCGACGTCCACCTCCTCGGCCTCGGGCAACACGGCCACGGAGGCGGCGGAGGTGTGAATGCGGCCCTGGCTCTCCGTCTCCGGGACCCGCTGCACGCGATGGACGCCCGATTCGTAGCGGAGACGCCCGTAGGCCCCCTTTCCGCGCACGGTGAAGATCGCCTCCTTGATCGACCCCGGTATCCCTTCCGACACGCCGGCCATGTCGACCGACCACCCGCGCCGCTCGGCGAGCCTGCGGTACATGCGCATGAGGTCGGCGCTGAAGAGCCCCGCCTCGTCTCCCCCGGTCCCGGCCCGGATCTCGACCACGGCCGGACGGTCCTCCATCGGGTCGGGCGGCACCAGCGCCCCGCGCAGCGCCGCAGCCGCCCCGGCCAGCCGCTCCTCCAGCGCGGCAATCTCCTCCTCGGCCAGCTCCCTCATCTCCGAATCGGTCGATTCGGCGAGGATCTCCCGCGCGCCCAGGAGCTCGTCCTCAAGGGACACTACCGCTCTCCCCGCATCGACGGCGGCTTCCAGACCGGCCCGCTCCCGCCCGAGGTCGCGCAGGCGACGGGGATCGCGCATCACCTCGGGCCGCAGGAGTTCCTCCTCGATGGCACGGAAGCGCGCTTCGGTTTCGGCAAGCCGCTGGGCGAGGCGGGGGTCGATGGGGGTTCTCCGTGCGGGCAGGGTGGCGCGAGGTCAGCCCAACAATGTAGCCGACCGTCCGTGGACGGTGAACGCCGGCCCCCTCGGGGGCCGGATCCGGCCGCAGCAGACGGTCGATGGCTATGTAATGTACATATTACAAATGTAATCTCGATATTACATTCGGCATTGCGCCGCCGATCGCCCCCGCCACGAAGACGGCGAAGCAGACCACACCGAGCAGGTCGCCGGTGCGCGTGAAGAGGGTAGTGCCGCGCCGGGGCGCCGCCGTGAGAACCGCGACGCCCTCCACGCCGGGTTCGAGCGCATGGGGTGCTCCCCGGCCCGCTGGAGACACCGCGAAGCTGTAGCCGGTGGCTCCGACCTGAATCACCGACACCCGGTTCTCGATCGCACGAAGCCGTCCGTGCGTCGCGTGCTGCCAGTAGGCCCAGGTAGTGCGGAAGGGGCGTTCGGGGTCCAGCCAATCGTCGTTGGAGATGACCGCCAGCCACTCGGCTCCGGCGCGGACGAGGGTGCGCGCGGTGGCCTCGAAGGCCGAGTCGTAGCAGATCATGACGCCAGTGGGGTGACCGCCCAGCGTCAGCGGACGAGGGTCGCGGCCTGCCGCATAGCCGCGGTTGGGAAGGGGGCGTCCGGCTGCCGGCCAGACTCCCGTGGCTTCCAGTCCCGGGACCAGGCGGGCCTTGCGGTACGACGGGGGAGCGGGGCCGGCGGCGGGCTGGACGAAGGCGGCGTTGTACCAGAGGGTGTCCGGGCTGTCGGCGAGCGGCTCGGCGTCGAGGGCGCCGATCAGGATGTCCGTCCGGAGCGCGCCGGCGGATCGGGCGAGGTCGGGGCCCGGAACCCCGAGGAAGCGTTCCGGGAAGACCGCCGCGGCGAACGGCCGGATGCCAGCCTGCTGCCGGAGCGGGTCGAGCCAGCGATCAAGGTCGCCCCCGGAGCGTCCGGGCTGTACGACCGCAACCTCCACCAGCACGTCCGCGTGGCGCGGGGAGTCGAGGTCGGCCTGGCGGACCTGGCCGCCGAGGGCGGGAAGGGTCAGAAGGAGCGAGACGAGGGCAATGGTGCGCGGCCCTGCCCGGCGCACGGGTGACGGGCCGCGGAGGCGGCGTGACCAGGGCCCTCGCGGTACCGGCAGAGCCGCCAGGCAAGTCCCCGCCGCGACCGTCCAGAAGGTGAGGAACCGCGCCCCGAACACCTCGGCCCCGGCGGCCAGCGCCGGATGCCACGCGAGCGAGCTTCCCGCGTTGAGCCAGGCGTAGGGGACCCAGGGTACCCGCGCCGCCAGCCACTCGAAACCGGTCCAGCAGGCGGCAAGCGCCAGTGCCAGCGGCCATCCCTTGCGGCCGTGAAGGAACGTGGCGGCGCCGCAGGCCGCACCCGCGACGACGCCTATGAGGAGCAGGACGAGGAGGTAGGTGGGGACCGCCAGCGGCGTTCGCCAGGAGAGCGACGGCACCATCCAGTAGAGACCGATCCCGTGCGCGACTGCGGCGACCGTGAAACCCTGTGCGAAGGGGGCCAGGGGAGGCGCCGAGACGTCGCGCGCGGTGAGGGAGAGGGACGCCGCGAGCGGGGCGAAGGCCAGGAAGGGGACAACGGGGCCTCCGTGCGGGGAGAAGGTGGCGCCGATCGCGAGGCCGGACGCGGCAGCGAGCAACAGTGCGGTGGGCGCGGTGCCCCCGGACGGCGGGCCCGCGGCGCCCGGCGGCGACATCAGGAGAGCTTGACCTCGCGACCCTCGTGCGCCGACTCGTAGGCGGCTTCGATGAGCGTCATCAGCCCGATCTGGTCGGCAGGAGGCTTCGCGGCACCTGTCCCCCCGACGACCCGCACGAATTCGTCGAGCAGGCGGCGGTAGCCGTTGGTGAAGTGGTCCTCGCCGCCGCGCGGGATGGGCTGGCGCGGGGTGATGTCGACCGTGCGCCCCCCGATCTGCTTGTAGATCGAGAGGGGCGACAGGCGCGCGCTGCCCTCCGAGCCGAGGACCCAGAGGCGGTGACGGTCCGCGGGGGCATGCAGGCGCCAGCTCGCCGTGAGCGTCACGGCCACCCCGTCACGCGTGACCGCATGGACGTGCGCCTCCTCCTCCACGTCGAACCCGTCGCCGCGGGCGGTGGCGGCCACTCGGTCCATCTCCGGGTAGCCGAGCACCCAGAGCGCGAGATCCAGCGCCGGCACCCCCAGGTCCATCAGGGCGCCGCCACCGGATTCCAGCGCACGCCGCCGCCAACCCGTCCGCGGACGTCGCACGGCGCGGTTTAGCCAGGTCACTCTCGCGGTTCCGATCTCGCCCAGCGCACCCTCGGCGATCGCGGAGCGCAACGCCCGTACATTGGCCTGATAGCGGTGGGACAGCCCCGTCACCACGCCCTTGCCCGTGGACCGGGCGACCTCCAGCAGGTGGCGTGCCCCGCCCGGCGACAGCGCCAGCGGACGCTCGACCAGCACGTGCTTGCCCGCTTCGAGGCAGGCCGCCGCAAAGCTCTCATGAAGGAAACTGGGCGCGCAGATCACCACGCCCTCGATCTCGTCCGCAGCGATCAGCTCGTCGTCGGTCAGCACGCGCGGCACGCCGAAGCGCTCGGCCACGGCCTGCCCCTTGACCGCATCGAGGTCCGAAATCGCGGTTACCTCGACGTCGGCGCGCTCGCTGAGGATCGGCAGGTGCAGCAGCTGGCTCGTCACCCCCGTCCCGATAACGCCGATCCGCACCCGCCGCGGTCCGCTCTCAAGCATCGATCACCCTCCCGAACAGGTCGTAGTCTCCCGCCTCCACGATCTCCACCTCGACGATTTCCCCGGGACGCGCCGCGCCGGCAGAGGCAAGCAGCGTCTGTCCGTCCACCTCGATCGCCTGTCCCTGGGTGCGCCCGACCGCCTCGTGGCCGGCCTCGCCCGGCGTAAGCTCGTCGACCAGCAGCTGCGCCCGCGTCCCCACGCGCGCCAGGTTCGATTCGAGCGAGAGGTCCCGCTGATGCTCCATGACCATCTCCAGCCGCTCGGCCTTGAGCTGGTCGGGCACCTGGTCGGGCATGGCCGCGGCCGCCGTGCCCTCCTCGATCGAGTAGGCGAAGGCGCCGACCCGGTCGAAGCTGATTTCCTCGAGAAAATCCATCATGATGCGCACGTCGTCTTCGGTCTCGCCCGGGAAGCCGACGATGACGGTGGTGCGCAGTGTGAGGTCGTCGATCTCGTCGCGTAGCCAGCGGACGCGCTCGCGCACCGTGGCCTGTCGCTCGGGGCGCCGCATGCGCGCGAGGACCGCGTCGCTGCCGTGCTGCAGCGGCATGTCGAGGTACGGGAGCAGACGCGGTTCGCGCGCGATGAGCCGGACCAGCCGCGGCGTGATCCCGGACGGGTACATGTAGAGAAGCCGGTACCAGTCCACCTCAGTGCCTTCCACGAGCGCCTCCAGGAGATCGTGGAGCAGCGGCGCGGATCGGTCGCGGCGCCTGAGGTCGCGGCCGTACCAGGTGGTGTCCTGAGACACGAGGTTGAGCTCGCGCACCCCCCGCTCGCCCAGTTCGCGGGCCTCGGCCACCAGCGCGTGCAGGTCCGCCGAGCGGTGAAGTCCGCGCATGTGCGGAATGGCACAGAAGGCGCAGCGATGGTCGCACCCCTCGCTCACCTTGAGGTAGGAGACGTGCGGCGTTTCGGAGGTCAGGATGCGTAGCGGCCGCTCCATGTTCGGCACGAAACTCTCGCCGACCAGCCCCCGGGCGCGCAGCTCCGGCACCAGGCGCGCCATCTCGGCGATGCCGAGGAAGAGGTCCACCTCGGGAATTTCCTCTTCCATCTCGGCCCGGTAGCGCTGCACCATGCAACCGACGGCCACCACCGCCCTCACCCGGCCGCGGGCCTTGAGTTCGCACGCGCCCAGGATCGTGTCGATGGACTGTTCCTTGGCCGCGTCGATGAAGCCGCAGGTATTCACCACGACGACTTCCGCGTCCTCTACCTCGCTGGTCACCCTCGCGCCCGACGCCACCAGTGCGGCCATCATGTGCTCGGAATCGACGGTGTTCTTGTCGCACCCCAGGGTCACCAGGCCGAGGCGCGGTCCATCCTCGGGACCGATCGCGAAGGAGTGCGGGTCGACGGCGCGCACGTCCGGGCGCACGTCCGGCCTCACGGGCCCCGCACTCACCGGAAAGACGGGAAGATCCCTCGTCCGGAGTCTCATCACAGCCTCATTGGAGTGCGGGCAGGCCTCGGTCGCCCGACCCTCCCCCGCCCCGAATTCGCGCCCCTTCCGGAACCTCGAACACGAAGGTTCCGGGATCGATCGACGGCGACAGGTCCAGGCCGCGCAGCGTGACGGTGCGCACGTTCCCGCTCTGCTCGTGGATTTCGAGCCGCCGGATCACATGACTCCCCGTATCCACCCACAGGCGCGCCCTGTCGTAGGCCGCTCCCGCGCGCGGTGTCAGCGTCACGACCCGGCACTCGCGTCCGCCGACCGCCTCGACCCCCCCCTCTTCGGCGTCGTATTTGACGCCCGGATCCTCGAGCAGCTCGCGGAAGAAGTCCCGGCTCGCCGGCGCGTCCGAGACCGGGTACCGATTCACCTGCACATCGTCGAGGCTCGGGTAGTAGACCCAGAAGAACTCCCCGTCCGAAATCACCATGTCGCCGTCCGGGTCCGAGAAGCGCATGGAGAACAGGTTGGGGCGCTGCTGGCAAACCCGCCCGGCGCTTTGAATGGTCCGGCGCGCGAGGCGCACCTCGATCGCCTGCTCGAAGTCGGCGCACATCGCAGCCACGTCCCGGTACAGCTCGGCGGCCGCCTCCATCGCCTGAACCGACTCCTGGGCCGTTCCCACCGACACGGACGCCACCACGCCAAGGGCTGCGCAGGCTGCCGCAGAGGCCGCCGGCCAACTCCGCCGGCCCCGAATCAAACCGGGCATACCTCGTCCAACCCCTGATGGTCCAGAAGTACCTCGCGGGGCTTCGACCCGTCCGGCGGACCCAGAACCCCCGCATCGTGCAGCTGATCGACGATCCTGGCCGCCCGCCCGTAACCGATCCGCAGCCGGCGCTGCAACAGCGACGTGGACCCGACCCCCTGCTGGATACACGCCTCGGCCGCCTCGCGGAAAAGCTCGTCCCAGTCGCCCCATCCCCTGCCCTCCTCTCCCC
>VXMI01000122.1 GCA_009841165.1 Gemmatimonadota bacterium | reverse complement strand
GGAAGGGGGTGGGGCGGGCCGGGTCGAAGAGGTCAAGCGCGGTGAGGTGTTCCAGAACCGCCGGGACGCCAGCGCCGACGAACGCGAGCATGCAGTGGCCGTCGCCGGTGTCGGTGAAGCCGGGCTCGGGCGGGGTCGACGGCGGTGGCCCGTCGCCGAGGTGCCAGATCGCGACCTGGGTGCGGTTCATGCGGTTGATGACGAGGGGGCCGTGCACGCCGACCCCGCCTAAGCGCTCCGGGACGGGCAGTCCCATGGGCCGATGGGTCGCGACGCGGCTGTGCTGATAGTCCCAGCGGGGGCGGTGGGAGAGGTCGACGAGGAACGGGCCCGGGTGGTCGCCCTCGCCGTCGTAGCGCAGCACCACGGTCCAGCCGTCGCGCGATTCGGTGGCCGCAGGACGCGCGCCGAAGGACACCGGGGAGCGACGGAAGGCTGCCCGGGGCCGTGCGGTCGTCTCGGTCCTCATGCACGCAACCTTGTGCCCTTGGGGTCGTAGAAGTGCGGCGATGTCACCGTGGCGGAAAACGTCGCTCTCTCCCCCGGCTTCTGCTCTTCCTGGAGGGATAACGTGGCCCCATTCGCGGCGTTGCCGTCGCGCACGAGCGCCATCCCGTACTGCCAGCCGAGCGCCTCGCTGCGGCGCGTGGTGCACACGTAGCCCACGATCTCGGCGCCGTCGACGACCAGCGCGCCGTCGCGGGGAGTCCCCTGCCCTTCGTCGACCCGGAAGCCCACCAGCTTCATGCGGCCCGGCTGCTTTTCGCAGGCGCGCAGCGCGGGGGCGCCGACCTTCTTCGACGCGGTGTCGTGGCGGTCCCACATCCAGCCCATCCCGATGTCGGTGAGCGTGACCCGCGCCTCCGATTCGGCGCCGATGATGATGTGTCCCTTCTCGGCGCGCAGACAGTACTGGGCCTCGAGGCCGAACGGCTGGATCCCGAGGTCGTCGCCGGCTTCCATGAGCAGGTCCCACAGGTAGCGCGAATAGCTGGATGGGACATGCAGCTCGTATGACAGTTCGCCCACGAAGCCCAGTCGCAGGCAGCGGGCCCGGACGCCGTCGCCGACGGTGATGCGCCTGCAGGCCATGTACCGGAACGCCTCGTTCGAGACGTCGTCTGCCGTGACGCGCTGGAGCACCTTGCGCGCGTTGGGGCCGGCGATGTTCAGCGAGCCCAGCACGTCGGTGAGGTTGACGAGGTTGTAGTCCCAGCCGTCGTGCCGGGTGTGGAACCGGAACCACTCGACGGTGGCGCCCGCGCGGCCCGAGCTCGTGGTGAAGTAGTAGTCGTTGTCGCCTTCTTCGACGATGACCCCGTCGTCGAGGAGGTGGCCCATGTCGTTGCACATCGCCGAGTACTTGCAGCGGCCGGGGCGGGTCTTGCGCATGTCGGAGATGTAGACACGCTGGAGTGCGTTCAGGGCGTCGGGGCCGAAGATGCGGAACTTGCCGAGCGGCGAGCTGTCAAGGATGCCCACGTTGTTGCGGACGTTGCGGATCTCGGCGCGGCAGGTCACGTCGTCGCTGAAGTAGCGGGCGCGCTGCCAGGGACCGGCGCGGCGGAAGACGGCGCCCTGCGCGGCCTGCTCGGCGTGGAGCGGGGTGCGCTTGTGCACGTCGTGGCCCGGGCCCGCCAGCGTGGCGAGGCTCGGCGGGGCGAGTGGGGGTCTGACCGTGGTCGGTGTGGCGGTCTCGACGGGATCGCCCCTCAGGTCGGCCATGATCATGGCCAGGTTCTGTCCGGTGACGCGGTACTGGCCCGGCCCGAGGCCGAATCCGCCGAAGCGCTTGGCGAGTTCGGGCACGTCGAAGCCCTGCGCGGCGGATTCCTTGACGTTCTTGTAGGTGCCGTCCTCGTCGAGGTCCACGAAGGCCTTGGCGCCGCGTCCGATGCCGGGACCGTGGCGAATGTCGCAGCCGGCGACTGGGCCGGGGAGGGCGTCGGCGTCGCGCCGGGCGGTGTCGGTCCGCCGAGCGCTGGCGGCTCCGCCGGCCAGATCCGCGGCACGACAACCGGCGAGCCTCCCTGACGCCTCGATGGACCGCGGATCGCGGAGGCCGGTCATGCTGCCGGCTGCGAAGACACCCGGAGGCAGTTCGGCGGGCTGGTAGGTGTGGGTGTGCGTGCAGTAGGAGAGTTTGGCTTTGGCCGAAGCGAGGACCCCGATCCGCGGCTGCATTCCCCCGTTGGCGACAAGCAGGTCACACTGGAAATGACTGGAGCCGCCACCGTCAAGCGGTCGCAGTTCGCACGCCCTGACCCGCCGCCGGCCCATCGCTCGCGAGACTGCCCATCCGGGCAGCAGGGGGATGCCCCGCTCCTCCAGCGCGGCGACCACCGCCGGATCCTGCCGCCCGGCTTCGCGCGCGTCGGCCACCCCCCGCACCTCGACCCCGAGGTCCGCCAGGTCCACGGCGGCTTCCAGGCTCAGGTCGTCGGCGACGCTGAAGACCGCCGCCCATCCCGGCCTGACCGCATGGGTGCGCGCAAGCCGCCAGGCCGCACCCGCCTGCATCACGCCGGGGCGATCATTGTGGTTGAAGACGAGCGGGCGGTCCATGCACCCCGCGGCGACCACGACGGTCTTCGCGCGGCACTCCCAGTGGCACTCCCGGAACGGGTCGTCCTCGGCGCCGATTGTGAAGCCGGTCACGAGGTTTTCGCCCCACACGCCGGTTACCGGCGAGTTTGTGAAGACTTTCACATTCTCCGCCGCACGCAGCCGCCGGGCCAGCGCTTCGGCCCGCCGGTACAGCGGTTGGCCCTCGAAGTCGCGCACCCGCCACGCCAGGTGTCCTCCCAGCCACGGCCGCCGCTCGAACAGGCAGACCCTGAGCCCGCTCTCGGCCGCAGCCAGCGCCGTGGACATGCCAGCCGCGCCACCGCCGACAATCGCGACCTCCGCGTTCATGTAGCGCTCGGCGCGCAGCCCGTCGCGGACGTGGTCGCGTTGCGGATCGAGCACACCGGTCCCCGCCATCCGCCTCAGCCCGTTCTGGAAGAGGGGCCAGAAACCGTACGGGCGGTGGAAGAGCCGGTAGTAGAACCCCGCCGGCATCAGCCGGTCGAAGGGGTCGATGAGGCCGAAGAAGTCGGTGCGCGGGTCGCCTCGCACGTTCTGGGCGCGAACCGACATCCCGGCGCGCAACGCGGTCGTCTCCGCGCACTCGTTCGGCACCCCGTCGATCGCCATGAAGGTGTTCGACGACTCGCCCTCCATGCTGTACAGGCCACGCGGCCGGTGGTACTTGAGGCTCCGCCCGAAGGTCCGCACACCTGCGCCGAAGAGCGCCGAGGCCACGGTGTCGCCCGCGAATCCGCGGACGCCGCGGCCGAGGAAGGTGAAGTCGAGCGGCCGGGAAAAGTCGACTTGGCAGGTCGGGCCGGGCGGCAGGCGGCCGGGCGGTGGGTTGCCCCTGGCCGGCGGCGCTTCACTCATCGGCAGCGCCCTCCACCTCGAGATTCGTCCCCGGATCCCTCGTGCTCCTGAACCAGACACCGCACCCCTGGGCGTGATACCACCACTCCTCCTGCGGCTCGCACGGGATCATCCGGAACTGCGTCCAGCGGAAGTGCTCCTCGGCGCTCAACCCCTCCTGCTCCGGCCTTGGGCCCCGCTCCTGTCCCCCGAAGGTGAACTCGTAGATGTCGCGCTTGCCGCAGACGGGGCAGGTCAGGCGAAAGGTCATGGCGACTCGTCCCTCAGTCCCAGTGCCCGTACTTCATGACCGCCGCCGTCTCGCCCGAGTAGCGACCCTCCAGGAAACGTTTCAGCTGAAACGCCTCGAGGATCTCCGGCCGCTCGCCCGTGGCCATGTAGTCCGCCATGTACTTGCCCGCGACGGGACCGGACTTGAAGCCGAAGTACCCCCAGCCGGCGTCGAGGTAGAGGTGGTCGTAGCCCAGGTGACCCTCCATGATCGGCGCCATGTCCGGTGTCATGTCGGCGAGGCCGGCCCAGATGCGCATGAACCGCACCCCGCGCAGCACCGGCATGAGGTCGACGAGCGCCTCGGCCTGGTGCTTGAGGTAGTACGCGGTGGCGTCGTTGGTGTAGTTGACCTGCGGGTCCATGTGCGCGCCGGTGGCGATTTCGCCCTTCAGCGTCTGGTTGGCGTAGACGTGGTACGCGCCGGAGCTGAAGACGTGGTGGAGGAAGGGCTTCAGGGGATGGGTGACCATCGCCTGGATGGTGAGGGGGTGGATCGGAAGCTCGATGCCCAGCATGGCGGCCACGGCCGCGCCGTAGCCCCCCGCCATGATCCCGAGGCGGTTGCAGCGAATGGTCCCCAGGCTCGTGCGAACGCCGGTGACGCGGTTGCCGTCCGTGTCGATCCCCTGGACTTCGCAACCCTGGTGAATGTGCACGCCGTGCGCGGCGGCACCCTTGGCCAGCCCCCAGACCACCGCGTCGTGGCGCACTACCCCCCCGGGGGGGTGGTACAATCCTGCCTGGATCGGAAACGCGGGGCGGTCGGAGATGTCGAGCCCGGGAATGAGCTCGGCGCACTGCTGCGGGTCGACCAGCTCCGACTTCACGCCCAGGAGGTTGTGGGTGCTGGCCAGCATCCGGTATCCGTCTACGGCTGCCTCGCTGTGCCCCAGCATGAGGGTCCCGCAGTTGAAGAACATGAGGTTGAAGTCGAGCTCGCCGGTGAGGGTGCGCCAGAGCTTCAGCCCCTCGTCGTAGAGGCGCACGTTTTCGGGCGTACGCTGGTTGGCGCGCACGATCGCCGTGTTGCGTCCGGACCCGCCGAAGCCGATGTAGTGCGACTCCAGAACCGCCACGTCGTGGATGCCGTGCGTGCGCGCGAGGTAGTAGGCGGTCGCGAGTCCGTGGATGCCGCCGCCTATGATGACGACGTCGTAGTGTCGTCTGACCGGCGCGGGACGCCAGAGGCGCCGGAGCCGCAGCCAGTTGAAGCTCGGTTTGACGGTCAACCGATGACCGAATAAGAGGAATCCGGGTTCAGCGACCGCTTCCTGCTGAAGAAGCCGATGTCGCAGGTCCTGCGGGTGTACGCGAGCGGCATGGTCACCGGGTCGACATCGTGGTCGCGGCCGCCCTCCACCTGCTCGATCAGCTCGGCCATGAGCTTGCCCGCCACGGGGGCGTTCTTGAACTGGTTGCCGGAGGTGCCCACCGCCATGTAGAAGCCTGGCAGGTCTGACTTGTCGTAGATCGGGATCCAGTCGTCGGACACGTCGTAGAGGTCGACCAGCCCGCCCGTCTGCCCGGGGATGCCCAGGCCCTTCAGCCGCTGGGCCTCGCGCATCACCTGCGTCTCCCACTGGTGGGTGAAGTTGGTGTTGTAGTCGTCCGGGTCCTCGACCCACTCGAGTACGTCGCAGGGTGGATCCTCGGAGCCGATCAGGATGTGGTTGCCGGTGGTGGGCCGCGAGTAGCACCCGATGTCCCCGTCCGAGATGAGGGGCGCGAGCTGGTGGTAGTCCATGCCGGCGGGGGCCGGGACGTAGCAGACCTCCTGCTTGAGGGCGCGGGTTGAAATGTTCATGCCGTCGAGAACGCCGGCCATTCCGTTGATGATCGCCGAGTGGGGTCCGCCCACATTCACCACCACCGGTGCGCGGATCTCGGTGCCGTCGGCGAGGCGAATTCCCGAGACGCGACTTCCGCTCTTCAGAACCTCTACAACCTCGGCGTTGAAACGGTACTCGCCGCCATGCGCCTCGTTCGCCCGCTGAATGTTGTGGCAGGCGAGGGTGGGGTCGTCGATGTAGCCGGACTCCGGGATGTAGACGGCCCCGCGGATGTGCCCGCCCGTGGGCTCGCCGAAGCGGTCGTCGTCGGTTGTGACCGGCGGGCCGTAGGTGCGGGTGTCGATCCAGGGGAAGCGCGCACGCACCCCGTCGGCGGTGAGGTCCTCGTAGGCGACGTGCAGTTCGTCGAGCGCCGCCATCACGTTCACGAGGTTCCTGTTGCGGTCGTTCTTGATGACGAGGCAGCCGGTGTTGACGTACTGGGCGAGCCCCATCTCGTCGGCCACGCCCAGGTAGCGGCCCCAGTCGAGCCAATAGAAGTAGCTCTCGCGGGCCATCGCGCAGCCGTCGGGCGTGGAGTAGTGCAGGCGGATGATCGCGCAGGTGTTGCAGGTCGAGCCGGAGCCGGCGGTCGGCTGCTTGTCCACGTTGAGCGTGCGGTAGCCGCGCTTGGCGAGCTCGAAGCCGGTGGCGGTGCCGATGACGCCCGCGCCGATGATGATCGCGTCGTAGTCGTGGTTCATGGGCTGCATTCTCTCTTGTTTCGCCCGTAACGGCGGGTCATGGTGAACAACACACACTCGCGACCAGCGACCGCAATCTGCAAGGAGTTGGACCATGAAGACGAGTGCCCTGCCGGTTATTGCCAGGGTGGCGACCGGCGCCGCGGTCGGCGTGGCGGCCGCGCTGCTCCCCGCCCCCACCCCCGTGGCCGCCCAGCGGTGTCGTATTCACATGACCGCGGCCACGGTGCAAGAGGCGAGGGG
>VXMI01000148.1 GCA_009841165.1 Gemmatimonadota bacterium | reverse complement strand
CGGGAGTCAAACGGCTGGAATCCGCCCGTCCAATCTCGTAAGTTCAACATCCATGCGAAGATGCGAATTCACTTCCGTCCGCCGGACGGGCGACTGGTGGCATATCTGGGCCACGACGAGACCGACGACGCCTACTACGCCGACAACATCTACGTCATGAACGTGGACGGGAGCGGCGTGCGCGAGATCGCGACGGACCGCGACCGGGATCCCTCCGGCCTGCGGTGGGCGGCGGATGGGAGCGGGGTGTACTACAACGCGCCGGACGGCGGTGCGGAGAACCTGTACTTTGCGCCGCTCGACGGGCCGGTGCGCCAGATCACCGAGGGCGAGCACTACCTGACCGTGTATTCGATGGCCGCGAACGGCATGGCCGCGGGCGTGCTCTCCAGCGCGCACGAGCCCGGCGACGTCGTCGTGTTCGACGTGGCCGCGGGCGGCGAAATCAGCAAGATCACCGACGTGAACGGCGACATCCTGGCGGGTGTCGAGCTGGGCGAGGTCGAGGACGTCTGGTACGAGTCCTCGGACGGCCTGGAGATCCAGGGGTGGATCGTGAAGCCGCCGGGCTTCGATCCCGCGAAGAAGTACCCGCTGATGCTCGCGATCCACGGGGGTCCGCACGGCCGCTACGGCTTCGGGACGCCGTACATGTGGTATGAGTGGCAGCTCGAAGCGGCGAGCGGATACGTCGTGCTGTACACCAACCCGCGCGGCAGTTCCGGCTATGGGAGCGAGTTCGGCAACGAGATCGAGAACGCCTACCCGGGCATGGACTACGACGACCTGATGGCGGGTGTCGATGTGGTGCTGGAGCGCGGGTACGTCGACGAGCAGAACATGTTCG
Source organism: Gemmatimonadota bacterium (assembly GCA_009841165.1). Lineage (GTDB taxonomy): Bacteria > Gemmatimonadota > Gemmatimonadetes > Longimicrobiales > Gaopeijiaceae > Bin94. The sequence continues at coordinate 5,673 of VXMI01000148.1, read as the reverse complement.
TGTACGGGTGCAGCGGAGGGGGGGTGCTGACGGCGTGGGTCGTGGGCCACACCGACCGCTTCGCCGGCGCCTCGTCCGAGTGCCCGGTCACGAACTGGTTCTCCTTCGTGGGCACGACCGACGGCCTCGGGTGGTACAACAACTTCGAGCACCTGCCCTGGGAGGATCCGAGCGAGCACCTGCGCCGCTCACCGCTGATGTACGTGGGCAACGTTACGACGCCGACGCTGCTGATCACCGGCGAGGGCGATCTGCGGACCCCGATGGGGCAGACGGAGGAGTACTACCAGGCGCTCCAGATGCTGAAGGTGCCCACCGCGATGGTGCGCCTGCAGGACGAGTGGCACGCGTACTTCTACCGCCCGACCAACACGATCCGGACCTGGATGTACCGCATGGACTGGTTCCGGAAGCACTCGCGGGGGCAGGGGCCGGTGACATGAGGCGGGATGCGGGGGGCGGGAGGGTCTCCACGGTGCTCCGTCTGGTCGCGCTAGCGGCGCTGTTGTCGCTGCTGTCGCCGCACGCCGCCGATTCCCAGGAGCGCCTCCCCGAGGGCAACCGCGTCACCATCAGCGGCACGGTGCTCGACGCGATCAGCCGGCGGCCCATCGACGGCGTGACCGTACAGATCAACTACATGGGCTTCGTGGTCGAGACCAACATCGCGGGCCGATTCACGCTGCTCAACATCCCCGTAGGCAACTACCAGCTGTCGCTGTCGCACCCCGGCTATCACCCGGCCGTGGGCGACTTCGCGATCATGCGGTCGGGCGAGTTCGAGACGGCGATGGATCCGGTGGTCGCGGGCGAGGACGAGTTGATGACCGGGATCGTCGGCGTGGTGAGCGACGACCAGAGCGGCGCCCCGATCGACGGGGCCAGCGTCCGACTGCGCACCGGGGACCAGGGGACCCGCACCGACGCGCGCGGCCGCTTCGCGCTGGACGAACTCACCCCGGGGCTGAACATCGTCGGGTTCACACAACTCGGCTACGCGACCCGAACCGAGACGATCGAAGTCCTGCCCGGCCGTGTCACCAACGTGCGTCTCTCGCTCTCGGCGGACCCCGTCCAGCTCGACCCGATCGTGGTCACCGTCGAGCGACGCGAAATCGCGCTCCAGGACGCGGGCTACTACAACCGCCTGGAAGAGGGCTTCGGCGACTTCATCGACCGGGCGGAGATCGAGAGCCGGGGTCCGGTGGAGACGAGCGACATCTTCAGCCGCATCCCGGGGGTCGAACTGTTCGCAGACCCCGACAATCCGATCGAGAAGTACGTCGTGCTCCGCGGCGGGCGCCAGGCGAGCTTCTCGTCGGGCCCGTACGGGCGGTGCTTCCCTCGCGTGGTCCTCGACGGCCTGGTGATCAACCGCGGAGGCGACGATCCCGCGGGTCTCGACCGCATGCTCGACCCTGTCGCGATCGCCGGTGTCGAGGTGTTCCCCACGTCTTCCGGCGTCCCTGCGCAGTACGGGGGCGTGGGGTCGTCGTGCGGGGTGATTCTGATCTGGACGCGGCGCTGACCCGTTGCATTTCGGGGTGGCTCGCCGCAATGCAAAGGAGGTTTGAGGAGATGAGAGTGCGACCAAGGCTGATACGGTTTGTTGTCGCCCCGGTGGCCATGGTGCTGGGCACGGTGGCGGGGGAGCCCGCGGCGCCTGTCGCGGCCCAGACGGTCGAGCAGAACGACAGTTCCGCACGGGCCGCGCGCCGGGTGAATGCGCTTCCGCTCATCCCCTCGAGGACCCTCGACTTCACCACCGACGAGGGCACCTGGATCGATGTCGACCTGCACCCGGACGGCGAAACCATCGTATTCGAGCTGCTGGGTGACCTGTACACGATTCCGATCGGGGGCGGGGATGCGACGCGGATCACGAGCGGGCAAGGCTACGACATGCAGCCGCGCTACTCGACCGATGGCTCGGAAATCGTGTTCGTGAGCGACCGGGACGGCTCCGAGAACATCTGGGTGGCGAACTCGGACGGGAGCGACCCGCGCCAGCTGACCGACACCGAGCGAGACAACTACATGTCGCCGGTGTGGACGCCGGACGGCGAGTACGTGATGGCGAACAAGGGCACGCAGCTCTGGCTGTGGCACGAGGACGGGGGCACCGGGGTGCAGATCACGGGGCAGGCGGCCGAGGCCGGTCCCGGCGGTCCCCCGGGCTTCGGCGGGGGCACCCCGTCGCACACCGGCGCCGCCTTCGGACCGGATCCGCGCTACGTCTGGGTGAACGTTCGCGGGAACCTTGGCGGCGGCTTCCCCGTTGGGGCGCGCGACCCCTACAACCTCGATCCTGATCCGCCCGGCCACTTCGCCGCCGCCGAGCAGAGTTCCGCCCGAGAGGTCGGCGCGTTCCAGATCGGCATGCTCGACCGCGAGACCGGGCGCGTCATGATACGCACCCACGAGCACGAGGGCGCATTCCGTCCCATGCCCAGCCCGGACGGACGCTGGCTAGCGTACGCGACGCGGTACGACGCGCGCGAGGCGCTCAGGCTGCTCGACCTCGAGACCGGCGAGGAGAGCTGGCTGGTGATGGACGTGCAGTGGGACGAGTCGCAGGGCGGCGGGATGCGCGACCGGGACGTGTATCCCGGCGGGGCGTGGACGCCGGACTCTGGGGCGCTGATCACCTTCTACGGCGGCAAGATCATGCGGGTCGAGGTGCCGTCGGGCGAGGCCTCGGAGATTCCCTTCACGGCCCACGTGCAGCAGGATCTCGGCCCGCTCGTCAAGTTCGACTATCCCATCAACGACTCGCTGCTCACCGTCTCGCAGATCCGCGGCGCGCGCCCCTCGCCCGACGGCACGCGGCTCGTCTTCTCGGCGCTCGACCGGCTCTGGACCGCGAGCCTGCCCGACCCGGCGGGCACCCAGACCGAAGGCTTCCCGGTCATCACCGACGCGCGCCGCCTCACCACCTCGACCGACGTGGAGCACGGCGCGGCCTGGTCGCCGGACGGCCGCCATATCGCCTACGTGACCTGGAACGACTCGGCCGGCGGCGACATCTGGCGCATCCGCGCGGACGGCGACGGCGAACCCGAGCGGCTCACGCCCACGTCGGCGTTCTTCGACCGGATCGCCTACAACGGCGACGGCTCGCGCATCCTCGCGGTGCGCGGCTCGAAGATGCACCGCATGCGCACGCTGGAGGACTTCGGCCGGCACCACCCCGCAGCCGAACTCGAATACGTGTGGCTGCCCGCGGACGGCGGCGAGCCCAGCCGGATCATGTGGGTGGGTTCGGGGGCCACGCAGGAAGGGCGGAACGCGCCGCACCCCGGGCCCGACCCCGACCGCGTCTACGTGTGGGCGGGCCAGGACGGGCTGCTGTCCGTGCGCTACGACGGCACCGACATTCGCACGCTGGTGAAGGTCACCGCGCCCGCGCGTCCCGGCCCCGGCAGCCGCCCCGCGCCCGACGAGGTCGTGCTGTCGCCGGACGGGAAGCGCGCGGTGGTGCGCGCCAACCGCAACGTCTTCACGATCACGGTGCCGCCGACCGGGGGCGAGGCACCGACGGTCTCGGTCGCGGCCCGCTCGTCCGTGCCGACGCGGCGCCTGACGAAGGTGGGCGGCGACTTCGTGGGGTGGACCACCGACGGCTCGGCCGCGTACTACTCGATCGGGCGCAGCTTCTTCCTGCACGACATCGCGCTGAGCGACTCGCTGGTGGCCGATTCGGTCGCGGCCGCGCGCGCCGAGGCGCGGGAAGAGGCGGAGGCACCCGGGGAGGCCGCCGAGGGGCCGGGAGACGAGGCCGCCGACACGGCCGACGTGATCGAGGAGGAAGCCACGGACCCGGGCGCGCCGCAGGACGACGAGGGTGGCCCTGTCTACGAGGCCGCGCGCTTCGACTTCGAGATCACCGTGCCCAAGGACCTGCCGCGTGGGGTGGTCGCCCTCACCAACGCCCGTCTCATCACCATGCGGGGCGACGAGGTGATTCCGCGCGGAGACATCGTCGTGCGCGACAACCGTATCGTCGCGGTGGGCGCGGCCGGCAGCGTGACGATCCCCGACGGCGCCGACGTGCGCGACATGACGGGCAAGACCATCTATCCCGGGCTAGTCGACATCCACGCGCACACCTGGGTCGCCTGGGGCGTGCACCGCGGGCAGGTGTCGCAGTTCCTCGCGCAGCTGGCGTACGGCGTCACCACGCAGCGCGATCCCCAGACCTCGTCCGAGGACGCGGTCGCCTACTTCGACCTGATGGAGACCGGCGCGTTCATCGGCCCGCGCCTCTACTCGACCGGCCCCGGGGTCTTCAGCGCCGACCAGATCTCCAGCCTGGACGAGGCCCGCGACGTGCTCAGGCGCTACAGCGACCACTACAACACGAAGACGATCAAGCAGTACCTGGCCGGCGACCGCAAGATCCGCCAGTGGGTGATCATGGCGGCGCGCGAACAGCGCCTGACCCCGACCACCGAGGGCGGCTCCAACTTCACCATGAACCTGACGCTGGCGCAGGACGGGTACGCGGGCCTGGAGCATTCGCTGCCGATCAGCCCCTTCTACCGCGACGTGGTGCAGCTGGGCGCGTTCAGCGGCATGGTCTACACGCCCACTTTGGTGGTGGCCTATGGCGGGCCGTCCGGGCGGCAGTACTACCTGACCCGCACCAACCTGGACGAGGTCGAGCGCCTCCAGTTCTTCACCCCCCGCGACGAACTCGACAAGTGGAAGACCACGACGTGGTACCGCGACGATCAGTATCCGCACTTCCAGCAGGCGGAACAGATCGTGAAGTGGATGGAGGCCGGAGGCCAGGCCGGCCTTGGCTCGCACGGCGAGGTCCAGGGCCTTGGGACGCACTGGGAGCTGTGGATGATGGCGTCGGGTGGCATGGACAACCACGATGCCCTGCGCATGGCGACGCTCATGAGCGCGGACGCGATCGGCCTGGCGGGCGACCTCGGGTCGATCGAGCCGGGCAAGATCGCCGACCTGCAGGTACTGGGGTCCAACCCCCTGGACGACCTCGAGAACAGCGTCGACATCGACTACGTCATGAAGAACGGGCGGCTCTACGAGGCGGCCACGCTCACCGAGGTGTGGCCGCGCCAGCGGCCGCTGCCCACGCAGTGGTGGTGGCGGGTCGAGCCGCCCGACGTGCGGCAGGAACGGGGGCGGTGATGGCCGCCGCGCACGGGATCGCTCATGCCGGGCAGCTGCTCCAGCGCCCGGCATGAGCGCCGTACCCTTCACCTTCAAGCGCAGTTCCGACCTGTACCTGCAGGGCGGGGCGTACGAATCCACGACCGAGACCGCGCACGGGCTCGTGCGGCTGGAAAGCGACCGGTTGGTGATCCAGTGGCGCCTGGAGGTGCGGACCGAAGCGATGAAGGGGGCCGGCTACGAGACCCGGGAGCAGATCGAGCCGGTGAAGGAGATCGTGATCCCGCTGGCGAAGGTTGCCGGTGCGACGGTTCCCGAGGGGCGATGGTGGAAGCTGGTGGGGCCGCGGCTCATCATCACCGCCGCCGACCTCCTCGCATTCGAGAAGATCGCAGGTCAGCAGGGCCTCAAGCTGAAGCACCCTTCCAAGCTGGTACTGCGGGTGAAGCGATCCGACCGACTGATCGCCAACGAGTTCGCAGCCGAACTGGCGCTGGCTCTCGCGCGGCTTCCGGAGTCAACCCGGCCGGC
>VXMI01000206.1 GCA_009841165.1 Gemmatimonadota bacterium | reverse complement strand
CGAGATCTACCCTCGTACGAGCGGCGGCAGCGTCAGTTGTTTATAAGAGCCTGATCCCGATCACGGCCGGCAGCGACGGAACCGGGTAAAGCCCGCTTCGGTGATAGGTGTCGATGAAGTTCAGCCCGACGGCTTCGTGCCGGACGAGCACCTCGCCCGGTCCCGGCTTCGGCAGGGCGACCTCTTCCCGGCGGAGCACCTCGGGGCCGCCGAGCTCGTGGATGCGTATGGCTCTGGTCGTGTTCATGGCGTTCGTTTGCGGCCTGGGCCGCTTGTCGTCAGGCGGCAGCGATGCCGCGCCGCGTCTCAGTTCTGCAGGCGGACCCGGGAAGGTCCGGTCAGCGTCATGTTGAAGGATCCCATGTCCGGCACGCTGGTGGTTCCCTCCAAGTTCCGTTGGCTCTCGGCATGGGCGAGCAGGCCGCGCTCCCGGTCCCACAGGATGAAGCCCGTCGACGTTCCGTTCATCGTCTGGTTCATCGACACCGGGCCGGTCTCTATCGTGGCCTCGCTTTCGACGTCTCCCGCCACGCCGATGTACAGCAACGCCCGTCCGTCCACCACGGTGTCGCCCACGAGCGTGAAGGTGTAGGCCGTAGTGGATGTCGTTGCGATGTCGCCCGCGTCGGTGGTCCAGGTTACGGTGTCGACCCAGGTGCCGCCCGGCTCGACGACTTCGTCCGTGAAGCGGGGAAAGAACTCGTTGGCGATCGCGGGAAAGGGAGACAGCTGGGCGGCCGGCCCCGAAAGTTCGGGCACCGAGGCGACCTCGACCTCCCCCAAGCGGCCCAGGACCAGCTCGAGGGTTCCGCTCACCTGGTCGAGCCCCGCGGAAATCGTTCCCTGCATCGGGTTGTCCATCGATGCTTCGAAGCTCGCTACCGTGCCCGTCACGTGTACGCCGCCAGGTGCGCCTTCAAAGGCCATGGCGAGCGTCAGCGCGGAGCCGCCGGCGATCTCCATGTTGCCTACGGGCGAACTCACGCTGATCGCCACGGTGTCCGAAATGTCGTAGACGGCAGTCGGCGGTGAGGGCACACCGTACGCCAGCATGCCCGCCGGCGCAGGGCTGCCGGGTCCCGCACACGCGGTGGCGGCAGCGGTTATGGCTGCGAGCGCGGTCACTGCGATCGCGGGTGGGGTTCTCCTGTTCATTCTCGTCCTCGTCTCTCCCCCTCGTGCGGTGGTTGGCCTCACCCTGATACAAACCCGGATGTTTTGTGCGTCCCGTCGCAGAACGGCTTCGTCGACGACGCGCCGCACCGGCAAAGCGCGCCCTTCGTCCCATGCACGGTTTCGCCATCCGAAGCAACCACGGTGAGCGGCCCCCGCACCAGCAGCGGACCGTCTGTCGCGCATACGATCACGACGGGGGCGTCCTCGGCGGGCTCGTCGCGTCCTGGAACCAGCCGGCCGCCCAGGATCACGCCCGGATCCGAAAACCCGACCCTGTTGTGCGATCCGTCACAGAAGGGCTTGTTGGCGGAATGGCCGCAGCGGCACAGCGCGACATCGTCCGTGTCGGCCACGATCTCGCCGTCCACCTCGACCTGGATCCGTCCGGTCAGGCACAGGGGGCCTGCCGGCGGCACTTCCGCTACGTTTCCGGCCGGACCGCCGGTGTCCGGCGACCCAGCTTCGCGTGCTTCACTCATCGATTCGTCTCCCGGGCTGAAATCTGCGGCCTCTACATTCGCCGATACCTGGGCCCGCTGCCACCCTCTCGCGGCGACCACCGCGGGCCCAGCACATCCGTCGCCTTGCAGTCCACGCAGTTGGGCGCGTTGACGCGCAGCCGGTCTCCGTCGCGCTCGTAGACCCCCGCGGGACACAGATGCACGTACATCTCGGCGACTTCGGCGGGGATATCGTCGCCCACCGCCAGGTGCGAGGGGATATCGTCGCGGGTCTGATTGCCGCTCTTGAAGACGGCGTCCACCTTGGAGACCGCCAGCGGCCCCTTCGCGTCCTCTGCGGCGCCGAGGACCTTCTCCTCCTCGGCATCGGCCGCCGTGGCTATGCCGCCCCTGGGCAGCCGCCCTCCCGTGACCGTCGCCAGGCCGGCTTTCGCGCCGCCCGAAAAGAAGCCGCTCTTGAAGGCCAGCCGCATGTTGCGGTTGCGCTTGAGATCGCTCGCGATGAAGGACCGATCGACCGCTTGCGTGTACGACGCCAGCCCCGCCTCGGTGGTGTCGTCGGCCTTGAGCGCGGCGTAGATGACGCGCGCCGCGAGGACGCCCGAGTGCATCGCGTAGTGGATCCCCTTCAGCGAAGCGACATCGACGTACCCCGCCGCGTCGCCCACGATGCAGATGCCGCTCCCGTGCCGGCGCTCGGGCAGCGACAGGTACCCGCCTTCGGGAATCGTCTTCGCGCCCCACTCCACCATCTCGCCGCCATCGAGGATGCCGCGGAAGAGCGGGTGATGTTTCATGCGCTGCAGCAGCCCGTGCACATCGAGCCGGGCGTTTGCATAGTCGAGACTGACGACGAGCCCCAGCGCCACCAGGTCGTCGGCGAGCGGATACGCGAACGAGCCGCCGAACCCGTCCTTCATGAGCGGCCACCCCATCGTGTGGATGATCCGGTCGAGCGGCCGCGGCACCTCCCACAGCTCCTTGACCCCCAGCGAATAGATCTGCGGATTGGTCGAGCCCACGCGCTGCCAGTCGAGCCAGGCCTGGGAGAGGGCGCCCCTCGTCCCCTCGGAGAGCACGGTCACGCGCGCGGTGAGGTCCATCGGCGGCATGTAGGAAGCACCGCCCGGCCGCCCATCGCGGTCGAGGCCGCGCGGCGCCGTCCTCACGCCGATCACGCCTTCGCCGTCCACGAGGAGGCCGTCGGCCGGGAATCCCGGCAGGATCATCACGCCGGCCTCTTCGGCGCGCTCGCCCAGCCACCGCACCACCTCACAGATCGAAGCGATGTAGTTGCCATGATTCCGCATGGTCGGCGGCGCGGGGATTCGAACATGACCTCGCTCCGTGAGGAAGTACACCGCCTCGCGTTCGACGCGTCGCCGTAACGGTAAGTCCGACCATGATATACCGGAAAACAACTCCCCGAACACACGGGGGTTGACGACCGCGCCGGAGAGGTTGTGATCGCCGAGCGATTCCGCCTTTTCGAGCACGCCGATCATGATCTCGCCGACGCCGTCGCCGGCTTCGTTGCCCTCGGCCACAAGGCGCGACAGCTCGATCGCACCCGTCAACCCGGCGGGTCCCGCTCCGACGAACAGCACGTCGAAGGGCTCGGCCTCGGGCCCCGGCGGCTCGCGGATGATCAGTCTGTCGGCCGGAAGCGGGGGCTGGTGGCGGTGCGGATGGACGAGTTTGCGGGTCGGTTCGGACACGTGCGCTCCTGTTTTTCGCGGCGCGGGGTCGCGCGCCTTCATGCCGTGGTTAACTTACCCCCATGAGTCGATCGACACCCACCACCCTCGGCGCCCTCAAGGCGTCCGGATATCGCTCGCGTCCGGTCAAGGACGAGTTGCGCGAGAACCTGATCGCCAGGCTGGAGGCTGGCGACAAGCTCTTTCCCGGGATCCGCGGCTACGAGGATTCGGTGGTTCCCCAGCTCGTCAACGCGATCCTGGCCCGGCACGACTTCATTCTGCTCGGCCTGCGCGGGCAGGCGAAATCCCGCATTCTGCGGCAGCTCACGGGACTGCTCGATGTCCGGATGCCCGTGATCGCGGGCAGCGAAGTGAACGACGACCCCCTCGCGCCGATCTCGAAGTACGGGCGGCAGGCGATCGCGGAGCACGGCGACGACACCCCGATCGAGTGGCTGGCCCGCGAGCATCGTTATCTCGAGAAACTGGCCACACCGGACGTCACGATTGCCGACATCATCGGCGACCTCGACCCGATCAAGGCGGCCCGGGGCGGCTACATCCTCTCGGACGAGCTGACCATCCACTACGGCATGCTGCCCCGCGCGAACCGCGGCATCTTCGCCATGAACGAGCTCCCGGATCTGTCGCCGCGCATCCAGGTGGGGATGTTCAACATCCTCGAGGAGGGCGATGTCCAGATCAAGGGCTATCCGATCCGCTTGCGCCTCGATCTGCTGATCGCGTTCACCGCCAACCCCGAGGACTACACGGCGCGCGGCAAGATCATCACGCCGCTCAAGGACCGCATCGCCGCGGAAGTGCGCACGCACTACCCGAAGGACGTCGAAACGGGGATGGCAATCACCGAGCAGGAGGCGTGGCTCGTGCGCAACGGCCGTCCCCTGCAGATCCCGACGTTCGTGCGCGAAGTCGTCGAACGGATGGCCTTCCTGGCGCGCATGGAATCGCGCGTGGATCAGCGCAGCGGCGTGAGCCAGCGGATGCCCATCGCGGTCCTCGAAACGCTCGTCTCCAGTGCCGAACAGCGTGCGATTCGTCAGGATGAGGGCGACGTGGTTCCTCGCATCGGCGACATCTACGCGTCGCTTCCCGCGGTCACGGGCAAGATGGAACTGGAGTACGAGGGCGAACTCCACGGTGCCGGGCGCATTGCCCGCGAACTGGTCTCGGCGGCGGCCGGCATGACCTACGACGACTACGCCGGCGGCGCCGACGTCGACGCAATCGTCGAGTACTTCGACAACGGCGGTGTCATGCAGGTGTCGGAAGACGCCGCGGCCTCGGCGTGCGTGACCGGCTTTGGCCAGGTGCCCGGGCTGCTCGCGCTTGCGGACCTGCTGGGGCTAGCGCCGGAGGATGCCTCCGACGGACTGAGGGCGGCGGCCTGCGAGCTGATCCTCGAGGGGCTCGTGTCCGACCAGAAGATCAGCCGGACGCGCGGGGGCGGGTACCGGCGGGCCGGGGTCTAGGGACTACAGCGTCCCCGCGCGGGCAACCAGCTCCGCAACCGTCTTGCATTCGATGATCGCGCGGGCAAGCGTCCCGTCCCGGTCAGGGTTCGATGGCTCGTTGAGCACGGGCGAGAGTTCGGCAAGCCCCTCCGGTCCGAACTCCTGCAGGACCAATTGGCGCAAGAGTGCCCGGCGTCCCTCCTGGCGTCCTTCCTGGCGTCCTTCCTGGCGCCCTTCCTGGCGTCCCTCCCGGCGCAGTTCTTCGTCCCGCTTCCTAAGGTTGTCGGCGAGCCAGGTCTCTTCATGTCGAATCATCGTCTTTCTCCTCTCTCGGGATTGGGACTCGCCGGGTTCCGGTTCGGGGATTCGCAGCCAGGTCGCCAACTGCCTTCTGAGAGCGCCGAACCCGCGAATAATGCCCTCGTCGCCGGACTCGATTGCACGGCGCCAGAGTTCCCCCAGGCGGGCCGCGTCTCTGGCCCAGCGCGCGCTCTCCCACTCAACCAGCACTGAGAACCAGCTGTCCGGTTGAAGATCGGCGGGTTCGATCGCCTTCATGTCGACGAGAATATACTTTCGCTGCATCTGAAGGCCAAGCACGCTCAGGAACACCGCATCGGCGTCTGGAACAATGAGAAGGATGGCCCCGATTCGTGGGCGTTCCAATGGCTGGATGGGACTGTTTTCGGCCGCGTTTCCGCGAGGCCCTAACCGCTGCCAGATCATGTAATGTGGCCCTGACATTCTGTAATGTCGGGATTACATCGTGAGTTCCACTCGGTGTCCCATCCGAGCATGCCCGTGTCCCTGGTCGTTTCTGCGGGACCATCGGGCGGCTACTGGTCGCCAGCCTTCAGCAACCATGCCTCCACCAGTCGAGCGATCTTCTGCTGGGCGACGGGGAGCGCGTAGCCGGCGGTTTCGCCAGACCGGATCCAGGCGTGCTCAGGGGCTGGGGCGAGTGGTTCCGCGTGCCCCTCGGTTTCGCGCTCCAGAGTGCGGGATCCGGCTCGATCGAAGCGAACCACGACGGGGTGGTAGGTCGCCCGGAGGTGAGTGAAGGCATGCTGCACCGAAGCGAGGTGTTCCGCCCGACGACCGCACGCCCCGAAAATGGCGAGGCGTTGGAGAGCCGACCTGGCGACGGTATCCGGCGCGGGTTCGCACACCTCCCCGGACGGGAACTCCCACATGCCGGCGAGCAGACCCTCTTCGGGCCGCCTGGCAAGCAGGATCCGATCAGCGGGGTCGATGGCGACCAGCGTCGAGTAGTCCACGCGCGGGACGGGGCCGCGGCGAGGCCGGCGGCCGGGGCGCTTCGCGACGGTGCCCACAGCCAGCGCGGCGCACCAGGCAGCCACAGGGCATTCACCGCAACGCGGCGCCCGCGGCGTGCAGATCGTGGCGCCCAGCTCCATCATGGCCTCGTTGTGGTCGCCGGGGCGCTCGGGGTCGAGGAGGCGGGCGGCTTCGCGGCGGAGTTGGGCGGGCGTGGGCCGGGCAAGATCCAGCAGCCGCGCCAGGACGCGCCGCACATTGCCGTCCACGGCGGGCACCGGCAGGCCGAAGGCGATGCTGGCCACCGCGCCCGCGGTGTATTCGCCGACTCCCGGAAGGGTCCTGAGCGCAGCGGGGTCGGCCGGCAATTCGCCGCCATGCCGCTCGCGCACCGCCCGGGCGGTCCGGTGCAGGTTGCGGGCGCGCGAGTAGTACCCGAGGCCTTCCCACGCGAGGAGCACGTCGTCCAGCGGGGCCGCGGCGAGGGCGTCCCAGTCGGGAAACCTTTGCAGCCAGCGCGCGTAGTACGGTCCAACGGTCTCGACTGTCGAGAGCAAATGATATGTCCGCTTTTCGGAGCACGCAATGTGTCCGCT
>VXMI01000048.1 GCA_009841165.1 Gemmatimonadota bacterium | reverse complement strand
GGTTTGGCGGCTTTGGCGGCGGCGGCAACGGACCGATGGCGCTCCCGGGCGACTATACGGTGTCCCTCGCGCAACGCGTCGACGGCGAAGTGACCGAGTTGGCCGGGCCGGTGCCGTTCACGATCGCGCCGATCAACGAGCCCGCGATCCCGCAGCAGGACCGGGCGCGCATCCTCGCGTTCCAGCGGGAGACGGGCGAACTGCTCCGTGCGGTGACAGGGAGCCAGCGCGTGGCCGCGGCGGCCGCACAGCGGATCTCGGCCATCAAGCAGGCGCTGGAGCGCTGGCCGGCGGCGCCGGTCGAGCTGGCCAACGAGGCCCGCGCCCAGGAGGTCAGGCTTCTCGACCTCCGGGAAATCCTCGAAGGATCCAGGACCCGGACGTCGCGTGCGGAGCCCGACCTGCCCGGCATCACGGGGCGCGTGAACCAGATCGTGCGCGGGCACTGGAACGGCATGCACGGGCCGACGGCGACGCATCGCGAGCAGTACCGGATCGCGCGGAGGCTGTTCGGCGGGTTGTATCCCGACCTGCAGCAGCTCGTCGAGACCGATCTGCCGGCGCTCGAGGCGCGGCTGGAGGAAGCGGGTGTGCCGTGGACGACGGGGCGGGCGCTGCCGAGGTGGCCTCCGGAGTAGGAGAATGTGACCCCGGTCAGGGAGTCCCCGGTACCTGTCCCTGGAGCTGCAATTCCCGAATCCGCTTGAGTGGCCACGCGGTGATTGCGTCGCCCAGCGAGTAATCCAGGTCGCCCGGATACACCACCCACAGGTGTTCCAGTCCGAGGTCATCCGTCACTATGTGCATGGACCTGGTGGTCCGAGGCGCGTCGCCGCAGGTGAACTCGAACCCCCAATGGCGTCCGTCGCGCAACAGCATGAGGTCGACCCCGGCTCCGCGGTGGGTGCGGTAGAACCAGGCGTCGTGGCCGCCGTGCGCGATCAGCGTCTGCTCAAGCGCAAAGCCCTTCCAGCTGGGGGAGTGGGCCGGGTGCGCCGCCAGTCGTACCGGATCGTCCAGACCCAGCAAGGTGTGAAGGATGCCGCTGTCGCGGATGTAGACCCGCGACGATTTGACCAGCCGCTTGCCGGTGCCGTGCAACCAGGGCGGCAGGACGCGAAGCATGCCGGCGCCCGCCAACAGGCGTCTGTAGCGATTCGCGACCTTCGGGCCGGTTTGCATGGAGCGGCCGATTTCCCCCGCGTTCCAGGCCCGCCCTTGACGGTGGGCGAGCATGGTCCAGAAGCGGGCCAGGGTGTCCGGTGGGATTCGCGACCGGGTGCTGTGCAGGGCACGCTCCGGAAGGGTGCCGAGATAGGACTGGATCCACCACCGCCATTCCCCATCGGGCTCCGCGCAGAAGGCGCCCGGAAACCCGCCGCGCATCCAGAGTCGGTTCTGACGCTCGGCGCCCACATCGGCCAGCGACAGTCCGCCGACATGTAGGACAGGGAACCCTTTACCCAGGGCGTCAGAAGCGATCTCGAACAGTTTGTCGCTGGATTGGCCAATGACAAGGAAGACCTTGCCGGGTTTCGATCCGTCGCAGATTCCACGTATCGTCGCCAGGAGTTGCGGCATGTGCTCGATTTCGTCGATTACGACGAGCCCCTCGCAGTGGCGCAGGATTCTCTCGGGCGCTGGGTTGAGGGCTTCGCGGGCGGCGATGCCACGGAGGTCGAACAGCGTGTGAGGTCCGGTCCATTGCTGTGCCATGAGGCGGGCGATGGTCGTCGTCCCGGCCTTGTGCGGCCCGAGGAGGAGGACGCCCGGCCCCTGGGTGAGCGCTTCGGTCACGCGTTGGATCAGGTGCGTGCGGGGGACGAGTGAGGCGGGGTGCGGAACAGGCCTGAGCCGGCCGCGGATCCGGGACTGATGGAGCGGTGAGAGGTGTTGGAGGGATAGAGGCTTGGAGAGCATCGGGGGGTTGGGTGGGTATGTGGGTCAGGCTATCATGAGAATTAATGTTGAATATCGTCCCATGACGGGATGATTTTCACCGATTAATTGTCGGATGGCGCGCTGAGGGGGGCACGGATCGAGATATGGATGGGCAACTCGTGGGGCTGCGGCACGCGCGGGGCTAGGGATCTTCCGCGGGCGACGGAAGCTCCGGGAATCCCCCCGGTGGCCGCCGGTGCCGCGTCCCCTGCTCGTACGCGTAGGCCAGGCGGAAGAGGAGGCCTTCGGCCCACGGGCGGGCGAGGATCTGCAGCCCGGCGGGGTGCGTGTCGTCGGTGAAGCCCATCGGCACGGTGATCGCGGGCATTCCGGTGGCGGGGGCGACACGCTGGGAGTTGTCGCCGCTGTACTCCTCGCGCCCGCGGTCGATGTGCGCGGGGGGGCTGAGCCACGACGGGTAGACGAGCGCGTCGACTTCCGCGGCGTCCATCGCGGCCACCAGGTCGGCCAGATAGGCCTGGCGCCCCTCGTTGTCGACGTAGTCGGGGCACGGCGGATCGCGGTCGGCGGGATGCACGTCGAGCGGTGAGTCCTCGGCGCGGCGGAGCGAGTTCTCGACGTAGTCCGAGTACTGGCCCGTCTCGAGCACCTGCACGACGTCGGTGATGGGCGCCGCGTCGCCGAGCGAGCCCAGGTACACGTGCATGTCGTAGCGGAAGCGGCTGCAGAACATGTTTTCGCGATCCAGCTGGGCCTGCACGTCGAAGTCGAAGGGGTCGACGATTTCGGCGCCGAGCCCGGCGAGTTCGGTAAGCGACCGCTCGAAGACGGCGACGACCGCCGAATCGGCGTCGTCCGTGTCGACCAGCGCACGCAGAACGCCGATGCGCGCGCCCTGCAATCCGTCGGCGTCGAGGAAGGTCGCGTAGTCGTCCTCCATGCGGCCGCGGCCGGCTTCCGTGTAGGGATCGGCGGGATCGTAGCCTGCCACCACGTTGAAGACGCGGACGACATCCTCGACGGTGCGGCCCATCGGTCCCGCGATGTCGCGGTCGTAGGAAAGCGGGACGACGCCGTCCCGGCTGGTGAGCCCGATCGTGGAACGGATGCCGACCAGCGCGAGCCGCGACGACGGCCCGCGGATCGAGTTGCCCGTGTCGCTGCCCAGACCGATCAGGCCGAAGTTGGCCGCGACGCCAGAGGCGGTGCCCCCGCTGGACCCCGCCGGTACGCGGTCAAGCGCGTAGGCGTTGCGTGTCGTGTCAAAGGAAGAACTCACCGACTGGCGCGCGCTGAACGCCCACTCGGCCATGTTCGTCTTGGCGACAACGATCGCGCCCGCGTCCCGTATTCGACGCACCATGAACGCGTCGTCGGGGGGGATGCTGTTGGCGAGGGCGATCGAGCCCGCCGTGGTGACCATGTCGTGGGTGTCGAAGTTGTCCTTGACGAGCGTGGGCACGCAGAAGAGCGGCCCGGGCTCCTCGCCAGCGGCCAGCGCGGCGTCGAGCTCGTCGGCGCGGTCGAGGGCGGCGGGATTCACCACCGTGATCGCGTTGATACGCTCCTCGTAGGCTTCGATGCGGTCGAGGTAGGCCTGCACGACCATGCGGCAGGTGGTCCGGCCGGAGAAGATGGCCTCCTGGACGCCGGCGATGGTGGCCTCGACGACGGGGATGGGGGCCGGGTCGGGACGGCCGCAGGCGGCGAGCGCGAGGGCGGCAAGGGCCGGTGCGGCGAGTGCTGCGCGTCGGGCGGGGGTCATGACCGTAGTCCTGCCTGGGGAGCGGTTGGCTGGCAGGTGCAGTCTTAGCCCGCGCGGGGGCGCACGGCAAGCTTGCTCATCGGTCGTCCCTTCTCAGGGGGATCGTCTGGGGCGCTCCGGTGTCAGTCCCGGGCCCGGGGTGCGCAACCAGCCGTAGCGGCCACTCGTACACGGCCTCCAGCGCCTCGCGCGAGAGCACGCTTTCGGGCGCCCCCCGAGCCGTGGCTCGGCCGCGGTCGAGCAACAGCAGGCGGTCGGCGAAGCGGGCCGCAAGGTTGAGGTCGTGGGTGATAACGAGCACCGCGAGCCCCTCGCCGCGCAGTTCCCGTAGCAGGTGGAAGAGCTCCATGCGGTAGCGCAGGTCGAGGCCGGAGGTGGGTTCGTCGAGGAGCAGGATGGGCGCTTCCTGGGCGAGCGCGCGAGCGATCCGGGCGCGCTGGCGTTCACCGCCGGAGAGCTCGCCGAGCTGACGATCCGCCAGCTCCGCGACGGCGCACCGTTCCAGCGCGCGCTCCACCACGGCCCGGTCGTGCGCGCCGGTGCGCTCCCAGGGTCCCAGGTGCGCGTAACGCCCCATCCCCACCATCTCCCGCACCGTGACGGGGAAGGGCGAGGACTCCGACTGCGGCACCACCGCGAGCGCCCGGGCCCGTTCACGGTCGTCCAGCTCATCCAGCGGACGGTCGTCGAGCCGTACTTCGCCCTGCTGCGGGCTGAGCGATCCGGTGAGCAGCCTCAGCAGCGTGGTCTTGCCCGCGCCGTTCGGGCCGACCACCGCGAGAAGCTGCCCGGGTGTCACCGACAGCGAGACATCGCGCACGGCCGCCTCCTCCGCGCGTGGATGCGCAAAGGTCAGGCCCCGGCCCCGCAGCACGGGACGCCAGTCGCGCGCGTCCCCCCTCACCGCCGCCCCCCGCGCATCAGCAGCGCCACGAAGAACGGCACCCCGGCCACCGCGGTCACCACTCCCGTCGGCAACTCGGCCGGCGCCACCACCAGCCGCGCCACCGTGTCCGCCACGAGCAGGAACGCTGTCCCCGCCAGGAACGACGCCGGGAGCAGCATGCGGTGGTCGTTCCCCCACGCGAGCCGGACCGCGTGCGGCACGATCAGCCCCACGAACCCGATCACGCCCGCCGCCGCGACCGCCGCGGCCACCATCAGCGACGCGGCCAGGTATGCGGTCAGCTTCACCCGCTGCACCGATGCGCCCAGGTAGTGGGCGACCTCCTCACCCCGAGACAGCAGGTTGAACGCGCGCGCCAGCGAGAGCACCGCCGCGCCCGCGGGCACCAGCAGCACCGCCAGCAGCGCGGTCGAGCCCCAGTCGGCGCCCGACAGGTTGCCCATCATCCAGAAGATCGCCGAGCGGAAGGACTCGACGTCGGCAATCGAGAGCATGAGCAGGATCATCGCGTTGAAGAAGGCGCCGATGATGACGCCCGACAGGATCAGCACCCGGGTGTCCATCCGCCCGGGCGAAGCGCGCCGCGCGACCCCCAGGACGAGCGCCATCGCGGCCACGGCACCCAGGAACGCGCCGACGGGCAGCGTCCAGGGCAGAATCACGCCGATCCCGGAGACGACCACCGCCACCGCGCCGACCGCGGCTCCCCCCGAGACGCCGAGCACGTAAGGTTCGGCGAGGGGGTTGCGCAGAAGCGCCTGAAAGGTGCAGCCGCTGAGGCCGAGCGCACCGCCTACGAGCGCGGCCAGCGCGGCGCGCGGCAGCCGCAGCTGCAACAGGATCGACCGCGCGGTAGGGTCGCCATCGGCCGACAGCGCGCGCCAAAGGTCGCCGGGTCCGAGTCCGGAGGCGCCGAACGAGACGCTGAAGGCGCTCGCGACCAGGACGACGACCGCGAGAAGGACGAGCCGACGGGGTGTGGCCGTCACCCCGGGCCGTGCAGGAAGCGGGCCATGCGACGGGCCGCCTCGACCACCCGGGGCCCGGGGCGATTGAACAGGTCCCCGTCGACCACGAGGTAGCGGCCGTTGCGCACGGCCTCCAGGTCCCGCCACCCAGGCCCTTCGATCCATGGAATGCCCTTTGCATCGGGCGCATGTCGCGCGATGACCAGCGCGTCGGGATTGCGCCGGACGATCGCTTCCACGGACACCCGCGGCCACGAGCGTGTGGCGTCGGCGAAGATGTTGCGCCCCCCCGCGTGCTCGATGACCTCGTCGATGAACGTTCCGGGGCCGGTTGTCTGCGGCGGATCGTGCCAGACGGAGTAGTAGACGGCGACCCGCTCGCGCCCGCGGACCGACGCGGCGACCCCCGTCAGCGCATGGTCCAGCGAGTCGATCAGCGCCTCGGCCCGCTCGGCACGGCCCAGCAGCGTTCCCAGGCGGCGAAGATGGCTGCGCACGGCGGCGATCGTCTCCACCTCGGCCCTGTAGACGGGGATCCCCAGTGCCTCGGCCCGGTCCCCGAAGCTGCGCTGGTTGGCGTCGGCCCAGGTGATGACGAGGTCCGGTTCCAGGTCCGCGAGGGCCTCCAGGTTCGGCTGGATGGTGCCGCCGAGAGAGGGGAGATGCGCCAGTTCCGGAGCGCGGTCGAAGCGAGTACGGGCGATGAGGACGCCCGCGTCGAGCGCGGTCACCGACTCGGTGAGCGACGGGATGAGCGAGAAGACCCGTCGCGCCGGCGAAGGGAGCGAGACGGTGCGCCCCGCGTCGTCGGCGACCGAGATGGCGGCGGGTTCCGCGCTCTCGGCAGGGGCGCAGCCGCCGAGCGCCCAGGTGATCACGAGCGCGGTCACGCCCACGATCGGCAGGTGGGTGGGCGAGCCGGCCCTCAACGTGCGTTCCGCGATGTACACCGGGTCCCCTCCCTCGAAGGATGGTGCGCTGGGGGCGAGGGAGCCGCGTCTCCTGGCTCGAGGCGACGTCGCTCGCCTTCCCGGAGGAGCTGATCCCCAGTGGCCATCGAGCGCGTCGTGCCGGATCCCCGATGGATCCGGGCCTCCTACAGTGGCGGGGCCGCGTCGGCTTCGGACCGAACTTCCGGTGGCCCCCT
>VXMI01000185.1 GCA_009841165.1 Gemmatimonadota bacterium | reverse complement strand
CTCCCGCGGGAACCCAAACGTGAACGGCAGCAGCAGCACGTTCACAGTCACGGCGGCCGCAATCCAGAAGGTCCTGTTCTTCATTGTCCTTTTCATTGTCCGGGGAACTCCTTGTACGTTGGGTCTGTCAGGGCCGCGACGCCTGTCGACGCGGCGAGAATATCCACTGTTGCGAGGTGCTGAAGGGAAACGGGGTCGGTGACGACACCGACGGCCCGCGAATCGGTGATGCGGTAGGGCAGGAAGCCAGCCGGGAAACTGACCTGGGCGAAATGGGGTGCGGGATCATGGCGGGAGACGGTGCGCCAACGCGGTCCGTAACCGAGCGGATGCGCGTCGCTGTCGAACTCCTGGATCCACACTCTGTCCCGGCTGCATCTCAGGTCGACCGCGATCGGCGCGTCCCTCGGGAACATGCCTTCGGCGTCGACGAGCACCGAACGAGCGATCTGGTCGATCTCGGATTCGGGCACGTCCTGGTTCCTGAGTTCGGCGGTCAGCTGGTGCTTCAGGTATCGCAACTTCTCCACCCGCTGCAATTCCGCCGGCTTCCAGGGGAGCGGGAGGACTTCGGGGCCGGTTTGCCCGGGCCCAAACATGTAGAGCGTGCGCTCGATCGGATCCAGCACCGCCACCCGTCCGTCCGGGCATCCGTCCCAGAGCGGCACGGGCGCAAGAACGGAAGGCGCCCGAGGGCGGTGTTCGGCTCCCGGAAGGTCGCGACCGAAGTCGACGACGACCTCCCCGGCGGCACCGCGCTTCTCGTAGGCGCGAACCAGCTTGCCTCGCCACAGGTCGTCGCCGCTCGAGACTCCCGAGTCGTAGCGTCCCATTAGCACTGCGTCACCCTCACGGAAGATCCGGAAGGGGTCCCCGAAGGTCACCGTGCGAATGTCGGCCCGAATGACCCCGGGGTCGGCCAGCGCCCGTGACTCCAGAAGCTCTCCGCTGCTCGAAACCGTCAGCGCCGTGGATTTTCCGGCGTCCCACACCGTGAGCGTTCCCTCGGAGTCGCCTGGCCAGAGGCCGTGGGGGAACTGGAACTCGCCGGGTCCCTCGCCTGCCGTTCCGAAAGCGGCGACTCGTCCGCCGCCCGGCGTGAAGCCGTGCACGAACGGGGCCGAGGCCGTAAGCGCCCACACGGTTCCGCGATGCTCCAGGATGTCGCGGACTTCCCAGAGCGCATCGTCGGCCGGCGAGACCAGCCTCAGCGCTTCATCGCCGATCTCGATCATGGGAGCATCGCCGGAGTGGCCGGCGCGGCTTGAGGACATCCCCAGTGGTACCATGAGGGCAACCAGGGCCACGGTACCGAAAACAAAGCGCCTGTTGGTCATTGTATCCTCCAATCCTGCTCCGATGAGGTGGCCGAAGCCAGCGCTGCGACCGCCCGTTCCACGAGATCCAACTCCTCGCCATGACCCTGGAACCGCAGCACCCCGTCGGAATCGAAGACGAATACCCAGGGTGTTCTGGATACCAGCGAATGCCTGATGTCCGAACGCGGCACGTCGGGCGTGCTGAGGATTTCGACATCCCAGCCAAACCGCTCCGCGTAGGCCAGAGCCGCGTCCGGCAGATCCCTCGTGACCGCCAGCGTACGAGCAACGCCGGCGCTCCAGCTCCCGTCCGCGAGGAAGCCCGTCCAGTCAGGAGCCACGGAATCGGAATGCGCGCACACGGAGTGGTATGCGAACAACACCGTGACGACACCGTCGTCGTTTGCGAGGGGGATGGAAGAGGGATAGCCGTGGACATCCACGCCTTCGAGCCGGGGAAGGGCATCACCCACGGCCAGTTGGGCCGCCGGGCCGCCGGCCGCATCCACGGGACGCACTCGGCTTGCAGCGACGAGCACCTGCGCTGTGACGCCCAACAAGAGGAGGATCAACACGAGATCACGCCGGTTCTTCATTCGGTCCTTCTTTCCACAGGGTGGTCGGGTTGCGCGAGACATACCCTGTAGATGCAGGACCGTTGTTCCATGGGGGGTCGAAATGCGTCACTCGCCCATCCACTCTCCGAGCGGGACGCGGATTCGCGGCATCCTTCGCAAGCGGTACATCCCGCGCTGCAACAGGGAGCGCACGGTATCCGGTGTCACCCCCAGCGTCGACGCCGTCTCCCACACGTCCCTTCCCTCGAGCACCCGGAGCACGATCGCTTCGCGCTCCCGCCCGGGAAGCGTCCCGAGGGCACCGTAGAGCGTATTTCGCTCGCGGCGCGCCTGCAGATCGTCCAGGGGGTCGGGGCCGCTGCCGGGCAACTCTCCGATGTTCTCGAGGGCAACGGGCTCGGCGCCTGCCAGCTTCTTCTTGCGCACCCTGACCTTGCACAGGTTGGTGCTGACCGCGATCGCCCAGGCCGAGAACGGGCCGCGTTGCTTGAATCCTTCCAGCCGCTCGAGGATCCGGACCCAGCAGTCCTGAAGCAGGTCGTCGGCGTGGTCGTCGTCGCGGGCATAACTGCGGATTGCCACCCAGATTCGCGGACTCAGATCCTGCACCAGCTGCGTCAGCAGCCTGGGGTCCCGAGCGTAAAGGCGCGCCAGATCGATCGGTTCCCCGATGTCCTGGCGGTCGCCTGCCGGGGCGGCAGAGTTCATTCCCTGTCCAGGCCCTCCTCCCGGTCCCCGTCCCGGTCCTCCTCCCTCGGCGGACGCTCGCGCACCATCCGCAACGTGGTGCCGCCCGAGAACGCCGATCCGCTGCGCTCGACCTCGTGATTGCCGTCGTACAGGTAATCCAGGATCGCCTGGTCCCACGAAAGTCCGGCCTTGGCCACCAGCTCCATCCAGGGACCGTAGGCGGTCTCGTCGGGCGCCTCGGTGATGCCGTTCCAGATCGTGATCCGGGGGTTGAAGCCGCCGCCGCCCCCTCCGCGTGAGCCCTTGAGCGGCATCTCGATCAGCACGCTGTCGGTCATGGGCAGGCGGAAGACGTCGGGGTCGAAGTCGGCGCCGTAGCGGCGGTAGCGGGCGTAGGTGCGCTGGTTCATCTCGAAGACGTCTCGGTTCGAGTTGATGCCCGCCGTGATGTAGTCCCGGATCTTGAACGCGGCATCCTTGTGCCGCGGGAACGCGGGATCGTCGATGTACCCGAAGCCGGGCATGAACCAGCCCTTGTTGAACCCCCAGTTGCGTTCCGTGACGCGGCCGCGCCGCACCAGCCCCTGGTACTCCGAGAAGAGCTGCACGACCTGATGGCTCGGGTAGCCGTGCGGGTTGAGGAAGATGTCCGGCAGCCAGCGTTCCCAGAGCTGGCCGCGCACCTTCGATTCGGGGTAGATCGGGAAGTCCTGCCCGCCGCCCGAGGTCGCGTCCATGCCGAGC
Organism: Gemmatimonadota bacterium; assembly: GCA_009841165.1. GTDB lineage: Bacteria > Gemmatimonadota > Gemmatimonadetes > Longimicrobiales > Gaopeijiaceae > Bin94. The sequence continues at coordinate 3,467 of VXMI01000185.1, read as the reverse complement.
GATGCAAGGTAGCCTGCGTGCAGAATGTAGTCCGGCGTGATCCGGTAGAGGTCGTAGGCGAGTTGCGCCCCGTCGGGGTTGGTGAAGGGATGAATGACGACGTTGACCTTGTCCAGCCTGGCGCGCTGCGCCGAGTCGGTGAGCAGGAGCTCGGCGTGACGGAGGACGTGGCTCGTCGACGAGACCTCGTTGGCGTGTTGTCTGGCCGAATAGATGACCGTGGGCTTGAACGTGGTGGCCTTGACGCGCGACCAGTGGGTGGCGTTGATCGGGGGCATCAGGTCCATCGCCCAGGTTGTTCTGCCCAGGTAGCTCTCACCGACCCGGTACATGGTCGCTTCCTCGAAGGCGTGGCTCAGCTTGGCGACCATCTCGTGGCCTTCGGGGGGCGGGATCGGCGTGTCCCACTGGACGATCCGCTCGCCGTCGTAGCTCCACCCCTCCGGGAGGAGGTCGGTCCACACGGGCAGGCGCGCCGGGGTGCCGTTGCCCGGCAGGGTCGCGGTGACGCGCGCGGTGTCGCTCTGCTCGTGCGTCCACTCGGCCCAGACGCCGATCTCGCCGACATCGTCCCACGCGAGGGCGTCGGCGTACAGGCCCGCGTCGCGCAGCGCGCCCAGGTTGGCGAGCGTGGCCGCGACCTGCTCGGCCGAGATCATGCGCGCGTCGACCTGCTCGGCCCGGGTCTGGATAAGCAGCGCCTCGCGCTCGTCCGCCTCGGAGTCGACGCGCACGCGGAGGTCGATGCGGGGAAGAGCGGGAGCGCTCGGCGCAACCACCGCGCGGCGCAGACTGGGGCGCTCCATCGTGATCTTCGGGATGTCGAGCCGCTCTTCGCCCTCGCGTCCGTCGCGGGTCTCGTAGCGCACAATCACGGCCGGACGGCTGGTCGCGAATCCGGTAAAGCTGATGCGCCCGTGTCCTGCCCAGCCGTCCCCCTTTGGGCGCATGACGGGAATGATGCGGCCCGGGTACGTCAAATCCTGGCCCCGCGCGTTGCGGCCGAGCAGGTGGAAGAACTCGATCGTGCCGAAGTAGATCTCCTCGTGCAGCGCGTCCATCGTCGAGATGATCTCGTTGTCCACGCCCAGGCGGTACTCGGGCTCGCTGAGTTCGAGTTCGACGTTCAGCGTGCCGAAGAACGGGGCGTCCACGCCGCCGCCACGCGGGTTCCCGCCGTGCCTTTCCATCACGTAGTCGTAGACCGCGGGCAGGGTGCCTTCCTGGTAGCGGTCCCAGAACCACTCGGGGTCGGTGATGATCCGTTCGTGGGCGAGCGTGTCCGCCGCCGTGTCCCCCGACGCTTCCCCCTCGGCTATTGCGGTGACCCAGCCGGTCGTGACGCGGACGTGCTCATAGTCCTGGAAGCGGTCGAAGTAGGGACGCAGCACCTGGACGGGGTCGAAGGTGTCCTCGACGAGAGTCGCGCCATCCGGACCGGTGGCCTGGACCCCGTAGATCGGCCCGCTGTCCACCATTTCGAAGCGGATCCGGTCGACCGGGAGCCCCAGGTCCTCGGCCAGGACCTCGTCGATGGGGAAGATCTCGTGCAGCCAACGCAGCGGGGTATGAATCGCCTGTTGCGGCCACTCGGGTGGCGGGTCGTTCCTGAGAAACTCGATCACAATCTCGCCGATCTCCTTCCCGGCGAGCTGCGGGGCGATCCTCTCCGTCAGCCAGAAGAAGCCCTGCTTGAAAGCGGACAGCACCTCGACCGTGGTGGCGCCGGGGTCGGCGCCGGCGGCGATCAGGCGGCTCCGGGCGTCCGCTTCGATCGCCCGGCGGATCTCGGGCGGCTCGGAAAGGCGGGCGTGCACCCGAATCGCCTGGGTGGCCCGGACCCCGGGCAGCACCTGGTTCTCGAAAACCGTCCAGAACCGGTCCACTTCCGACGGCACCGTGAAAGTCTCGTCGAAGATCGTGTCGGCGCGCTGCACGTCGCGGTCGTCGACCGTGACGGAGATCTCGTCGACGCCCAGCGCGGCGGCCCTCTCGCGCACGAAGTCGGCGAGCCCTTCGGCGGGTTTCTCGAGTGATATCAGGATGTCGGCCGCCGTGATGTCATCGTCCGCGAGACTGGCCACGATCCGGTCGAGCTTGTAGAGGCCGATCGCGGCCTGGCCGGCGGGAGTGCGGCCGGAGAGCGTGCCCCACAGCTCGTACTCGACGTCGTCGAAGGTCGGCATGCCATCCTCGCGGCGGCCGACGAAGGGGAAGACCTCGGCGAGGCGTCGCGTGGCGTTCGTGGCGCCCTCCCGGTCCGGGCCCGTCACCACCAGGCTCGGCTTGCTCCCGAAGGCTTCCGGTACGACCTCGATCAGGCCGTGGCCGGCGGGCAGCTCGCCCGGCGCGACCTTGCCGCTGTCGGCCAGCTCGGCGATGAGCGGATGGTCGTGACCCACCAGCACGGTCGTGGGTTCGCGCGCCGCGGCTTCGATCTCGTCCGGTGTCTTGACGATCGGCACCGTGAGTCCGGTGGCCTCGAGCCCCATACGCGCGGTCAGGTCCGGGGTGCCCTCCGCGCCGCGGCCCGGTACCACGAGCACGTCCACTCGGTCGGGAATGTCGCCTCCGCCGAGGAAGCCCTCGTTCGTGTAGAGGTTCGAGAGGTCGAGGTCGTCTTTCGCGCCGGTGCCGGGCCGGCTGCCGGCAGAGCCTTCGGAGCTGGAAGCGGCCAGTGTCGGGAGCATGACCCGGCGCGCGCCGCTGGCGACGGTAACGGTCGCGAGGGCGGGGAAGCGCAGGTCAGCCGAATCGGGTCCGATGGCGTCGTCGCCCAGGCGTTCCCAGCCGAGGAGCTGGAGGCGGTCGAGGGCATGCGCGGCGAGGGTGGCGGCGTCGGGGTCGCCCACGCTCTCCGCGTCGAACGCCAGATCAGCAAAGAGGTGGGCGCCCTCTCCGGGCGGGCCCATCGCGATCCGGGGGAAGGTGATCGTGGGAGCGGGGGCGGTGCTGTCACCGGCGGCGAGCCAGGTCGACAGTTCGTCGCCGACATCTGCCAGCGAGGGGCCAGACAGCGAGCGAATGTGGGGCAGCGAGCCGGCCACGAAGCGGGCCGCGCCGAGGAGGTCGGCGTCGCCGTCGCCGAGGACGGCCAGCCAGCGCTCGCCCGAAGCGGCGGCGAGGGTGGCGACGGTGGGTCGGTAGGCGGCGCCAGGGTCGTCGCCGGGGCCTGGAGGCATAGGGGGATCCGGCAGAAAGTCCGCGACCGCGAGCCCCGCGGCTGCGACGGCGCGGTGGCCGATCAGGATCCCGATCCGGCCGGGCTGCGGGCCGCGCCGCAGGGGCAGGTCGAGGGCCATGGTTTCGAAGCCCAGCCGCGCGGAGATCTCGGCGGCGGCGGCCCGTTCGGCGTCGGTGGGGTCGGGCGCGAGGACCAGGGCCGCGCCGAGGCGGTCGGGCACGCCGTCCCCGTTCTCGTCGAGGAGGAGATGGCCGAATTCGAACAGGGTGGCCAGGTCGAGGGG
>VXMI01000208.1 GCA_009841165.1 Gemmatimonadota bacterium | reverse complement strand
CAGAACCGGACAGATGTTGTGCTACGAAACCGGACAATTCATGTGCTCCCAACAAGGGCTGGCGAACGCCTCCGCACTGGCCCAAGTTGGGGGCTGCCTTCACTTCGCCGGCCTCCTCCCCCCTCAGCCCTCCCCCATGTCCGACACCAACGCCTACTGGGCCCGCAACCTCCGCTACCTCGGGATCCTGCTCTCGATCTGGTTCGTGGTGTCGTACGGGTTCGGGATCCTCTTCGCCGACGCGCTCAACGCGATCCGGATCCCGGGGACCGGGTTCAAGCTGGGGTTCTGGTTCGCGCAGCAGGGGTCGATCTACGTCTTCGTGGTGCTGATTTTCGTGTACGCCCGGCTGATGAACCGGCTGGACAGGGAGTTCGGGGTGGCCGAGGAATGAGGCCGGCCGGATGAGGCACCGGGGCTAGCCGATGGACGTCCGCCTCTGGACCTTCATCATGGTGGGGCTGTCGTTCGCCCTGTACATCGGGGTGGCGATCTGGTCGCGGGCCAGTTCGACCAGGGACTTCTACGTGGCCGGCACGGGAGTGTCGCCGCTCGCCAACGGCATGGCCACCGCGGCGGACTGGATGTCGGCGGCCTCGTTCATCTCGATGGCGGGGCTGATCTCGTTCATGGGGTACGACGGGTCGGTCTACCTGATGGGATGGACGGGCGGCTACGTGCTGCTGGCCATGCTGCTGGCGCCCTACCTGCGGAAGTTCGGGGCCTACACGGTGCCGGAGTTCGTGGGCCAGCGGTACTACTCGCAGGTGGCGCGGGTGGTGGCGGTGGCGTGTGCGATCTTCGTCTCGTTCACGTATGTCAGCGGCCAGATGCGCGGCGTCGGCATCGTGTTCAGCCGCTTCCTCGAGGTGGACGTGACCGTCGGCGTGGTCATCGGGATGGGGATCGTCTTCTTCTACGCCGTGCTGGGCGGGATGAAGGGCATCACCTACACGCAAGTCGCCCAGTACTGCGTGCTGATCTTCGCCTACATGGTGCCGGCGTTCTTCCTGGCGATCATGCTGTCGGGGACGTTCATCCCGCAGCTGGGCTTCGGAGGGGCGGATCCGGAGACCGGCGTGTTCCTCCTCGACAAGCTCGACGGGCTCCACCGCGAACTGGGCTTCACCGCCTACACCGACGGCACGAAGTCGATGATCGACGTGTTCTTCATCACGGCGGCGCTCATGGTGGGCACGGCCGGTCTGCCGCACGTGATCATCCGCTTCTACACGGTGCCGAAGGTGCGGGACGCGCGCATCTCCGTCGGCTGGGCGCTGCTCTTCATCGCCATCCTATACACCGCGGCGCCCGCGGTGGCCGTTTTCGCGCGCGCCAACCTGCTCGACACGGTGGCCGGCCAGCCGTACGCCGAGATGCCCGAGTGGTTCAGCAAGTGGGAGGACACCGGGCTCATCACCTTCGACGACAAGGACGGGGACGGCAACATCAACTACGTGGGCGACGCGGCCGAGAACGAACTGACGATCGACCGCGACATCATGGTGCTCGCCAACCCCGAGATCTCGCGCCTGCCGAACTGGGTGGTGGGGCTGGTGGCCGCGGGCGGGCTGGCGGCGGCGCTGTCGACGGCGGCCGGGCTGCTTCTGGTCATCTCGTCGGCGATCAGCCACGACCTGCTGAAACGGGCGTGGAAGCCGGACATATCGGAGAAGGGCGAACTGCTGGCCGCCCGGATCAGCGCGGCCTTCGCCGTTGTGATAGCTGGACTGCTGGGCATCTACCCACCGGGATTCGTGGCCCAGATCGTGGCCTTCGCGTTCGGCCTGGCCGCGTCGTCGTTCTTCCCCGTGATCATTCTGGGCACGTTCACCCGCACGATGAACCGCGAGGGAGCGATCGCCGGCATGCTGTCGGGGATCACCCTGACGGCCGCCTACATTATCTACTTCCGCTTCGTGAACCCCGCGGCGGACTCGCCGGAGAACTGGTGGTTCGGCATCTCCCCCGAAGGGATCGGCACCGTCGGAATGCTGCTCAACTTCGCGGTCGCGTTCACCGTGTCGAAGTTCACGCCGTCGCCGCCGGCCAGCGTTCGCGAACTCGTCGACCGCATTCGCGTGCCGGGGACCATCACGGAGCGACGCTGACCATGAGGGTCAGTCCCGGTTCGCGCGCCGCCTGCGCCGCCGTCCTGCTGGCCGCCTTGCCGAGTGCGGCCCAGGCCCAGACCGAGGTGCACTTCCAGTACGGGAGCATCACCAACCCGTTCGCGGAAACCTCGACCGGCACCGTCGTGCTCACCTTGCAGCACGCGTCCTTCTGGAGGTTCGGCGACAACTTCTTCTTTGTCGATTTGACGGAGGACGGCGTTGGCGACGGCTTCAACGACAAGGACGCCTACGGGGAGTGGTACTCGAACTTGAGCCTGCGGAAGCTGGGCGGACGCGACCTCGGCTTCGGCCCCTTCGCGGACTTCGGCATCTTCGCGGGCGTCGCGTTCGGCGCCGACGCCAATGTCCTCCAGTGGCTGCCGGGCGCCCGCATCGCCTGGAACCTGCCAGGGTTCATCTTCCTCAACACCGATTTCATGATGGCCGTGGACGGCACTGACGGCCTGGACGGCGGGAGTCCGCCCGAGCGGGACAGCCGCTTCGGGATCGACATCAACGGACTGTTCCCGTTCGACCTCGGCAGTCATTCCTTCTCCATCACGGGCCACGCGGAGTATTTCGTCGCCACAACCGACGAACTGGGCCACGACGTGCCGGCATCGATCCTGGCGCAGCCCCAGCTCCGCTGGGATATCGGTGCCGAGAACGGACTGTTCGTCGGGATCGAGTACCAGTACTGGAGCAACAAGCTGGGGACGGAGGTGGACGAGAGCGTCGTGCAGCTGCTGGTGGTGGTGCAGTTCTAGGATTCGTTCCGCTAGCTGTTCCGGTCTTTCGGCAGCGACTGCCGTCGAGGACGCTCCTCAAGCAGCCTCTCGAGGAAGTCGATCCGCTCTTCGAGGCGTTGCAACTCGTCGGCCTGGTGGTAGTCGTCCCGCCTTGTCGGGCCCCCGACCGCCAGCCGGTCGATTCTCTCTTCGAGCCGGTTGACCCGCTCCAGCAGCCGGGTGCCCCACGATCGCTGTTGGCGGGTCCCCGCGAGCAGGGCGGCGACCATCAGGAGAACGAAGATTGTTGCCACGCTCATGCCACGCTCCTACGCGTTCGAATGTCTTGCAGTGATCGCTCCGGCCAGTGCCAGCCCACCCAGAATGATCGCGCCTCCGACGGCCAGCAACGGCTGGGTCCCCACGATGATGCCGAGGATGACAAGATAGAGCAGGATCGTCAGCCCCGCCGTCCAGGCGCCCCCCGGCACGCGGACGGGGCGCTTGAGGTCGGGGCGGGTGCGGCGCAGCCGGAAGAAGGCCGACAGCACCATGAGGTCGACCGAGATCGCCACGAGCATCATGAACTGGATGAGGAATTCCAGCGCGGCGGTCGAGGCGAGGCCGAGGATGACCACCCCCACCAAAAGCAGGCCGGCCACCGGCGTTCCACGCGGCGACACGTCCCGGAAGGCCTTCGGCGCCAGGCCGGACCGCGCCAGGGCGAACGCCACCCGGGGCATGCCCAGGAAGTTCACGTTCAGCGAGCTGATCAGGATCATCAGGCTGGCGACGACCACGAAGGTCGCCGCGGTGTTGCCGAAGACGCCCTGGACGGCGTCGCGCGCGACCAGCTCCGAGCCCGCCATCTCGTCCGGAGTGAGGGCCGCGAGATACGCGGTGTTGACCATCAGGTAGAGGATCGCGACCGCCACCGCGCCGCCGATGAGGATTCTGGGCAGCGCGCGGCCGGGGTCTCGGATCTCCTCGGCCATCTTGGCCGCGTCCTCCCAGCCGTAGTAGGCGAAGGCCACGGACTGGTATGCGAGCGCGAAGCCGAGCAGCGACGCGCGCTCGACCGTCGGCGCCGCGAGCAGGCCGCTGCCGTCCCCCGCCGCGATCCCGGCCGCCGCGATCGCAACAAGCACCACGACCTTGATCGCCGTGGTGATGTTCTGGAAGGTGGTGCCGACCCTGAGGCCGCCCATGTGGATGATCACGTAGCCGACCACGACCCCGACCGCGAGAATCCGCACCGACCCGCTGCCCGCGAGGATGATCAGGTATTCCGCGATGGCGACCGCCTTGATCGCGCCCGAGAAGGCGCGGCTCACCAGCAGCTCCGACCACCCCGCCACGAACCCCGCAACCGGGCCGTAGGCCTCGCGGGCGTAGACGTACTTGCCGCCGGCCTTCGGGATTGCGGTCGCCATTTCGGCCAGCACGAGGGTGCTGAGTCCGGCCACCACCCCACCCAGCGCCCAGACCCCGAGGATCAGCCACCCGTTGCCGAGGTACTCCGCGATCAGCCCCGGCGTGCGAAGGATCCCCGCGCCGATGATGATCCCCACCGTGATCGCGAGTCCGTCGCGCACCCGCAACACCCGCTTCATTTCGCTCATGGCGATCGCGCCGCCGTCGGCCTCATCGCCCCCGGCGCCCGTCGCGGGACCAGGCCGGGCCCTCGCAGCGGCACAGCGTGCGGATGTACGCGACCACCGCACGCTTCTCGCCGTCGTCGAGCGACGCGCCGAAGGCCGGCATGCGATGGCTCTTTCCGAGGATCCAGCCGCCGGCGTGGATGCCATCGTAGAGGGTGTCGTCGGGCCGGAGCGCCATCGCCGCCGAGTCGGCGTGCACGGTGGGCGCGACGGGCAGGAAAGGCGCGTTGAAGCCGTCGCCCGCGCCGCCGACGCCGTGGCAGGGCGCGCATCGGGCGGCGTAGAGTGCCGCTCCGGGTGCCGTCGCGGTGGGCGGCGCCGGGAGGTCGGCCACCGGCTCGCTGCCGGTCCATTCGCCGTCGCGCCCGAGCAGGAAGGAGGCGATGAGGTCGAGCCGGTCCGGCTGTTCGAGCGAGGCGGGCATGATCGTGCCGGGAGCGAGGTGCGCGGGGTCCTGCATGATCGCGCGCACGTACCCCGGGCGCAGGCGCTGCGCGACGCCGTCGAGACGCGGGCCGATGCGGCCGCCGTCGTCCCCCAACTGGTGGCAGCCCAGGCAGCTCCACCGGTTGCGGAGGAGGGTCCCGGCCTTTTGCATGGCGAAGGGAGAGAGCGCCTGCGGCTCCCAGTCGGCCACCTCGGTGGGGGGATCCGCACCGTTCGGCCCCTCCAGCTCCAGTAGATACTCGGCGATCGAGGCCGCCTCGGCCGCATCGAGGTGGAAGTCGGGCATCTGGCCGCCTTCGCCGGGCACGGGTCCGGCCGGGCGAATGGTCACCGGGTTGGCGAGATAGCCGGTCAACCACTCGGGGCGCACGCGCAGCCCCGTCAGGCTCAGGTCGGGCGCCGTCACCCGCGACTGCGCCTCGGGGTGGACATGGCAGCCCGCGCAATTCAGCGTCTCGAAGAGCGCGGCCCCTGCCGCCCGGTCGGCGTCCGCGTGACGTGCCATCGCCTCGCGCAGGGCATCGTCCACGCCGCGCATCTCGCGGTCGTTGGTGACGAAGAGCGCGAGCGCCACCCGCTGCCGTTCGTCGAGTTCGTAGCGCGGCATCCGCGCCGGAGCGATGTCGGGCCTCACGGTCTGCGGATCGGCCATGTAGTGGAAGACGTACGCCGGCGCCATCGGGGCGGCGCCGTCACCGAACGGGGGCGCCACGTCGCGAATGGCCTCGCCGCCGGGCACCCCTGCGTGGCACGCCGCGCACCCGAGCGCCTCGACGAGGACCTGACCCCCGGGGGCCTCCTGGGCACCCGCCTCCCTCGCCGCCGCGCCCGTCGCCGCCCACCAGAAGCCGGCCAGCGCGATCGCGGCCGCCGCGCGCGCGCTCAATGCAGCACCAGGGCCAGGACGAGCCAGTACGGGATGATCCCAAGCACTGCGGTCAGCAGCGCGCGCCAGATCCCGAAGTCCAGCGCCTGGCGGATCGCGACCGCCCCCGCCACCAGCATCCACAGCTGTACGATGAGCCCTACCCCTCCCACGACCGGATCGAGAAGGAGCAGAACGCCGGGCGCTCGCGCGAATCCCAGGGTCCGCAGCAGCTCGCCCCAGGTGGCCGTGCCGCCGAGAAGCCTGTCACCGATCAGCAGGGTGATGCCGGCCCACACCAGCCAGTGCAGCAGGCTCGTCACCACGGCCGCCCCCATCGCCAGCCATCCGAGCGCGTAGTCCGGCATGCCCGCGATCAGCGAGACGAGCACCACCACCACGGCCGCCTGGACGGTCGCACCGGAATCCGCCTCCACCTCCTCGTAGACATCCGCCCTGAGGAGGGCGGCGCCCAACATCCTGGCCGGCAGGCCGCGTGCAGCCCCGTCGCTCGCAGCCTCGTCGCTCATTGTGCCTCCCGGGGGTTGGCGGGTCGATTGCGCGAAAGATGTGATCAGGCCGCTACCCGCGCCAAGTCGGGTTGTCGCAACGCAGCATGCCGCTGCACCTTTCCCGCTGCTCCCGCGCCCGCGATGCCCTCTCACCGGAACCCGACGATCAGCGACAGCAACCCCAGCCTTCTCGACCGCGTCGGCCGGACGTCGGTGGCAGGCCGCACCGCACTGGTGGACGACGGAGGGAGTTGGAGCTACGCCGACCTGGCAGCCGAGGCCGCGGTGTGGCGCGACCGGCTGGCGGATGCGTGCTGCGGAGCGGGCGACAGGGTCGCGTACCTGGTGCGGCCGGGCCGGTCGCACGTGGCGGCCCAGCTCGGCATCTGGGCCGGGGGCGCGATCGCCGTGCCGCTCGCGCTCACGCATCCGCGCCGCGAACTCGAGTACGTGCTGGACGATGCGTGCCCCCGCGCGGTGGTGGTGGACTCCTCCCTCCCCGGTGCCGACGACCTCGCGGCCTCCGCGACCGCGCGCCGGGTTGAGGTGGTCGCGCGGCCGGCCGCCCCCCCCCCCCCCCGGGGAGGAGAGACATGAGGGGCGGG
>VXMI01000054.1 GCA_009841165.1 Gemmatimonadota bacterium | reverse complement strand
GAACCGGACAGATGTTGTGCTACGAAACCGGACAATTCATGTGCTCCCAACAGCGGCGCCGGGGGACGTGGCGCGGACGGTGGGACGGTGATGCCGGGAACCGACGCCGAGATCGCGGCGCGGATCGCGGCGGTCGCTCACGAACCCTTCCGTGAGGTGTGGCGGCGTCACGCCGAGCAGGTGTGGGAGCCGGTTCGGCGGGTGCTGGCACACGGGGTGGCGGCACACGAGCGGGCGCTGGATGAACTTGGGAGCGTATCGGCCGGAGACGGGCCCGACGGTGTCGGGTCGGCGAGCGAAGTCGGCGAGGCTGCTGACCGATACCGCCACGCGGTTGCGACGGGCGTGCTCGAGCCGCTCCGACAAACGCTGCGGGATCACGATGCGGCCGGGAAGCTGGAGGCATCGCTGGGACAGGCCGTGGAGCAGGTCGTTGCGGTGGTAGCCAAGCTGCCGGCGCTGGTCCGCGCACCGATCTCTCCCACCGCTCTGCAACAGGCGCGGGGGCTCGGGGTGTGGGTGGCGCTCAAGCGAGTGTTCGCGATGGCGCTGCGGCCGCTCCTCTGGCGGCGCGAGGCCCGTGACATCCCGATGGCGGCAGTCGCGCGCGAGCACGTCGCCCGTTCGGTGCTGCCGCAACAGGTGCGTGCCTTTCGCAACAGTCAGCGTCTGCGCGGAGAGTGGCTGGGGAACGTCGAGCGGAGCTGGTCCGGCTGGTTGGCCGCGGTGCTCGCCCGACCGGACGGCATGGACGCTCGGGGCGAACGTCGGCCAGAGTCGGCACCGGGACGAAATGACCTCGAAGCTTGCCTCGAAGCCGGCAACGTGTTGCATCGGCGGCTCCTCGTGCTCGTTGAACAGGTGGCGGGCGCCGCCGGGCAGTCCCTGGACCACGGTCTGGCCCGATGCGCGGAAGCGCTGCATGCGAGGGTGGGCGTGGCCGGCACGTTCGTGTCCTCCGAATCCGAGGGGACCCCTCTCGGCTGGAGGGGTCAGAAGGGGACTGCCGCCAACTGGGACCGATGGGCCGACGAGAGCGTGACCCGTCTCGACCTGTGCCTGGAGCTGCTGAAGGCCCGGCGTCTGACCGACCGGGTTCGCCGCGAACTGAACGCGGACTGGACCCGCGCCGTGCGCGAGATCGAGGTCAGCCTGGACGAACTCGACGCGCGGCTGGCGGAGGGCCGGGAACGGGCAGCCGCCATCGATGCCGAGGACGCGGCCCTTTCCGACAAACTGGGCCAGGAACGGCTCCGCACGGGTGCCGGACTCGACGAGGTGGAAGCGACGTTGCCTGACCCGGGGCAGTTGCTCGACGCACTCACGGACGCGGCGACCCGGGCCGACGGGGAACTCGAGGACCTGGCCGCCGCGATGCCGGAGGAGCTGGTGGTGCACCGCGTACCGCCGGGCGACACGAGGCTCCGGAAACCCGCGGGTGCCGGCAACGCGGTGCGGCTCCGGGAAGCGGCTCGCCAGTCGTTCGACACGCCCAGAATCGAGCGGATTCGCGCTACGGCCACCGTCGTTCCCGGGGCGATGGACCGGGTGCACGCGCTGGTGTCGGAACTGCGCGAAGTGGCCGCGTACGGATACGAGGCCGCGATCGGGGAATTGACCGAAGGCCGCGATCCCGGGACGGTCCATCCGGTGCTGGTCACCAACGGCCTGACGCGAGCCTCCACGAAGGCCGAGGTTGCACGCGGTGCGCTCATCGACGCCCTCGATGAAGCGTGCATGCGGGTTGCGGACGAGGTCGCCGACGGGATGGCGCATCTTGTGCACCGGACCACCACCGATCGTCTGACCGGGCGCTACCTGGACGCACGCTCGCAGGTCGCCGCGGAAGCCTCTCGCGGACGTGAACTGTGGCGACGCTACTTCGAGGATGCGATGCGCCGCGGATCCGACGCCTTCTCCTGGATCCGCCAGCGTCTCTGGCCCGTGAAGCACGCCCTGGGCATAGGCGCCGAGGCCGGCGGCCGCGCCGAGTTGCGCGAGCGCTCACTGGCAGCCGTCGAGGAGGTCGAGAGCAAGCTGCCGGTTCTCTACCGCCGGCTCTTCTCGCTCGAACCGCTCACCGATCCGCGCCTCCTCGCCGGCAGGGACGACGCGCTCGCGGCGGTCGAGAGGTCGTGGAATCGCTGGCAGACCGAGCCGAACGGGGGCCTGGTGGTGATCTCATCGCCGGGGGCGGGTGTCACCAGCTTCCTCAACGTCGTGACGGGGCGTCTGGGTAGCGCGCCGCAGCGCGCGGTGCGAGCGACGCTACGGGAGCGAATCCGGGACGAAGCCGGGCTTGCGGAGCGCTTTTCCGGATGGCTGGGCCCGTGTAACGCGCACGACCTCCACGGGCTCGGAGGCCAGGTGCTGGACGCCCCCCGCCTGCCCCACCTCTTCATCCTGGAGGGGACGGAGCACCTGCAGATGCGCGTAGCCGGCGGCGGCGAACTCTTCGAGACCCTTCTGTCATTCATCCAGAGGACCAGCCCGCGCATTTTCTGGGTGCTGTCGGTTGGCGCGTCCTCGTGGCAGCTCCTCGAAAAGCGTTGTCCGGCCTGCGTCGGTGACGTCGAACAACTGCGACTCGGAGAGTTGAGCGCCGAAGCCCTGAAGCAGGCCATTCTGGCCAGGCACCGGCTCAGCGGCCTGCCGCTTCGGTACGTGGAGCGGCGCACGGGGCGGGAGCTGCTCAGACGCCGGCCCGGAGTGCGCGGTTCGGAGAAACACCAGCGACTACTGGAATCCGACTATTTCGAGCGTCTGCACCGCGCGTCACTCGGCTCCGTCCGCTCGGCACTCTTCCATTGGCTGCGCTCCGCCGACTTCCGCAGCGAGCAGGGAAGCCTCCTGGTCCGGCCGATCGAAACGCTGCCCTCGTTGATGGGCGTGTTCAACCTGGAGCAGAGTTTTGCACTCAAGGCGTTGCTGGACCACGGGACGCTCACGGTAGCCGAGTACTGCCAAGTGGCTCGCGGATCACCGGCCGAGGCGCGCCACCTGTTCCGCGCGATCCGCGATCTCCACGTGATCGAAGCGGTGCGGGAGGATGGTCGGGGCGGCACGGGCGTTTCCGCCGCCGGCACCCGCTACCGGATTCGGCCACTCCTGTTGGGGGCGGTCACGGCTCATCTGAGGTCGCTGAACGTCCTGCACTAGCGTCTGCCTCGGCGGCGCCACCGGCACCACTCTCGTCACCGGTACCACTCTCGTCTGCGGCGCCCGAGCTGGCGATGCCGATCACGCCGTCCTCGCGGCGGGCCAGGGACAGCACCTCCTTCGGGCTGAAGAGGTCGAGGAGTTCCGGCGAGGAGGTGCTGGCCAGCAGCTGGGACCCTGTCGCCGAGAACGCTTCATGAAACGCGGGCAAGCCGCTCGCGGGCAGCGCGCGTTCAGGGTCGTCGATCAGGAAGACCCGGTCGGCGGAGGACAGGAAAGGAGACACCGTGAATGCCAGCAGGTGCAGCGTGCCGTCGGAGACGATCCACGAGGGCGCTTCCAGATCACCGCTGAAGCGAAGCACCAGGTAGCCGTAGCGATCGGCTTCCCGGCGGGCGACGTGGATGTCCTCGAGCCCGGGCACGGCGGCGCGCAACAGGGAGAGCCATGTTGCGAAGCGTTTGGCGGACTCGCGCCGGAGCCGTGAGACGACCCAGGGAAGGTTGGATGCGCCTTCGAGCAGCACTCTTTCGGGCTGGCCCGGGGGGCTCGGGCGCCGCATCGCCCGTACGTCGGGGCGGATCCTGATGACGCCGGTCTCCAGCATGCGCTTGATCGCCGTGGTTACCGGGCGAATCGCGGGCGAATCCGGCAGCGTGCCGAGGGCCGACCTCGACGGACCAAGCGCGATCTCCGTGACCCAACCCTTTTCCGGGTCGCGTTCCCTGTAGAAGCGGTCCGTTCCCCCCGGGGTCTTGCTCAACACGGTGCGCGATCCCGGCCGGCTCGATGCCAGGATCGTACGGGGCGGTTCCGGCATGTCCGGGAAGAGGCTCGGCTGCACGATGTCGGGAGCCTCGCGCACCGGACTGAGAATCCCCCGTTCGGTGTGTATGGATACGCCGTCGCCGTCTCCCCGCAGAGCCACCTCGTATCGGTAGACTCCAAACGCGCTACCCGACGGAAGGTGATCGCGGGATTGCTCCGGAAGCTCGAACTCGACGGCCAGTTCGAAGCCGGGATCTTCGTCCGGCCGTCCCCACACGAGGTCGCGCAGGTCGTCGGCGCGTCGCGCGACTGCAACCCTCGGCCCCTGCCGAACCAGGTCGCGCAGAAACCCCAACGCGCCGATCAGCGTGCTCTTCCCGCCTCCGACGGGCCCCGTCACCAGTGTGCGCCGTCCAAGTTCGACATCCAGGTGACGCAGACAGCGGTAGTTGAGGACCTGGATTCTGCGGATCACGCTGAACGCCTCCTGCCGCTGGGGCACCGGGGGAGAGTGCGATTCGGTGACTGATCTTTGGGGACCCGAAGGCCGGTCGTCAATCAGCGCCGGGGGCCAATACGAGCCGGTATTCCGCGCGCGCCTCCACCGCCTCACGCGAGAACAGCATCGGGAAGTAGTCCTGGTCGGCCCAGTCCTCGGTGAGATTGCCGTAGTAGGGGCTGCCCGGCCGCCCGGACTGCCCGGGCGCGTTAGTGAACAGTGACCCGTCCAGGTCGGCGAAATCGACGATGTGTCGGTAGGTAGCGCCCGTGGCGGCCACCGTGCCCGCGCCTCCCGACCGCTCTGCCGCCGGCAGGTCCCAGGCGGTCACCAGCGAGTGCGGGAATTCGTTGCGGTGGTCGCGTCCCCAGCGCCACTGGGCCGGGTCGTCGCCCTGGTCGGCCGCGATCCGATCGATAGCGGCTGCCAGAACCTCCTCGTAAGCGGTCGCTCCGGATCCACTCGTGCTGCTCCGGTGATCATCCAGAGCGTCGCGGTCGAACCGGCGGTAGATCGCGGCCGCCCGGCTGGCGCGGTCGAAGACCCCGTCCCACGCGGCCAGTTCGGCGCGGTAGGGCTCCAATTCCGCGTCGTTCGCCGTCCATCCCCGAAAGAGTGCCGCGTCGCGCGCGGCCGAAGCCGAGTACGCGTCCTGCTGGAGCAGCCGCGAGTCCTCCAGGGTGAAGTCGCCGCCCGCGTTCAGCACCTGTTCCACCCGCGCGAAGCGGGCGAAGGGGCCGGCGGTCTTGAAGAAGAGCGGCGGATCGTATCCGGGCGGATGGATGTCGTGGTTGGCCGTCCCCACCCAGCCGCGCTCGGGGTTGAATTCGGTGGGGAGATCGGCGCGGAACTCGTCCCACTCGTATTCGCCGGTCCCCGGCACAGGCAGCCGCCCGTGCCAGTTGGGGCGGCTCGGCGAGAGCGCCGCGGCCTGCCAGGCGATATTCCCGTCGGCATCCCCGCAGATCATGTTTTCGGTGGGGGCCAGCCAGTAGCGCAACTCGTCGACGAAGCCGGCGCAATCGGAGACCACGTTGAGCCGCAGCCCGGAGAGGTATCCCGTGGTTCCGGGCTCGTGCATGGTCGAGCGCATGGCGTAGGCGAGGTTGTTGTCCGGGTCGCGGTGGAAGATCGGGCCGTGGCGCGAGAACTCCAGCTCCATGGTCACCGGCTCGCCGTCCTTCACCTGGACAGTCTCGGTGATGGTCCGCACCTCTTCCCAGCCGTCGCCCCAGCGCACCTGCTTCGGGTTTTCCGGGTTCACCTGCTCGACGTACACGTCCGACTGGTCGGTGCCCACGATTGTGAGCCCCCACGCGATCCGTCCGTTGTGCCCGATCGCCACTCCCGGGAGCACCGGCTCGGTCGACCCGATCGCGGTCCAGCCGGGGGCGTCCAGGTGAACGACGTAGCGGAGCGACGGGTTCGTGACCCCGCGGTGCGGGTCGTTTGCCACGATCGCGTGGCCGCTCTCCGTGCGACTCCCGTGAATAGCCCAGTTGTTGCTCCCGGGGGAAGTCTCGCGAGCGCCCAGGTTCAGTGCCATCTCCGATCCCGTCCAGCCGTCGTAGGGAGGGACCAGGGGTGGACTGCTCATCGCGTTGCGGAAGCCGGTCACTCCGGCCAGCACGTCATCCGAGATCAGCGACAGGTCGACGCCCCCAGGTACCTCGAGTTCGCGCCAGGGAGTGGGGTTCGCCTGCCGATTGGCCTCATCGGCTCCCAGTTCGGCCACCCGCTCGGCCAGCCGCAGCTCGCGGCGCACGTCCCCGAGGGGCATCGCGGTCTGCATGCGCAGCAGCGGCGTCTCGGAGACCCAGGGCTCGGGCTCGATCCCGGTCAACAGGAATTCGACGGGCAGTTCTCCCGCCGCCATGGCGTGGTCGATGTAGGCGTTGATCCCGGACGCGAAAGCCTCAAGGATGCGTCGGCCCTCGGGGTGGTAGCTGGTATACTCCTCGTCATCAAAGGGGCCCCGGAACTTGAGCAGACGCGCGACACGGTCGTGTTGGAGGGCGCCCGGGCCCAGCACTTCGGCCAGCCGCCCCTCGCCGGCCCTGCGGTACATCTCCATCTGCCAGAGACGATCCTGGGCCTGTACGAAGCCCTGGGCGAAGAAGAGATCGTCGAGGTTGGATGCGTAGATATGCGGCACGCCCCAGGGGTCGCGCAGCACCTCGACTTCGGCCTGTAGACCGGGGACCTGAATGCTGCCTTCGATTTGCGGCAGGTGCGCCTCGGCGAGATCTTCGAAGCTCGTGCCGGGTGCTTCGGCGCAGGCGGGTGCCAGGGCGAGGAGTAGCAGCGTGGTGACGCGGGCGGGGCTGACGGGGCTGCGGTCGAATCGGGGGACTTGAGGCGGGCGCATGGTTTCCTCCGGGAGAAGTCCGTGACGCTCAACGGAGGGAGTGGGATTGGCCTGCGGGCGGCTTCGCCGTCCTCGGCCGTCTCTGGCGCTTTCGCCTGGCGGCGCAACCGCCTCCGGCTCGACACCGTTCGAATCCCCTTCCCTCCGGTCGCTGACGCTCAACGGAGGGAGTGGGATTCGAACCCACGTGTCCTTTCGGACGCCGGTTTTCAAGACCGGTGCATTGA
>VXMI01000031.1 GCA_009841165.1 Gemmatimonadota bacterium | reverse complement strand
CCACGCACCCCCACCACGGCCCCCACCATGGCCTCCGCCAACTCTCGGGCCGACACCTCCGCGGCCGCGCGCGTCATCACCCACCGGCCCCGCCGAAGCACGGTCACGCGGTCGGCCGCGGCCAGCACCTCGTCCAGCTTGTGCGCCACCAGGACGATTCCCGCCCCGACGCGCGCAACCTGCCGCAGCACCGCAAGGAGCCCTTCCACCTCCTGCGGCGCCAGCACCGCCGTCGGCTCGTCGAGGAGCAGCACGCGCGTGTCGCCCATCAGCGCCTTGAGGATCTCGACCCGCTGCCGCGCCACCACCCCCAGCCCCCCGATCGGCGCGTCCAGCTCCACCGCCAGCCCCAGTTCCGCGGCGCGCGCCTCCACACGTTCGCGGTAGCCGGACCGCAACGTCCCCCGGCGCGTCCACGCGGCGGCGTCGAAGAGCGCGACGTTCTCGAAACCGGTGAAACGCGGCACGAGCGAGAAGTGCTGGTGCACCATCGCGACGCCCAGCGTGCGCGCCCCGCCGACGCCCGCGTTGCCGAGCGGCTGCCCGCCGATCTCCACCCGGCCTGCATCCGGCTGCAGAATCCCGGCCGCGACACGGGCCAGCGTGGTCTTCCCGGCCCCGTTTTCGCCCAGCAGCCCGTGGATCTCGCCGGGTGCCAGCGCGAAGTCGACCTGGTCGAGCGCGGTGACCGGGCCGAACCGGCGCGTCACGCCCCGTAGCCGCAGGGCGTCGCGCACTCCCGGCCCTCCGCCCTCGTCCGTCAGGACGAAGGCGTCTCCCCCGCCGCGGGCTCGAGGAAATCGATCGCCGGGACATCCAGCGTGCCGGCGATGATGGCCGCGCGCGCCTCGTCGATCCGCGCGAGCGCGTCGGCCGGGATCACCCCTTCATGAGCCGGACTGGGGACGAACTCGACCGAGCCCCCAACCAGCCCCGTAATGGTGGGCCCGGCGAGCGTGCCCGCCTGCCAGTCGAGCGCGGTCTGCAGGAAGATCGTCGGGATGTTGATCGCGGCGCTGCCCAGGATCACGTCGGGCGCGACATCGTTCTGGTCGCGGTTCATCCCGAAGGCCCAGGCCGTGCGGCCTCCTTCGCGGGCCTCGCGCACGGCCTGAAAGACGCCGAAGCTGGCCGCGTCGACGTTGTGGATCAGGACATCCGCACCCTGCCGCAACTGGGCGGCTGCAGCTTCCTTCGCGGCAGAGACGTCGTCCCAGCTGCCGATGAACGTCTCGAGCACGACCGCATCCGGCATCACCGCCTTCACCCCCGCCTCGAAGGCGATGAATGTGCCCTTGGCGCTCGGGATTTCGACGCCGCCCACCATCCCCACGGTCCCGGACTGTGTGACCGAGCCGGCCGCCATCCCGGCGAGGTAGGACGCTTCATGCAGCCCGAAGATGATCGGGACGACGTTGGACGAGGAGCGCGAGCCCGAGGAGACCACGAAGGTGACATCGGGGTACATATCGCCGGCGCGGCTCGCGGCGTCCTGGTACTCGAAGCCGTGCCCGAAGATCAGGCCGTACCCCGACTCCGCGTACGAAATGAAGGCCTCGTCGAACTCGGCCGGGGTCCGGGTCTGCTGGTGCGAGACGCGAAAGCCCAGCGAGTCGCCGATCAGCTGCAGGCCCTCGTAGGCGCCCGCGTACCAGCCGGCGTCGCTCACGGGACCGGCGGTCAGAAGCGCCACGGCGGGTGTGTCGGCGTCCGCTCCGGCGTCGGGATCGGACCCGCACGCCGCGGCCGCCAGCCAAACGACCGGGAACAGGATCAGCGGCAGGACCGGGCCGGCGTGTGGTGAACGGGTCCGGCTGGAGTGTTTCATCATCCGGCTACCTCAGTTGGATGGCCCCCGATCTGGTGGCCCGTGGAAGCGTCAGAGTACAATATATGCGTGAATCGACACCCGAACTCCGGCCCGATTGGAAACCCCTCATGAGCCAACCCCGCGACCATTGGAGCTCCAACGCAGGCCTCGTGCTCGCCGCCACCGGCAGCGCGATCGGCCTCGGCAACCTCTGGAAGTTCCCCTTCATCACCTGGGAGAACCAGGGGGGCGCCTTCGTTCTCGTCTACCTGATCTGCATCGCTGCCGTCGGCCTGCCGATCATGATGGCCGAGCTGCTGATCGGGCGCCGGAGCCAGAAGAGCGCGGTGGGGGCGCTGAAGGACGCGGTCGCGTCGAAGTGGCCCGGGGGCCGCGCGCTCGGGGGACTGGTGGGAGGATGGGGCGTGCTCGCCGGTTTCATCCTGCTCAGCTACTACACGGTCATTGCAGGGTGGTCGCTCTATTACTTCGCCAAATCGGTCTCATGGACCTTCGGCGGCTACCCGGTCGGGATGTCCGCCGGGGATCTGTTCGGCACACAGGTGAGCAATCCCGGTCTGCAGTTGGCGCTCTCCCTGGGCTTCAGCATAGGCACAATTGCCGTTGTCTACTTCGGGGTCAGCAAGGGGATCGAGCGGATCGCCAGGATCTTCCTGCCGATCCTCTTCGGCATTCTCCTGCTGATGCTTTTCAGCGCGCTCAGCATGAGCGGGTCCGGCGAGGCGCTGGGTTACATCTTCCGCCCCAATTTCGCCGACCTGACGAGGGAGGCGGTTCTGGAAGCCCTCGGGCACTCCTTCTTCACCTTGTCTCTCGGCATGGGTGCGATGATCACCTACGGGTCGTACATCTCCCGCAAACATTCGGTCGTGAAAGCGTCGGGTGCGATCGTGGCTCTCGACACGCTGATCGCTCTGATCGCCACGGTCATCATGTTCTCGGTGATCTTCTCGGTGGCCGGCATGCGCGACGCGGTCAGCAGCTCCCCGGTCGGCATGCTCTTCATCTCGCTGCCCGAGCTGTTCTACACCGAGGTGCCGTTCGGCATCGTGCTGGGACCGCTCTTCTACGTGCTCGTTGCCCTGGCCGCGCTGACGTCGACGATCTCGCTGCTGGAAGTGGTGTCCGCCTATCTGATCGACCAGCGCGGCCTGACGCGCCACAAGGCGACGGTCGGGGCCGGCGCCGCGATCTTCGTGTTCACCATCTTCGCCGCCCTGTCGTTCACGGGGACGGGATGGCTCTCCACCATGGAGGTCTTCGATGGCAAGGCCGGCTGGTTCTCGACCGCCGACCACTTCGTGTCGAACTGGATGCTGCCGACGGGCGGGTTCTTCATCACCCTGGCGGCCGGCTGGTTCATGACCCGCAAGGACACGATGAGCGAGCTGGTGGACGGCACTGAACCGCGCTGGTTCAAGTACGACGCGTGGCGCTTCTTCATCCGCTGGGTGGCTCCGATCGCCGTGGCGGTGATCATCTACTTCGTGATCCTCGGGGTGGACTTCAGTTGACGACGGCGCTGGTCCGCAAGCGCCCGCCGGAGGTCTCCTTCGGCGGGCGCGTCCTGTTCCTGGCGGACGACGCCGACCTGATCCGCCGCCAGCTCCACGACGGCCTCGACCTCGACCTCACGCCCGCGCTCAAGGCCAGCCTCCGCGACCAGATCAGCACCGACGAGATCACCCCCGCCTACATCTGTTTCTTCTACGACGAGACGCTCGGCGAATTCCCCTACCTGGGGCTTGAAGCCGCGACCGGAGACAGCGGCACCGAGGCCCCCATCGAGCGCGGCAGCGTCAAGGACGCCGGCTTCATCTGCTCGGTCGCCGGCAAGCGCCGCGGCAAAGGATCGAGCCGCGAACAGAGCCCCTACGCCGAGCTGATGGCGGGGATCAAGGTCGTCGTCAGCGAGAGCATCGAGCGCATCTACAACGAGAACTGCCAGAACCTGGGCATCCTCACCACGACCGACTTCGGGCTGATCGACCGCATCCGCTCGGGCGAGCCGATCCCGCTGAGCGAATTCACGGCCGGAACGGACGACATCACCCGCCAGATCATCGAGTACGGTGGCCTGTTCGAGTTCAACATGGCCCGGCTGGGGGGCCAGGTGACGCTGCCGTCGCCGCGCGCGCTGGCCGACCCTCCCGCAGGCGACGCGGGGCAGCCGCCAACCGTCGCGCCGAACGGCCAGCCGCGAGCAGGCGGCTGCGCTTCCTCCCCCCGCCCCATGACCCTCGGCGAGAAGATCTTCGCCCACAAGTGGGTCGTCGACGCTTCCTCCGACCACGTCGGCACCGACTGGACCGAACCCGGCGAGGCGGGCTTCTTCCGCGCCGACATCCGCTTCAGTCACGAGTACGTGACGCCCATGGCCGCCATCTTCTTCGAGCAGAAGCTGGGCGCCGACGCGCGGGTCCTCGATCCCGACTCGATCCTCTTCTTCCGCGACCACCTGACCTTCCTGCACAAGGTGATGAGCCAGGAGCGGATCGAGCAGGGGCTGCTGGAGGTCGCCAACCAGCTCGAGGTCAAGCAGCGCGAGTTCTCCGAAAAGCAGGGCATCCGCCTCTACGGCGAGCAGCAGGGCCACGTCATGGGCTCCGAGGCGATCTGCCACTCCAAGATCCTCGAGGACTATGCCGAGCCGGGCATGCTCATCATCGGCACGGATTCCCACACGCCCCACGCGGGCGCGGTCGGCGCGCTGGCGTTCGGGGTCGGCACCACGGCGATCTTCAACTCGTGGATCACGAAGGACGTGCGCGCGCGGATTCCGCCGTCGTTCAAGGTGGTGGTGGGCGGCGAGCTGCCGGCCAACGCGACCGCCAAGGACCTCATGCTCGAGATCCTGCGCCACCCTTATGTGCGCGACGGCCACGCCATCGGTCAGATCATCGAGTACGCGGGCCCGGTGGTGGAAGGGCTGTCGGTGGACGAAAGAGCGACCATGACCAACATGGCCGCGGAAGTGGGCGCATTCACGGGCGTGGTCGCGGCCGACGAGAGGACGGTCGAGTTCCTCGTGCAGGAGCGGGGCATGCCCGTGGCGCGTGCGCGGGCGCTGGTCGAAGACGTGTGCAGCGACCCCGGCGCCGCATACGTGAAGGTCATCGAGATCGACGCGACGGGGCTGCGGCCCATGGTCGCGCTGCCCGGCGATCCCGGAAACGGCCTCTACATCGACGAGCTCGCCGACCCCGTGCGCATCGAGATCGCCTACGCCGGATCGTGCACGGCCGGCAAGAAGGAAGACATGGACATGTACGCGCGGGTCTTCCGCGAGGCCCGCGACCGGTGGGGCCTGGGCGTCCATCCCGACGTGAGTTGCTACATCCAGTGCGGCTCGACCGACGTGCGCGAGTACGCGCGGGAGCAGGGATACCTGGACCTGTTCCGCGAGATCGGCGCCGAGTTCATCGAGCCGGGGTGCGGTGCCTGCATCGCCGCCGGGCCGGGGATCACCCGCTCGCCCGACCAGGTGTCGGTGTCGTCCCAGAACCGCAACTTCCCGGGCCGCTCAGGGCCGGGCCAGCTGTACCTGGTGTCGCCCTACTCGGTGGCCGCGTCGGCGGTGGCGGGGAAGGTGGCTGCGTGGGAGCCCGGGGTGCGCATGGAGCGGGTGGGGGCGGGGGCGCCGCGGGTGCCGGTGTTGGTGTAGGACTTGGCGGTTACGCCAGGCAGGCGGTCTTCACCCGCCGACGCGCGTCGGCACCTCGATTCCCGCGGCGATCGCGGCTGCGGCCAATCTGCGGTCGAGCGTCGCGAGCGGCAGTTGCATGCGTAGGGCCAGCTCCAGGTACATCGCATCGTAGACGGATAGCCCGTGCTCGTCAGCGAGCATGAGCACGGCTTCCCAGACCCGGCCGGCCGAAACGGGTTCGATCTCCACCGGCAGAGCCTTGAGGCTGCTGCGGACTCTCGTCCATTCGTCCCTGGCAATCCGGCCTCGGCTGGTGGCGACCCACAGAACGTTGCCCACTTCGATCGGCCAGAGAGCGGGGACGAAGGCCCTGCCGCCGATCAGGGATTCACGCAGCCGATCGGTCTCCGGCGTGGCCTCGTCCGCGAACACCCACGCCATGGTCACCGAACAATCGAGGACGAACGTCAGCGTCTTCGGCCCTCTTCGATCATGTCGCGAATCGAGAGGCCACCCAGGCTATGGGTCTTCTGGAAGGCCTTCAGATCCTCGATTGCGGCGCGGACCCTGGTCGTGTCGCGGGCTTGAAAGGGTATCAACTCCGCGACGGGGCGATCGTGCCTGGTGATCACAAACCGCTCCCCGGCCTCCACCCGCCGCAGGAGACGAGGGAGGTGCGTCTTGGCTTCGAAGGCTCCAATGCGGCACATGGAATGCGTTTCAGCTGAAACGTTTTTGCTCAATCTGCGATCAGACTAGACTGAGACCAGTCTAATCTACTTGCAGGATTGAGACAACCTGGATCGCCGAAAAGGTTGCGGCCAGGCGGGCGGCTTCGGCCGGACGGGCTGGATCACCCGGTCGTTGAGGCTCGAGGGAGGGATCGCAAAGCACGCGAGCGCGTGCCTGGACAGGCCGCCAAGGTAGGGGGCGTGCGCCGAATTGACCTGAATGGTCGCTGCTGGACTCGAACCAGCGACCCCTACGATGTGAGCGTAGTGCTCTACCGACTGAGCTAAGCGACCTTTAGTACCCCCACGGGGAATCGAACCCCGGTCTCCTGGCTGAGAACCAGGTATCCTAGTCCACTAGACGATGGGGGCGTCTGTGCCCGCGTCCTGCGGATCTTGCACGAAGCAGGATGCGAGGGGCAGATAAGCTAAAGCGAATCGGCGGACGACTCAAGTACGAGAACGGGTGGGACGCCATGACAGCGAGCAACGTTGGGGGACACTGCCTACGCCGTGTCGCTCTTGGTACAGCTTGCGAGCTAAACTAAACCAAGAGCATGACACGTCCTGAGGGCATGGCACGCCCCTCGGCCTTCCTGTAGGAAAGAATCCCGGCAGCGCCATGCTGGGAACCCTGAGCAGGCTGGCTTGTCACCTCCTGCCGGATCTCTGACCTTGTTAGCCGCCCCGAATGTCCGTTTGGCTGGAGAATGCCCCTCACCAGTGAACCCAATCCCCCAGGTCCTCATCCTCGGCGGCGGCCCCGCCGGAGCCGCGGCCGCCCGTCTCCTCGCCCAGTGGGGCCTGGGGGCCGTGGTCGTCGAGCGGTCGCCCGACCCTGACCCGGCCGGGCCGTCCCTGGCCGAATCGCTGCCTCCCAGCGCGCGCAAGGTGCTGGCCGCAACGGGGCTGCTGGGGGTGGTGGAGGCGGGGGGATTCCTTGCCAACAGCGGGAACACCGCGCTGTGGGGCGGCGAGGGCCGCCGTGACGATTTCGCGGGAGGCGCTGCCGGATTCCACATCCTGCGGTCGCGGTTCGACAACCTGCTGCGTGGGGCGGCGGCGGAGGCCGGGGCCGAGATCGTGAGGGGCGTGGCGAGGATGCCGGAGCGAGGCGCGGACGGGGAGGGGTGGCGGGTCGAAGTCGTGCTG
>VXMI01000182.1 GCA_009841165.1 Gemmatimonadota bacterium | reverse complement strand
ACCCCGAACCTGCCGATTAAGAGTCGGATGCTCTACCAGTTGAGCTAGCAGGGCGAAAACGGACTCAATTATACCCGTGTGGCCCCTGCTGCGACACCCTCAGCCGGTGGTGCAACGCGATGATTCGGGGTGGGCCGTCCAGCGCTCGAAGGATTCCCCTCCCGACGGCAGACGGGTGACCGCAGACTCGCCGGCAGCGAGATCCATGCCAGCCGTTGGTCCGAGTTCGGTGCCGTCGGACAGGTGGACTTCGACGCGGACGTTGCAGATCGTCGCCTCGGTGGTGTTCTCGACCGTACCCGTGAACGCGCCCTGCGCCTCGTCGAACGACAGGGTCAGCCGCATCCCGCGCCGGGTGGCATCCCAGGTCTGCGTGCGGCCCAGGTATTCGCCCGATTCCTCACCCTCTTCGCCGTGCTCACCGGCTTCCCCATGCTCGCCGTGTTCGCCTTCACCGTCGTGTTCACCACCCTCGCGGTGCTCGTCCCCCGCATTCCCCTCATGCCCCTCACCGTGCTCGCCAGCCTCTTCCGTGCGCTGGGCGGCCGCACTCTCGGCCTCCCGCGCCATGTCCGTGCCGGAGGCTTCCTGACCGGGAACGGCTTCACGGCTTTCGCCGGGGTTGGAATCGGGCTCGCCCCCGCACCCGTTCGCGGCGAAGAAGGCGAGAATGACGATGCAGGGGAGCGCAGCGGATGCGACCGACCTGAAGGGCGTGCTTTCCATCGGGAGGACTCCGGCACCAGAAGGAATCGGGTGTGCGACCGGGTCGCGGGCCCGGCAATAGTGACCCCGGGCCCGCGAACCCGGCTGGTGTCTCGAAGCTATCGCCGATCCCCCCGGGAACGCGAGGGCCGATGCCCCCGGTCGAACGACCTTGTGCCCCTGGGGCCCCGCTGCCGGTCGATGCGGCCACGGTTCGCCGGTCCCCGCTGGCGTGCGATTGTCCGGCGGTTCATGCGCTGAAGCTCCTCGCGCTGGTCCTCGGTCAGGATCTCGGCGAATCGATCCCGCAGCGACTCGCGTGCGTCCGCGCCGCCCCTCCACTGTTCGGTGAGTTCCTGACGCATGGCTTCGGGCTCGCGGATTCCGGCGGCCATCTCGGAACGGAGCGCCATGAGTGCGGCCGCCCGGGCGGTCCGCTGTTCGAGCAGTTCCGTTCGCATGCCTTCCAGCTGCGTCCGCTGGTCGGCGGTCAATTCGAGTTCGTCGGCCAGGCGGATGGCGCGCTCGACCGGGGCGGCTCCGGCGGCGGCTCGGGCCCGGGAGCCCTGCCGCTGGGCGTCGAGGCCTGAAGGAGCGATGGCGGCCGCGAAGAGGATGGCGAGGGCGGCGGCGGCCAGTGGGTTGATCCTTGAGATTCCGGTGTTCATTGTTCTTCTCCCTATACTTTTGTTGCGAATTCAGTGCGTCGGTGTGGAACGCGGTCGGGCTTGAGCGTCCCGTGTCGGTGACAATGGACGGCCCGGTTGCGTTAGGGAGTCAGGATGTTCTTCAGGCAGATCGTCGATCCGAAGCTGGCACAGCACGCCTACCTGGTGGGCTGTCAGCGCACTCGGGAAGCCGTGATCATCGACCCCGAGCGCGATGTCGACCGCTATGTGGCGATCGCCCGGAGCGAGGGCCTGCGGATCGTCGCGGCCGCCGAGACGCATATTCACGCGGACTTCCTTTCGGGTTGCCTTGAGCTGGTCGAACGGTACGGGTGCCGGGCCTATCTTTCGGCCGAGGGCGGCGCCGAATGGCAATACGAATGGGCGAACGGGCGCGAGTCGGTGACGCTGGTGCGCCACGGTGACCGCTTCGGTGTGGGAGGCGTCGAATTCGAGGTCGTCCACACGCCGGGCCACACGCCCGAGCACGTCAGCTTCCTCATCACCGATCGGGGTGCGGGCGCCACGGAGCCGATGGGCATGGTCTCGGGCGACTTCGTCTTCGTCGGTGACCTGGGCCGTCCCGATCTGCTTGAGACCGCGGCGGGCCAGGCCGGGGCGATGGAGCCTTCCGCCCGTCGGCTGTACGGGTCGGCACGTGGAGTCTTCGACCTCCCCGACTACCTGCGCATTTGGCCGGGGCACGGTGCCGGAAGTGCCTGCGGAAAGGCGCTCGGTGCGATCCCCGACACTACCGCCGGATACGAAAAGCGTTTCAGTCCGGCGCTGGCGGCCGTGCAGCGGGGCGAGGACGCCTTCGTGGACTACATCCTGGAAGGCCAACCGGAGCCGCCGCTCTACTTCGGGCGCATGAAGGAGCAGAATCGGTGCGGTCCGGCGGTGCTCGGTCCGCTTCCCCGGCCCCGGGAGCTGTCCGGCCGGGATCTCGTGGAGCTCTCGCGCGACCCGATCACGGTGGTGATCGACACCAGAGCCGACCGCATGGGCTACTACGCGGGGCACATCCGGGGGTCCATCTACGCGCCGCTCAACAATTCCTTCCCCACGATCGCCGGATGTTACGTGGATCCTGTCTCGGACATGGTTGTGATCTGCCAACGGGCCGAGGTCGAGGGTGTGGTGCGCGACCTGGTCCGGATCGGACTCGACCGCGTTGCCGGCTGGGCCGCGCCCGAGGCCCTGGGCGGTTTTCAGGAAGCGGGGGGAGAGCTCGCGAGTATCGAGGTGGTCGACTTCCCCGAGGTGAACCGGCGGCGCACGGATCCTGGAGTGCAGGTGCTCGACGTGCGGCAGGCGAGCGAGTTCGCGGCGGCCCGGATCGAGGGCGCGCGCAACATCACGCACACGCGGCTCGCGGGCAGACTTGGGGAACTGCCCCGGGGCGACGAACTGGTCGTCCACTGTCTCAGCGGCGCGCGCGCCTCGGCCGCGGCATCACTGCTGGAACGCGAAGGGTTCCGGGTCACCGCGGTCAACGACCTGTTCCGGCCCGCATACCGCCAGGGGTGAACGCCATGTCCGATCAGTTGAGCCGGTTGGTGCCGCTTCTGGCCGCCGTCGCGACCCTGGCCGGGCTCTGCGCACCGGGCGCGGCGGTCGCCCAGTCCCGCGCTGCCGAAGCCGAACGCCGCGTCGTTCTCGAGCGAATGGTGGACGACGTCGGGGAGGACTACCCGGACGTGGCGACGATCTCGGCGGCCGCGCTCCGTAGTGCGCTGCCCCAGGGGGACTTCGTGCTCGTGGATGTGCGGACCGATGCGGAGCGCCGGGTCTCGACGCTTCCCGGCGCGATCACGAGCGAGGAATTCGAGGCGCGGCTGCAGGAATTGGCGGACCGGACCGTGGTGGCCTACTGCACCATCGGGAGGCGCAGTTCGGAATACGTGCGCGGGATGGCCCGGCGCGGCGTCGACATGCTCAATCTTGAGGGAAGCGTGCTCGCCTGGACTCACGTGGGCGGGCAACTCGTCAGCGAAGGGGTGCGGACCCGCCGGCTGCACGTCTACGGGCGCCGCTGGAATCTGGCCGCCGACGGCTACCAGACGATCTGGTGATCGCCCGCGCCCAGGCGCGCCAGGCTTATCCCTGGGGATGACAGGTTGAGCGCTACTGCCTTGGCTCCGCCGCCGACCGGGAATCACCCCCGGTGGATGCGGGTGATCGCGATGGCCGCGGTCCTTGTCGGGCTGGCGGCGTCAGCGAAGGCTCATGCACAGGAAGCCGGAGATCGCTGGAACGCCTCGACCGAATTCAGCTTCGTCCGCACGGGGGGGAACGCGGAGTCGTCGACCTTCGGTATCGGAACTGCAGTGACCCGGTCCTGGGACCGAACCGAAGTCAAGATCGAGGCGGGTGGAATCCGAACCCGTTCAACGCGCTACCGGCGGGTCGCCATCGGTACGGAAGCCGACTATCGCGTCGAGGAGAACGCCGAAAGCAACATCTCGGCGGAGAACTACAACGCCCAGGTGCGGCTCGATCGCAGGTTCTCCGAGCGGACATCGGTCTTCGTGCAGTCGGGCTGGACCCGCAACACCTTCTCGGGAATCCGGCATCGTCTGGTGAACGTGCTGGGTGTTTCCACTCGCTGGACCGCCTCGGACACGCAGCGGCTGCGAACCGCCTACGGGTTTACCCACACCGTCCAGGAGGACGTGGTGCCGGATCCCGACGCCGACGGGCGCTTCCTGGGATTGAGGCTGTCGTCCGAGTACTGGCGGAAACTGACCGAGAGCGCCGAATGGACGAGCAACCTGGTCATGGACGGCAACGGCGACGACCCCTCCGATGTGCGGGCCGACTGGACGAATTCCCTGAGCGTTGCGATGAACGAGCACCTGGGGCTGAAGACGTCGCTCCGAACGACCTTCGACAACCAGCCGGCGCTGGCGCGGGTGCCCCTGTTGTCCGCCACCGGGGAAGAGTCGGGAAACGTGCTGATCCGGCGCCAGGAACTGGACCGGGTCTTTACCGTGGCGCTGGTGGTGAGCTTCTAGCGGGACGGTTCGCGCGGTCGGCGGATCCACGGTGCACGCAGACCGAAGTCCTGTCCCTCGACGTAGGGCTCGCCGAACCTCAGCATTGTGGTCACGGGTTGCTGGCCGGGCGGGATGACCACGATGTACAGGCGGTCGTACTCGAATTCCTGGATCGGCTCAGAGGCACCACCCCCGAGTGCCTCGACGAGCGTGGGTGTGGTGTTGCTGTGCCCCACCACCAGATGGTGTCCCGGGGTGGTGCTCAGCGTCGAGGCGAACCTCTCGAGCTCTTCCGGATCGTAGATCTGTGGCTCGAGGCCGATATCCTCGGCGATGGGGCGGGCGGTGTCCCTGGTGCGCTTCCACTCCGTGGTGTGCACGTGGGTGACGCCGGCCTGGGCCAGGAGGTGCCGCAGAACCTGGGTCCGAATCTGGCCGGCCAGCGCAAGTGGCGGATCGTCCGAGCCGTCTTCGGCCCGTTCTGCGTGCCGCACCAGATAGACGACGACGGGTTCGGCGCCTCCGTTCTGGACGCGTTCGGCCTGGAGCCCTGAGGCGTGGGCCTGGCCGGCGAAGCCGATTGTCGATGCCAGGGCGGTCGCTGCCAGGGAGAGCGCGGTCGCCAGGCGAGACCGGATTGGACGCAACTGGATCTTCACCATTCCCTCACTCCCGTGTGGCGGGGGGCGGCGCACCGGGTTCTGTGACCCGTCCGAATCGCTATCTCAATACTCGAATACATATAAGTCCATGTCTCCCACTGGATTTACAATAGTGGACAAACAAATGTTTCCATTTTTTTCCAGGGAACACCGGGATACGCCCACGCCGACTGACGCGCCGGACGCGTCCGTGAGCGCCGACCGCGTTGCGGACATCTGCGCTCGGACTGGCGACGACCGGCTCCGATGAGACAGATTTGTGGTGCGTCCAGGAGGACGGGCCGAGGGATCGCCGTCGGGAGCCTGCGGGTTCACCGTGCGGAGGAAAGTCCGAGCTCCGCAAGGCAGGATGCCGGGTAACGCCCGGGCGCCGCGAGGCGACGGAAAGTGCCGCAGAGAGCAGACCGCCGATGGCCTCTCGCAACGAGGGGCACAGGCAAGGGTGAAAGGGTGCGGTAAGAGCGCACCGGGCCGCTGGCAACAGGGGCCGCATGGCAAACCCCATCCGGAGCAAGGCCAAATAGGGGACGAGGGACCGCCTGTCCCGCCCGAGTCCCGGGTAGGCCGCTCGAGGTCCGGAGCAATCCGGATCCCAGACAAATGATCCCGGACCGCCGCTCAGGCGGTCTACAGAACTCGGCTTATGACGCCCGTCCTCCTGGCGCAGCACCCCCCGGGCTGCGGGGTTGACCCGTGATCGTCGGCGGGGGATCATTACTGCACCTTGCGCCCGTAGCTCAGCTGGATAGAGCGCTGCCCTCCGGAGGCAGAGGCCAGAGGTTCGAATCCTCTCGGGCGTATTCTGCCGATGTCGGCCCGGTCGGATTCTCGCCCCCGGACGCATCACGCAGGCGTCCTTCCCTCGGCTGGTTCACTGCTCGGAGGCGCCGCCGTCTTTCCCCGGGCATCGGGGTCGCGGGGTGGTCTGCGGAGCTGAATCGGCTTGCGACCTGCCCGTACCCGCAGGTTCAGTGCCTCGACGAAGACCGAGAATCCCATGGCGAAGTAAATGTAACCCTTGGGGATATGTTGACCGAAGCCCTCGGCCACCAGAGTCATGCCGAGCAGGAGCAGGAAACTCAGGGCGAGCATCTTCACCGTGGGGTGGTTGTTGACGAACTCCGACACTGCCCTGGCGGCGAGTAGCATGACCACCACGGCAAGGACGATGGCGATCGCCATCACCATGAAGTCCTCCGCGAGTCCCACGGCGGTGATCACCGAGTCCAGCGAGAAGACGATGTCCATGACCGCGATCTGGGCGAGCACGGCACCGTAGCTTGCGGCGCGCGCCTTGCCCGCTCCCGACTCGTCTCCCTCGAGACGGTGGTGCACTTCCCGGGTGGCTTTTGCGAGCAGGAACAGCCCACCCCCGATCAGGATCAGGTCGCGACCCGAATACCCACGCCCGAGAAAACTGAACAGCGGCGCGGTGAGCCTCATGATGAAGGAGATCGCGCCGAGCAGCGCCAGGCGCGTAGCCATGGCCAGGATCAGGCCGTTTCTGCGGGCGGCGGGTTGCTGCTCCTCGGGCAGCTTGTCGGCGAGAATGGAGATGAAGATGATGTTGTCGATCCCGAGGACGATTTCCAGAATCGCCAACGTTGCAAGGGCGATCCATGCCTCGGGACTCGAAATCCATTCCATGCGCTGCCACCTGGACTTTGGGCTCTCACCGTCTCGGTGACGGGGCCGCTCGCGGGCGGGCGCATCTCCCGTCGTTGAAATGTATTTGATTTGGTGCGCGCGACGGAATGGTCCGGCACATCCCGGGCGGCCGTTGCGATCGAAGCGAACCGTGGAACCATCGAGCGGGGGGGTACAGATGAGCTCGACGATCGAGTCCCTGATCGAGGAATGGGACGGCCTGGGGGTAGTCACGTCACACCATCGGGAAACCGGCACCTGGATCTTCGTGGCGCTGCACGACGCCACCCTGGGACGTCCCACGGGCGGCTGCAGACTCAAGAGCTACGGCTCGCCGGCGTCGGCGCTGCACGATGCGATGCGCCTGGCCGAGGGAATGACCTTCAAGTGGGCTGCGATGGGCTTCGAGTACGGGGGCGGCAAGTCCGTTCTCGCCGTGCCCGGGCCGATCGAAGGCACGGCCAGACGCGCCCTGTTCAGGCACTTCGGGAAACTGCTCAACGGCCTCGACGGGGCGTACGGGGTGGGCGAGGATCTGGGCACGACCCCCGAGGACATGGCGTTCCTGGCCACGATTACCTCCGCTGTTGCGGGCTCGGGCCATGGCTGCCATCCCGTCGATCCGGGTCCGTTCACCGCCGCCGGAGTGCACGCCGGGATCGTGGCGTCGCTTTCTCACGCGTACGGCAACGGGGAGCTGACCGGACGTTCGGTGCTCGTACAGGGGGTGGGGGTGTCTGATA
>VXMI01000064.1 GCA_009841165.1 Gemmatimonadota bacterium | reverse complement strand
CCCCCAGGCGGCGCCCGCGAGCGGCGCTGGACCGTCATGGAGGTCGCGCGCTGGAGCGGAGATTTCCTGCGCGGCAGGGGTGTCGAGGACGGCCGTCTCAACGCCGAATACCTGCTGGCCCACGTCCTCGGGATCGACCGGCTGCAGCTGTACCTGGATTTCGACCGCCCGCTCGCCGAGACCGAACTGGCCGTCTACCGTCCCCTGCTCCGGCGGCGGGCGGCGCGCGAGCCGCTGCAATACCTGCTCGGGTCCGCGCCTTTCCGGGACCTGGAACTCGCGGTCGACCCCCGCGTCGCCATACCGCGGCCCGAGACCGAGTACCTGCTCGAGGTGCTGGCGCGGATCGCCGGGCGCGACCGTGTCTTCGAATCCGCCCTCGATGTCGGAACGGGGTCGGGGGCAATCGCCATCGCCCTTGCGTCCGAGGGGCTCGCCCGATCCGTCACCGCAACCGACATCTCCGCCGACGCCCTCGAGGTCGCGCGGCTGAACGCGAGGGCGTGCGGCCGGCCCGCCATCGGTTTCCGCCTGGGCTCGTTGCTGGATCCGGTGGGCGGGCTCACCTTCGATCTCGTCCTGTCCAACCCGCCGTACCTGAGCGAGGCGGAGTGGCGCGGGGCCGAACCTGAAGTGCGGGAGTGGGAGCCGCGCGCCGCCATGGTGGCCGGGCAGGGAGGGCTGGCCCTCATCGCCGCCCTCGTTGCGGGCGTGGCAGCCGTCCTGCGCCCGGACGGGTGGTTCGGGCTGGAGGTTGGGAGTGCCCAGGGTGAAACCGTGGCCGGCCTCATCAGCGATGCGGGACGCTTTCGGTCGATCCAGTTGCATGACGACCTTACAGGCCGCCAACGCTATGTTTTTGCACGGAGGTTGACGCATGACCAACATTGATGACCTGGCCGGATCCCTGGGTCGCGCGCTCGGGAGTACCCCCGAATACCGGACGCTTGCCCGGGCGAAGGAGTGCGCGGACGACGATCGCCGGATCGTGGAGCTGACCAACCAGCTCAGGCAGCAGGAAGGGACGCTGCAGGCCGCGATCCGGGAAGGAAAGGAGCCGGACCAGACGGAAATGGAGCGCTACGAAGCGGCGTTGAACAAGCTGCAGGCGTCGTCGGTGTATCAGAGCCTCGTTTCCGCGCAGGCCAACTTCGACAAGGTCATGTACCGGGTGAACGCGGCCATCCAGAAGGGGATGCAGGAGGGTGCAGCGTCCCGCATCATCCTCACTTCATGAGCGATCAGTGACGGCCAGCAACCAGTCCGGGCGACGGCGGGAGCGTTCAATGCCCAGGAGCATCAGCGACCTGCGTGAGCCGACCGAGCGGATTACCGGGCCAATCACCCGGTGGCTGATACGGCGGGGGGTCCATCCCAACGCCATCACGGTGGCGGGCTTCCTGGTCACCGTGGCCGGGGCGGTCATGTACTCGCAGGACCATGTCCGGACGGCCGGACTTCTCATGCTGCTCGGCGGGCTGTGCGATGTCTTCGACGGCAGTGTGGCGCGGGTATCCGGCCTCGCCTCCAAGTTCGGGGCCTTCTTCGACGCCACCCTCGACCGCATCTCCGAAATCGCGATGTACATCGGACTCATGAGTCTGTACAACGCCTACCAGGTCGAGTTCGTCGACATCCTGATGATCTACATCATCGCCCTGGCAATGGGGGGCTCGCTGATGGTGAGCTACACGCGGGCCAAGGCGGAGTCGCTCGGATTCGACTGCTCGGTGGGGCTCATGCAGAGAGGCGAGCGCATCCTGATCCTCGGTCTGGGGTCGCTGATCTTCGGTCTCGCGTGGGACGGCCTGGTTCTCACCGTGATCATCGTGATCGTAGCCGTATTGACCAATGCCACGGCCGTGCAGCGCATCTTCCGGGTGTACAGGCACGGCACGGGCGTTCCTCTAGACAACGGCGGTCCGACCGCCGGAAAGGGTTAGGTCACAGTGGACCAGCCTCCCAGGATCTCTTCGTCCGGCGGGCGCGTGGGTGTCCTGCTCCCCGGGCTCGGCGCGGTAGCCACCACGGTGGTGGCCGGCGTCGAGGCGGTAAGGCGGGGCCTGGCGCAGCCCTTCGGCAGCCTGACACAGATGAACACGATTCGTCTGGGCAAGCGCACCGAAGCGCGTACGCCGCTCATCAAGGATCTCATCGACATTGCCGGGCTCGATCAACTGGTCTTCGGCGCGTGGGACCCCATTCCGGACGACGCCTACGACAGCGCCGTCAACGCCGGTGTCCTGGACCGCACGCAGCACCTGGACCCGATCCGGGACTTTCTGAAGTCGGTGAAGCCCATGCCGGCGGTCTTCGACACCGCGTACGTCAAGCGGCTGGACGGGCCGAACCGGAAGCGGGTGGGGAGCCGGATGGAGCTGGCGGAGGCGGTACGCGAGGACATCCGCCGCTTCAAGTCGGAGCACGGGTGCAACCGCGCCGTGATGATCTGGTGCGGCTCGACCGAGGTGTTTCAGCGCTCGGGACCCGCGCACGCCACCCCCGAGGCCTTCGAGCAGGCGATGCGCGACGACGACCCCGCGATCGCGCCCAGCATGATCTACGCCTGGGCGGCGATCATGGAGGGAGTGCCCTACGCGAACGGGGCGCCGAACCTGTCGGCCGACGTGCCGGCACTGGAGGCACTGGCCCAGGATCGCGGCGTGCCCATCGCCGGCAAGGACTTCAAGACGGGTCAGACGCTCATGAAGACGATCCTGGCCCCGGGGCTGAAGGCGAGGATGCTGGGGGTAAGCGGCTGGTTCAGCACCAACATTCTGGGCAACCGCGACGGCGAGGTCCTCGACGACCCCGAATCCTTCAAGACCAAGGAGGAATCCAAGCTGGGCGTGCTCGAATACATCTTGCAGCCACGGATGTACCCCGAACTGTACGGCCGGCTCTACCACAAGGTCCGGATCAACTACTACCCCCCCCGGGGGGACGACAAGGAGGGCTGGGACAACCTCGACATCTTCGGATGGCTGGGGTATCCCATGCAGATCAAGGTGGACTTCCTGTGCCGGGACTCGATCCTCGCCGCCCCGATCGTCCTCGATCTGGCGCTCTTCCTGGATCTGGCCGGGCGCTCGGGCATGGGAGGGATCCAGGAGTGGCTGTCCTTCTACTTCAAGAGCCCGCATACGCCCGAGGGGCTCTACCCGGAGCACGACCTGTTCATCCAGCACAAGAAGCTCAAGAACACCCTGCGCTGGCTGGCGGGAGAGGAGCAGATCACCCATCTGGGGCGGGAGTACTACGAATAGCGGGGCCGTGTCGAGGGCGTTTCCGGGGCGCCGGGCGGGTGCGGGAGGCGGAATGGGGGGCGTACCAGTGAGCCGCGGCCGGTTCATTGTCGTCGAGGGTGCCGAGGGGGTCGGAAAGACCACCCAGGTGCGGCGGCTGGCGGCCTTCCTCGAAGGAGCGGGACTGCCTCTCGTCATGGCGCGCGAGCCGGGGGGCACGGCGGTCGGTGAAGGGATCCGCCAGCTGTTGCTTCACGGCCGTGAGGGTCCGGTTCCGCGCGAGACGGAGCTGTTGCTGATCCTGGCCGCCCGTGCCTCGGTGGTGCGCGAGGTGGTGGAGCCGGCGCTCGCCGCGGGCAAGTGGGTGCTGTCGGACCGCTTCGACCTGAGCTCGTTCGCGTACCAGGGCTACGGCAGGGGCATCGGTGTGGATGTCGTGGCGCGTCTGAACGAATATGCGACCGGGGGGCTCGCCGCCGACCTGTACCTGGTACTCGACCTGGCCGTCGAGGAGGGGATGGCCCGTCAGGCGCGCGAGGCCAGATCCCCCGATCGGTTCGAGGCTGAGGATTCGACCTTTCGACGGGCGGTCCGCGAAGGGTATCTTGAACTGGCCCGATCCGTGGACCGGGCCGTGCTCGTGTCTGCGGACGGGAGTCCCGGCGAGGTGGAAGAGCGCATCCGCAGCGAGATGGTCGCGCGCTTCCCGGAAACTTTTGGGGAAGGCGGGGTTTAGAAGCATGCACGAGTGTGGTACCGGGAGGGGAAGGAGCCTGCATGACTAGAGGCAGGGCTGTGCTGGTTCCGGCGCTGGTCGTGGTCTTCGCGGTCACGAGCGGAGGCTGGCTGCTCCAGCGCGGCGTCGGCATGCGTGCCAACATCTACTTGCATGCCCGGGTTTTCGAAGAGGTCGTGGAACGCATCGAGGGGCACTTCGTGGGCGAAGTGGACGTGGACGACCTGTACGAAGCCGCCATCGCCGGGGTCGTGGATCACCTCGGCGACCCGAATTCGCAGTTCCTGCCCGCGGCGAGATGGGAGGACGAGCGCATCCGGACCCAGGGCGAATACGGCGGCGTCGGCCTGGAGGTCGCCGACCGGGACGGCTACATCACCGTCGTGGCGCCGATACCGGGTACGCCGGGGGCGAGGGCCGGGGTGAGGCCCGGCGACCGGATCGTCGAGGTGGACGGCAGGTCGGTCGAAGGCTGGCTGACCGACCAGGCGGTCGATCTGCTCCGTGGCAGGCCGGGTACCACGGTGCGCATGGGCATCCGGCGCCCGGGGGCCGACGCGATCATTCACTTCGACGTGACCCGCGCGCAGATCCACGTCCCCTCGGTTCCCTTTGCCACCATGCTCGACGACGGCGTGGGATACGTTCCGCTCCTGATCTTCAACCGCACCACGACGAAGGAAGTGCGCGCGGCAATCGATTCGCTGGCGGTGGAGGGAATGACCTCCCTCGTGCTCGATCTGCGCCGCAACCGCGGCGGGCTCCTCACGGAAGGGGTCGGGCTGACGGACCTCTTCCTCGATCCCGGGATGGATATCGTCGAGATCAGGAGCCGTGCCTCGGCGCCGGAGAAGTACGCCGCCATGGCGGACCAGAGCTACCCCGACCTGCCGGTGGTCGTGCTGGTCGGGTACGGCAGCGCGTCCGCCGCCGAGATTGTCGCCGGGGCGCTGCAGGACCACGACCGGGCGCTCCTGATCGGCTCCACCACCTACGGCAAGGGATCGGTCCAGTCCCTCTTCCCCCTGTCCGGCGGCAACGTGCTGAAGCTCACCACGGCCAGGTGGTTCACGCCCTCCGGGCGGTCCATCGAGATGGAAGCGGCGGATCAGGCGGCCAGGGGCGACCGGGGCGTGCTGACCGTGCAGGGCGACGTGGCCGAGCTGCCGGAGCTGGCGGACAAGCCCGAGTTCAGATCCGCAGGCGGAAGGCTGGTGCGTGGCGGTGGCGGGATCGTCCCGGATCTCTGGGTGCTGCAGGACACGCTCCTGGTCGGCGAGCGCGAGGCGGTCAGGGAAATCCTGGCGTCGGGCGGCGCCTTCGTGACGGCGCTTCAGAGCTGGGCGGTGGGCTACCTCCAGGACCATCCCGATCTGGCCCCCGATTTCCGCCTCACCGACGCGGACCTCGCCGGTTTTCGCACGGCTCTCGAGGAACGTGGAGCCGGCATCTCCATTGAGACCCTTCAGCGTGCCAGGCGCTCGGTGCTCCGGCACATGGAGAGCGAGGTGGCGCTGCAGGCATGGGGCGACGGCGGCCGCTTCGAACGCATCGCAGGGACGGACGCCGCGCTCCGCCGGGCCGTGGAACTCCTCACGGCGGCGGGGGATCAGCGGGAGCTCTTCCTGCTGGCGGGGTCGCCACTGGCGGAGGCGGAGGTGCAGCCCGTTGGCCAGGGTCCCGCCGCGGGGGATGGTCTCCCGCGCTGAACACGGGGTCGGCCCGCTATCAGGCCCGTTCAGCCATGGAAGCGCCCCTGTGATTGTTGCAGAATCCCGGACCCTGACGGTTTCCGTCCATCGCGGCCCGGTGCTCGAGTCGACGCACCGGGTGCATGCGGCCGTTTCGGACGAGGCGGGACGAGTGGTGCGCTGCTGGGGCGATCCCGGGCGTATCACGCTGCTCCGCTCGGCGGCGAAGCCGTTTCAGGCGTTGCCGCTGGTCGCGGACGGAGCCGCGGACCACTTCGGGCTTTCGCAAGAGGAGATCGCACTGTGCTGCGGTTCGCACAATTCGGAAGAAGCACATCTGGCCGTCGCGCGGTCGATCCTCGCGAAGGCCGAGCTGGAGGAGAACCTGCTCGTCTGCGGTCCCCATCCGCCGCTCCTGCGCGAGCGCGACCTGGCGATGGCCGCCGAGGGGGTGTCGCGCTCCGCGATCATCAACAACTGCTCCGGAAAACACGCCGGCATGCTGGCGCTGGCGGCGTTTCACGGCTGGCCGCTGGACGGATACCAGCTTCCCGGCCACCCGGTTCAGCTCCGCATGCGGCGGGAGGTGGCACGCTGGACGGGCCTCGCCGCGGAGGGTATGGAGTGGGGGGTGGACGGTTGCGGGGTAGTCAGCTTCGCCGTGTCGGTCGCGGCGCTGGCCCGCGCAACGGCGGGCTTTGCGGCCGCCGCGGGGCGTGGCGAACCACCGCGCCGGGTGGCGGAAGCCCTGACCCGGCACCCTTTCATGGTGGCCGGTACCGCCCGGCTCTGTACCCGGCTGATGGAGGCGGAGCGGGGGCGCGTATTCGCCAAGGTTGGAGCAGAGGGGGTATACATGGCCGGAGACGTGGAATCGGGTTTGGGTGTCGCGCTCAAGGTCGAAGACGGAGCGTGGCGCGCGGCGCCGCCGGCGCTCCTGGCCGTGCTAAGCCGCGCGGGTATCCTCTCCGCAGCGGCCGGACAGGCCCTGGAGGAGTTCGCCGAACCCGCGGTGACGAATACGCTGGGCGACACGGTCGGCCGGGTGGTGGTCCGCGAATGTTCATAGACTCGGTCACCATCGAAGTGCGCGCCGGGCAGGGTGGCTCGGGCGCAGAGGCGTTCCGGCGCGAGAAGGGCGTGCCGCGCGGTGGGCCCTCGGGTGGGGATGGTGGCAGGGGCGGCGACGTGCGGCTGATCGTGGATCCCGGACTGACGACGCTCAGCGACTTCCGCTACCGGCGCCACCACCGTGCCGGGAGAGGAAAGCACGGGGAGGGATCGAACCGCACGGGGAGAAGCGGGCAGGATCTGGAGCTGAGGGTGCCGCCGGGGACGATCGCCCTGGACAACGGGACGGATGAGTTGCTGGGCGAGCTACTGGGGCCGGGCGAGACTCTGGTGGTCGCGCGCGGCGGAAGGGGCGGCAGGGGCAACGCACGCTTCGCTTCCGCCACGCGGCAGGCGCCCCGGCGCTGGGAGCCGGGAGAAGACGGTGAAGAGCGGATCGTGCGCCTTGAACTCAAGCTCCTCGCCGACATCGGCCTCGTTGGCGAGCCGAACGCCGGGAAATCCACGCTGCTTTCACGCATCAGCCGCGCCAGGCCCAGGATCGCCGCCTACCCCTTCACCACGTTGACGCCGAACCTGGGCGTGGTGGAACTGCCGGACTATCGCTCCTTCGTCGTCGCCGACATTCCCGGCCTGATCGAAGGGGCACACGACGGCAGGGGTCTGGGTCACCAGTTTCTCCGCCACATCGAGCGCACGCGGGCGCTCGCGATACTCCTGCCGGTAGACGGCGAGGATCCGGCCGCGACGCTGGCAGGGCTTCGCCGCGAATTGGAGGAGTACTCGCCCACTCTCACCGAGCTTCCCTGGGCCGTGGTCTTCTCGAAGATGGACCTGCACGCCCGGGGCGAAGCGAAGCCCGTGGTGGACGCTTCGGACGCGTGGGACCGCTACTACGTGAGCGCGGTTACCGGAGACGGCCTGAGAGAGCTGTTGGAGGGGTGTTGGCGCCAGCTGCGGGCCGCGCGAACGATCGGGGAGGAGGCAGAGACCCCATGAGCGAAGCAACCCGGATCATCGATGCACTCACGCTGCAGGGACTTCCGGGAGTGGGTCCCATGCGCTTCCGCGCCATGGTGGACCATTTCGGCAGTCCTGCGGCAGCTGTCGACGCCTCCGCGGCCGAAATCGCGGCGGTGCCGGAGGTATCGGCCGGAACGCCGGCGCGCAGGCTCGCAAGGACGCTGGAGCTTGGCGCCGAAGGCACCGCGGCCCGATCAGACGCGGTCCGCAAAGCGCGCGAGGTGCACGAGCGATGCGCTTCAGGGGGCATCGCGGCCATCGTGTACGGGACTGCCGGCTACCCGGCCACGCTGCGCCACCTGAAGGATCCGCCACCCGTGCTTTTCGCGCTGGGCCGGACCAAACTGTTGCAGCGCAGGTGTGCGGCGATCGTCGGCTCGCGCCGCGCCACCGCGTACGGGCGGCGCGTCGCGAGGGGTTTGGGTGCGTCGTGGGCGGGGCAGGGGCGGTGCGTGGTCTCTGGCATGGCAATGGGGATCGATGCGGAGGCGCACCGGGGCGCCCTGCCCGGCCCCACCGCTGCGGTGCTGGGTTCGGGGGTGGATGTGGTGTCCCCGCCACGCAATCGGACGCTGTACAGGAAGATCGTCGAATGCGGCGTGGTGGTATCCGAGTTCGCGCCCGGCGTCAGGGCCGAGCCGCATCATTTCCCTCGGCGCAACCGCATCATAGCGGCACTCGCGCGCGATGTGATCATCGTCGAGGCCTCGCGAAGGAGCGGCGCGCTGATCACCGCTGAAATCGCGCTGGACCTGGGGCGGGAGGTCCATGCCGTCCCGGGTCCGATCGACCGCCCCAACAGCGAAGGGACCAACCGTCTCATCGCCGACGGTGCGAAGATCGTCGTGGAGACGGCCCCCGACGATGTAATGCAGTACACCGTCCGCCTCCCGGAGGAGCCGGATCTTCGGGAGCTTCTCGCGGCGCTCCCGCCGTCGCCGGTCACCGTCGAAGAAGCGGCGCGGCTGTCGCGACGAGACCCGGAGGAAGTGGGGCCGCTCCTCACGATCCTCGAGATCAGGGGCCATCTCACCCCAACCAGGGACGGCCGGGTGATGCGGACGCCCGGCCGGGGCAGCATGGCCGTCCGGGAAGGCGCGGCGTGACCGCCGCGGGGCACGGCAGGATCGGCAACGTCTACGTGCACGCACCCTTCTGCGTGAGGCGTTGTTGCTACTGTGACTTCGCGGTGACTGTGGACCGGCGTCCCGACAGCACACGATGGCTCGACACGATCCGAACCGAGCTGAAGACCCTGGAGGCCGCGGGCGACGCTCCGCTGGCAGATGCCATCGAGACCCTCTACGTGGGCGGGGGCACGCCGTCGGTCCTGGATCCCCGCTCGCTCGGAGCGCTGGCAGGCATGTTCGGACTCGGGCCCGTGCGCGACCGCCGGATCGAGTGGACCGCCGAGGCCAATCCCGAATCGTTCACGGCGGCCGTCGCGCGGGAATGGGCGAGGTGCGGGGTGAACCGCATCTCCTTCGGCGTCCAGAGCTTCTCTCCGCAGGCGCTCAAGTGGATGGGACGCCTGCACACCGCAGCCGACGCAGTGCAGGCTGTTCGCAGGGCGCGGACGACCGGTGTCACGAATCTCTCCATTGACCTGATGTTCGGCCTGCCGGGAAGCGTGGAACGCAGCTGGCAGGACGACCTCGACCGCGCGTTGCAGCTGGACGTGCCGCACATTTCGCTCTATGGGCTCACCATCGAAACGGGCACGGCTCTCGCGCGCCAGGTGCGGGAAGGACGCGTCTCGATCGCCCGCGACGACCGCTACCGGGACGAATACCTGCTGGCGGCCGAACTGCTTTCGCGGGCAGGCTACGAACACTACGAAGTGTCGAACTTCGCCCGCCCCGGTTTCGATTCTCGCCACAACCGTGCATGCTGGCGGGGTGCCCCGTATCTGGGACTGGGCAACGGAGCCCACAGCTATTTCGCGGGACGGCGCTGGTGGAACGAGCGGGACTGGGGCACGTATGCCACGCGGGTCGCCGAATCGGGAACCGGTCGGGCCGGGAGCGAGGAACTCACTGCCGGACAGCGGAGACTGGAGGCCCTCTGGCTGTCACTCCGCACGGTGCCGGGCATCGATGGGGCCGGGCTGGATACGGCCGCCTGTCAGGTCCTGCGGAGGTGGAAGACCACAGGCCTCGCCGATGGTTCGAATGGCCGGGTCCGCCTCACAGCGAAGGGATGGCTGATCCTCGACGACCTCACCCTCGAGCTTGACACCTGCCTCGGCGAGGAATCCGGCACAGGTTGACGGCATCGGCGGACGGCGGATTTTCAAGTACACGGAGCTTGCCAACGGATGTTCTGATCATGGCCGTTCAACGTCACTCGACGCGCAGCAAGAGAAGGGACTCGCTTTCAAGGCGGGAGAGGCACGTGCTCGAGGCCGTGGTGCGCACCTACGTCGACACGGCCGAGCCGGCGGGCAGCCGAACCCTGGCGCGCCGCTTCGACTTCGGGGTTTCCCCAGCGACGATCCGCAACACCATGGCCGACCTCGAAGAGGACGGCTACCTGACCCATCCGCACACTTCTGCGGGTCGGGTCCCGACCGACCTCGCGTATCGCTTCTTCGTGGACCGGGTCGTTCGCCCCGAGTCACTCGCGAGGTCCGAGAAGATCCGGATCGAGAGGGAGATCCTGTCAGGAGACGGTACGCTCGAGCGAATCCTCAGGAATGCCACGCGCGCCCTCGGCCTCCTCGTGAACGAACTCGGCGTCGGGTCGGTGCCGCAGCTCGACAGGGCCCGGCTGGAGAAGATCGACCTGATCTCGGTCTCCTCCCAGAAGGTGCTCATGGTGGTCACCATCAAGTCAGGAATGGTCCGCACGGTGTACGTCGACCTGCCCGGCGAAGCCCCGCCGGACGTCCTCGAGAGCATCGAACGGATCCTCAACGAACGCCTGGGCGGCCTGAGCTTTACCGAGATCCGCCGCTCGTTCGGCGCGCGCCTTCGGGACGCGGTCGAAGACCCCGCGGCGCGGGATGTGCTGAACATCTTCATCGAATCGAGCGAGGATTTCTTCGGCGCGGGGACACCCGGCCCCGAGCAGGTCGTACTCGGGCAGACATCGGCCATCGTGGGGCAGCCCGAGTTCTCGACAAACGAGCGGCTGCGCGAGCTGATCGCGCTGACCGAGCAGAAGGACCTGCTCGCGAAGGTCCTGGGCACCCGCGCGGTCAGGGGCGGACCCTGCGTCACCATCGGCAGCGAGCACGGGCCCGAACTCTCCGGGTTCACCCTGGTGACCTCCGGCTACCGCTTTGGAAGTCTCCGGGGCATCCTCGGGGTGATCGGACCTACTCGAATGCCCTACGAAAAGGTGATCGCCATCGTCGACTACACCTCTTCACTCGTCACAAGCATGCTGGAACCGTAGGGGCAGTGCCGGCCAACGTCGCCAGGCACCCGAATCTTCCGGAGAAGAATGGCTGACTACTATACCCTACTCCAGGTCCCGAGGGACGCGGATCAGGAAGAGATCAAGAAGGCATACCGAAAGGTCGCTCTCAAATTCCATCCCGATCGTAACGCCGGGTCCAGCGAGGCCGAGGAGCGGTTCAAGGAGGTAACGGAGGCCTACGAGGTTCTCAGGGACCCGGCCAAGCGCGCAAGATACGACCGG
The DNA here is from genome assembly GCA_009841165.1 of Gemmatimonadota bacterium. GTDB lineage: Bacteria > Gemmatimonadota > Gemmatimonadetes > Longimicrobiales > Gaopeijiaceae > Bin94. The sequence continues at coordinate 51,349 of VXMI01000064.1, read as the reverse complement.
TACGGCAAGGAGGGCCTGAGGGGGCCGAGCGGGTTCCAGGGTGGAATGGACTTCTCCGACGCGCTCGACATTTTCATGAGGGATTTCGGCGGCTTCGGCGGGCTGAACGACCTCTTCGGCACGCGGCGCCGGGGCAATCGGCCGACGCGCGGCAAATCGCTCCGGCTGACGCTGCCACTGACCCTGAAGGACGTGCGCACCGGCGTCTCGCGGAAGGTGCGGGTGGCTGTTCTCGACAGCTGCGATCCCTGTGGTGGAAGCGGCGTCAAGGACGGTGCCCGGCCGCGGACCTGCCCGACGTGCGAGGGCGCGGGAGAGGAGCGGGTGGTGGAGCGCTCCGTCTTCGGTCGCTTCGTCAGTGTCACGCCGTGCCGCGCCTGCAGGGGCGAGGGGTCGCTCATTTCGGAATACTGTCCGGGCTGCCGGGGCGAGGGGCGCGTCCGGGTCGAACGCCGCATCGACATCGAGGTCCCGGCGGGGGTGTCTTCCGAGAACTACATCACGTTGCGTGGAGAGGGGAACGTGGGACCGAAGGGTGGACCACGCGGCGACATCGTGGTCATTCTGGAGGTGGCGGAGGATCCTCGCTTCAGGCGTGCGGGGACCGACCTGGCCGTCGAGGTGCCGATCACCTTCGCTCAGGCCGCCCTCGGGGACCGGGTCGACGTGCCCACGGTGGACGGCCGAACCTGGGTGGAGATTCCGGCCGGCACCCAGCACGGCGATGTGGTGCGGGTCGCGGGTGAAGGCGTGCCCGAACTGCACGGACGAAGGTACGGTGATCTTCTCGTGCACCTGGCCGTGTGGGTGCCGACCCGGCTCAACGCCGAGCAGCGGGACCTGATCCAGGAACTTCGGGAGTTGGAGGAGAGCCCTCCCGAAACCATGGACTCGCAACGGCGACGCGGCTTCTGGTCACGGGTAAGGGAGGCGCTCGGCTAGCCCGCGGTACACGCGCCGGACCATCCACGGACGGCGGATTCAGCGGCGACGGTAGCCCGGGCCGGCGACGTCGAGCCCCATCCTCGCGGCGGAAATGCTGATCCGTATCGCGTGCTCCGCCTGCAGCATCCAGCGTGCCACGTCGGTCCGGGAGGCGGGGTCCAGTTCCTCCGCCATCGCGGCGAGGCTTTCCCATAGCATTTCCGCCAGCCGCGATCGCGAGGGCCCGTCCTCGGGATCCATGAGCACGACCCAGCTGTCCAGCGTCGCCGCCCCGGGGCCGTCGGCGGTGATCTCGAGCAGTTCCAGGCGGCCGCCGGTCTCGTCCACCAGCAGGCGGAGTTCGCGGACCGTGATCCGAATCGGTGGATGACAACGCCCCAGTTCCTCCAGCAGCCGGGTCGCCGGGAGCGCACCCGGACCGCTTCGCCGCAGGATGTCCACCATGCTCTCAGTCGTACGGTTCATTTCTGCCTTGTCGGTTTGATGTTCCACCCCATGGCATCGTTTGACTGATATTGGTGCGGCGGAACATCGTCTCGTCATCAACCAGGGAGCAGGGCCGTGGAGACATCGCTCAAGGAAAGGCTGCGTTCGGATCTCAATGCCGCGCGTCGCGCCAGGGACAAGGTGAGGACGCTGGTCCTGTCGACCACCCTCGCGGAGCTGCGGAACCGGGAGATCGAGACCGGTTCGGCGCTGGACGACGAGGGTGTGCGCTCTGTGCTTGCGAGGGCGATCAAGCAGCGCCAGGACGCAGCGGCCCAGATGATCCGGGGCGGGCGGCGCGACCTTGCCGACAGGGAGGCGGAGCAGGAGCAGGTTCTCCGGGGCTACATGCCACCCGATCTGGCGGCCGAGGATGTGAGGGACATGGTGCGCGAGATCGTGGATGGCGGCGCCTCCCACATCGGGGCTGTCATGTCCGTGCTGATGCCGCGGATCCGCGGCCGGTTCGACGGCAGGACCGCGTCCGCGATCGTCCGGGAGGAGCTCGGGTAGCATGTCGGAGCGCGCTCTCCGTGTTCTGGAGTTCAGGAGAGCCCTGGAGTACGCGTCCGGCTTCGCCTCCTCGGCATCGGGACGGCGGGCGGTGCTGTCCCTGGAGCCGACGGGGGACCCCGGCGCGGTTCGTGCGATGCTGGACGGGGTCGAGCAGGCGGGACGGTTCCTTGCGACGCGCCGCGATTGGACGTTTCCGGGCCTGCCGGACTCCGATGCGCCGGTGCTGCGCCTCGCGGTAGAGGGCTCGGTCCTCTCGGCCGCGGAACTTGCACAGCTGGGCTTGCTGCTGGCGGCGGGCCGCACATTTCTGCGGGCCCTCTCGTCCCTGGACGCGGATCTGCCCGCGCTGCAGGCGCTGGGCACCCGCACCTTCTCCGACCGGGCCCTGGAGAACGCCATCGTCCGCAGCGTCGATCCGGAGGGGTTCGTCCTCGACGGGGCGAGCACCGAACTCCGCCGCCTGCGGACCCGGCTTGCCGGCGCTCACAATCGTGTGGTGTCCCACCTGGAGATCTTCCTCCGGGGGGTGGACGACCGCCACCGCGTTCCGGAAGCGTCGGTGTCCATCCGCGAAGGCCGCTACGTCATACCGGTGCGCAGGGAAGGGAGGAGGACGGTCGGCGGATACGTCCACGACGAGTCGGCTTCGGGTGCCACGGTCTTCATCGAGCCTCCCTCGGCGATCGACATGATGAACCGGGTACGCGAGCTGGAACGGGCCGAGGCGCGGGAAGTCCTGAGGATTCTGCGCGCCCTTACGCGACGTTGCCGCCCTGTCGCGCCTGAACTTGCGGACTCCATCAACGCGCTGACCGAGATGGACAAGCTGGTTGCCCTGGCCCGAACGGCCGACCGCTGGGAGGGGTGTGCCCCCGAGATCACCGCTGGACCGCTTGCCATCCGCAGCGGCCGCCACCCGCTCCTGGTCGCTGCCGGCGTGGACGCCGTCCCATTCGACCTCGACCTCGATCCGCACGAACGGGTGGTTGTCGTTACCGGTCCCAACGCCGGCGGCAAGACGGTCTTCCTGAAATCCGTCGGGCTGATCGCCGCCCTGGCACAATCGGGGGTGGTTCCCCCGGTCGGGCGGGGGTCGCGGCTTCCGGTCTTCGACAGGTTCTTCGCCGACGTCGGGGACGAGCAGTCGATCGCCGATTCCCTGTCCACCTTTTCGGCGCATCTCCGCAACCTCCAGGAGGTCCTGACGGACGCGACGGCCCGCTCCCTGGTCCTCATCGACGAACCCGGTGCCGGCACCGACCCCAGAGAGGGCGAGGCGCTGGCGCGTGCCGTCGTCGAGGTGCTTGCCGAGCGCGGGTGCGTTGCGGTCATCACTTCGCATCTGGGCGGGTTGAAGCGGCTGGCCCTGCCCGGCGACCGCATCGTCAACGCGTCACTGCGCTTCGACGGTGAGCGGCTGGCCCCCACGTACAGCTTTACCAAGGGACGTCCCGGGCGCAGCTACGGACTGGCGATCGCCCGGGGTCTCGGCTTCCCGGCAGAGGTGCTCGATCGCGCGGATGCCCATCGGGACCAGGCGGAGGCCCGGCTGGACGAGCTGCTGGAGAGCCTGGAGGCGAAGGAGGCCAGGGTGACGGGCCTTCTGGCCGAACTGGGAGCGGAGCGGGAGCGTGCCGAGGCGCTGCACCGGCAACTGCGGGGCCGCGAAGAGGACCTCCGCCGCTCGGAGAAGGAGCACGCCGGACGCGCCCGCAGGGAGGCCCGCAAGCTCCTTCTCGACGCTCGCCGGGAGGTGGAGGAGGTGATTGCCGGGCTGACCGCGCGCGCGGAGTCGCAGGGGGAGCTCCACGAAGCCTTTCGCGATGCTCGCGCGTCGGTAGAGGCGGCTGCGCGGGCGCTCGAGGGGCCGCGAGCGGGAGGTCTAGCGCGGCGGGAGAAGGAGGGCCGCACCAAGTCCGCCGCGCTCGCCCCGGGCAGCGCGGTGCGCGTGACCGGACTGGATTCGCCGGGCACGGTGGTGGCGGTCGACGGACCGCGCGTGGTCGTGAGCGTGGGGGGGGTGCGCATGAAGGTGGACGGGGCGCGGGTCGTCCCGGCGGACCGGGGCGAACCGGGCGGACGGACCGGCAGAGGGGCTGGAGAGCGTGGGGCCGGGGACACGGCAGCGCCCCGGGCAACGGGGTGGGACGGGGTGGCGCCCGACCCCGCCACCGAACTGGACCTGCGCGGCCAGCGTGCCGACGAGGCCGAACTTGCACTCTGCCGCGCGCTCGACGACGCCTCGGTGGCGGATCTCCGCGAAATGCGCGTCATTCATGGCAAGGGTACGGGAGCGCTGCGCAAGAGGGTGTCGGCGGTGCTCGAATCCGACCGGCGCGTGGAGAGGTTCCGGGCGGGCACACCCGCCGAGGGAGGGTACGGAGTCACCGTGGTGAGGCTCAGGTAGATGATTCCGGACAACGTCGTCGAGGAGGTGCGCGCCCGCGCCGACATCGTCGGGATCATCGGCGAATTCGTCCAGCTCAAGAAGGCGGGCAAGGACTTCCGGGGACTAAGCCCGTTCAAGGACGAGAAGACCCCTTCGTTCTACGTAGTCCCGGCCAAGGCGTTCTTCCACGACTTCTCGTCGGGCGAATCGGGCGACGTGTTCTCGTTCCTGATGAAGCACCAGGGCATGAGCTTCGTCGACGCGGTCAAGTACGTCGGTGCCCGCAGCGGCGTCGACGTGCGCGAGGTCAGGCGGGGAAAGAAGGGCGACGACCCGCGGCGTCCCTACTACGAGGCTTCGGCCTTCGCCGGGAGCTTCTTCCGGGAGCGGCTCTGGGAATGGGACGGCGGCAAGGCCGCTCGCGCATACCTGGAGAAGCGCGGGATCGGCCGCGAGGTCGGCGAGCGGTTCGGCATCGGCTATGCGCCGGACGAGTGGGAGGCCTTCCGCGAGGCGGCCTCCGTTCACGGGCTCGACGAAGGAATGCTGCTGGAACTCGGTCTCATCAAGAGGAGCGAGGGCCGTGATCGCCCCTACGACGCGTTTCGGAACCGCATCATCTTCCCGATCGAATCCGTCTCGGGACGCGTCCTGGCCTTCGGCGGCCGCATTCTGGGGCCGGCGGGGAAGGGGGCGCCCAAGTACCTGAACTCCCCCGAGAGTCCGATCTTCCACAAGGGCGCCGTCCTCTACGGGCTGGGGTGGGCCCGAAACCACATCCGCAGGCAGGGCGCCGCGCTGCTGGTCGAGGGGTTCATGGACGCCGTGTCCCTGGCCGCGGTCGACATCGGGAACGCGGTCGCGCCACTGGGCACCTCACTGACGGAGGAACACGCTCGGCTGCTGGGCAACTACACCAGCCAGGTGCGGATCCTCTTCGATAGCGACCCCGCGGGCCTTCGTGCGACGTTCCGGGCCGCCAAGATCCTGCTTGCACAGGGGCTGCGGGCATCCGTGGTGACCCTTCCCGAGGGCGAGGATCCCGACTCCGTGGCACGGTCCGAGGGCGCGGAGGGGGTGCTCGGATATGTCGGGCAAGCGGTCGACGTGCTCGATCGGCAACTCGCGATGCTCGAAGAACGCGACTATTTCGCAACGATCGAGAAGACGCGCGATGCCCTCGATCGCCTGCTCCCCACGCTGAGGGCGGTCCAGGATGCCCGGCTCCGGGACATCTACATCACGCGTGTGGCCGACCGCACGGGGGTAAGAGCCGAGACGCTCGAGGCCGAACTGCGAAAGGGGGCCGCACCGCGACCCGCGCAGGCTGGCCGACGCACCCCGACGCCGAGGCGGCGCCCCGCGCCGCGCTTTCACGGCCTGGGGGTGGATCGCCTGCTGATCCTGCTGCTCCTCAAGCATCGCAAATGGATCGACAAGGCCGCCGAGCGCGTCGGCCCGTCGGACTTGGAGGACGGCGTGTACCGTGCGATCTTCGAAGGATTGATCCACGATCCGGAACTCAAGGCCCTGCCGGAAGGAACGATGCCGGAAGCGGTACTTCACTTCGAGCGCTTGATGAGCGACAGGGAAGTGCCTTCGCCCGCCGAGGCCATTTTCGAGGACGCCGTTCTCCAGATCGAAAACACGGCCCTCGATCGTCGGCTCGAAGTGCTCGACGCCGAAATCGCGCGGGCCGGCGATGTCGAAAAACCCAGGCTGATAAGGGACAAGCAGGACCTGATCAGCAAGAAGAAATCCCGCGGCCCGGATTGGCGCAGGTCCGCGCGAAGGGCTGCGGGGAGCCCGCAATACCAAGGAGAAGGTGCACCGTGACGGTCGAAACCGGTCAGATCTCCAGCCGGCTGCTGGAGCTGCAGACCATCGATGACAGAATCCGGGAGGTCCGGGACGGGGTCGCTGCCTTCGACCCCATGCTCGAGGAAGTGGATGAGCCGGCCCGCCAGCTGGAGCAGGAGGTGGAGGTCACTTCGAACCGGGTGCGCGAACTGCTCCTGGAGGAGCGGCGATTGCGTTTGGCCGTGGACGAAAAGCGGCAGCGCGTTCAGCGGCTCGAAGAGCGCCTCAACCTGGTCCGCACGCTGCGCGAGGAAGCGGCGGTCCAGGCGGAACTCGGTCTGGTGCGCCGGGCCCTCGACCAGGAGGAAGTCGAATTCGTCAGCCTGCTCGACCAGATCGCGAAGTTCGAAGATCGCCTGGCGGCGCAGCGAGAGGCACTCGAAGAGGCGAAGTCGGTCGTGGGCCCGAAAAGGGACGAAATCCTCGCGCGGCAGGAGGCTGCCCGCGCGGATCTGGCTGCCATGGAACTGGAACGCGACCTGTTCTCCTCGGGCATCGACCAGCGTTACCTCTCGGTCTACGATGCTCTCAAGCGTAGCGGACGCCGCAGTTCGGTCACGCGCATGACGGCGAACGGTGCCTGCGGCGTGTGCTTCTCGCTGATTCCCCTGCAGCTCCAGAACGAGATCCTCACCACGGCCCCCCTGATCCGCTGTGAGGCGTGCGGTGTGATCGTGACCGCGCCGCTGCCCGAGGAAGCCGAGGCGTCGCCGGAGTCGGCGAACGGCGGGTGAGTTCGGGTCGTCGGGGCAGCCCGGTCGCCTCTGCGACCCGCCGCCGCCGTGCCGACGACGCAATCCTTCCCCCGAGACCGCGCTGGGCCATCTCCCCTCCACCCGGCCCGGCCGTCACCCGCACGCTGAAGGCCGCTCTCAAGCTTCCCGCTCCTCTCTGTCGTCTCCTGGCGGTCCGGGGCTACGAGACTCCCGATGCGGCGAAGGCATTTCTGCGTCCCATGCTGGACGGCCTCCACGACCCCGGCCTGCTGCTGGGGGCGCGGAAGGCGGCCCGCCGGCTGGCGCGCGCCGTCGCCGACCGCGAGATGGTGGTGGTCCACGGCGACTACGACGTGGATGGAATCACCGGAAGCGTGCTGCTGACCTCGTGGATCCGGGCCCTGGGCGGGCGCGCCGACGCGATCGTGCCCGACCGGCTTCGCGATGGCTACGATCTGTCGGACAGGGGAGTGGCGCGGGCGGCAGGGCGTGGTGCAGGGGTCCTGGTCACGGTCGACTGCGGAATCGTGGCGCACGAGCCCGTCCGGAAGGCCTCCGAGGCGGGAATGGACGTGATTGTCACCGACCACCACCGGCCGGGTGACACACTTCCGGACGCCCTCGCAGTGGTCAATCCGAACCAGCCGGGGTGCCCGTACCCCAACAAGGGCCTGTGCGGCGCGGGCGTGGCGTTCAAGACGGGCCAGCTTCTAGCTGGCGAGTTCGGCAGGCCGCCCGACGAGAGCTGGGACTACCTGGATCTGGCGGCGCTGGCGACGATCGCCGACATGGTGCCGCTGGAAGGCGAAAACCGCACGATCACGCGCTACGGGTTGAGGGCCCTGGAGGACACGTCGCGACCCGGCCTGCGGGCCCTCAAGCAGCACGCGAGACTGGAGCCCGGGCGGCCGGTCGACTCCGCGTCGGTCGGGTTTCGTCTTGCGCCCCGGATCAACGCCGCCGGGCGGGTCGGAGACGCGGGCGACGCCCTCAGGCTGCTGCTCAGCAGTAACCCGACGGAGGCGCACCACTTCGCAACCAGCCTGGAGATGAACAACCAGCACCGGCGCCAGCTGGAGGACAGCGTCGTGGAAGAGGCGCTCGCGGAGCTACCCGTCCGGGACGGCTCGGTGTCGGAGGCGGGAGTCGTGGTGGCGGGGGAGGGCTGGCACAGCGGTGTCATCGGGATCGTGGCGTCGCGCCTGGTCGATCGTGTCTTCCGTCCGGTGATCGTGGTGTCCTTCGACGGAGAGACGGGTCGCGGGAGCGCGCGCTCCATCCCGACCTTCGACCTCCATGCGGCCATCGCCAGATGCGCCGGACACCTCGAGCGTTTCGGCGGCCACCACCAGGCGGCGGGGCTCGACATCCGCCGCGAGCATCTGCCTGCGTTCCGGGCGGCCTTCGAGCGGGTGGCGCGCAGGGAACTGGGGACCGACGAGCCCGTCCCCGAACTCCGTGCCGACCTGGCCGTCGGGCTGAACGAGATCGACCCCGGCTTCTACCACTATCTCCGCTATCTGGGCCCCTTCGGCCCCGGGAACCCGGAACCCGTGTTCGTTTCGCAAAACGTGCATATAAAATCTGTGAAAGTACTTAAGGACAAACATCTCAAGTTTCATATGACCCATAACGGCGCCAGCCTCAACGCCATCGGCTTCGGGCTTGCGGACAGGCTCGCTCCGGAATCGCTCGGCGCCGCGACCGGACCGGACCGATGGCGGGGCGCCACCCTTCCCCCCGTGGACGTGGCCTTCACCCTGATGGAGAACAACTTCCGGGGACACACGACCATCGAGGCGAAAGTCCGCGACATCAAAGCCGCCGAGTGAGGGGCCGTGCGCATCATAGCCGGAACGTGGAAGGGCCGGAGGCTGGCCACCGTGCGGGGACGCGGCGTGCGCCCCACCACGGACCGGGTCCGCGAGGCCTGGATGTCGATCCTGGGTGACCGGCTTCGCGGGGCGGACGTGGCGGACCTCTTCGCAGGCTCGGGCGCGCTCGGTCTGGAGGCGATGAGCCGCGGCGCGGCCCACGTGACCTTCGTCGAGCGGAGCCACCGGGCCGTGCGTACCATCGAGCGCAACATCCGCACCCTGGGCGCCCGCGCCGCCACGGCCGTGATCCGGAACGACGCCCTTTCCCACATCCGAAACACCGCAGCCGACCGCTACGACCTTGCCCTCGCCGACCCGCCCTACGAGCATGGCTACGCGCTGCGGCTCCTGGCCGCCTACCGGCAGGCACCGTTCGCGCGCGAACTGTGGATCGAGCACGACGTGCGCGAGGCATTGCCCCCGGAAGCGGTGGCGGAGCAGCGCAGATACGGCGACACAGCGCTGACGAGGGTGACACGCACAGGAGATGACCCATGACGACCTCCCCCTCCATCGTGGCGGTGTATCCGGGCTCCTTCGACCCGGTCACGCTGGGCCACGAAGACGTGGCGCGCCGCACGCTGCGCGTCTGCGACCGGCTGGTCGTGGCCGTGGCCGAGTCGTCGTCGCAGTCGAAGCGGCATCTCTTCGAGGTCCCCGAGCGCCTGGAGATCATGAGGGAGGTCTTCGCGGGCGATCCCCGCATCGAATGCGTCTCGTTTTCGGGGCTCCTTGTCGACTTCGCGCGCGAGATGGGCGCCCGGTTCATCGTCCGCGGCCTCCGCGCGGTATCGGACTTCGAATACGAATTCCAGATGGCGCAGATGAACCGTGAACTCTGGGACGAGGCCGAAACCGTCTTCCTCGCACCCGACGTGCCCTACTCATTCCTTTCCGCCTCGCTCGTCCGCGAAGTGGCCTCTCTCGGGGGCGACGTCACCAGCTTCGTATCGCCCCCCGTGCACGAGCGCCTGCGCCGACGCTTCGGATGACCTTCGCCGACCGGCTTCTGGAGCGAGCCGGGCCGCTGGGCCGCACGATCGCCTTCCCCGAGGGAGACGACCCGCGGGTTGTGGAGGCGGCGGCGATCCTCGCGCGGAGGTCGGTGGTCCGTCCCGTTCTCCTGAGGGAGGGGGAGGGAGGAGAACAGGGCGGCGCCGACACCGCGGGCAGCACCCTGCAAAGGGCGGCGGCGATGCTGTGCACGGGCCGGGTGGATGGTGTCGTGGCCGGCGCGGTGCACACGACCGCGCGCGTCATCCGTACCGCGCTCGGCGACGTGGGCCTGCGGGACGGCGTGCGCACCCTGTCCTCGTCCTTCTTCATGGAGGTCCCCGCATTCCGCGGCTCCGGCGCCGAGGTGCTGACCTTCACCGACCCGGCCGTTGTCCCCCGGCCCGGCCCCCGCCGCCTCGCGGAGATCGCGGCCGAGGCCGTGCGCCTGCGGCGCCAGGTGATCGGCGACGAACCCCGCGTGGCCTTCCTCTCCTACTCCACCCTGGGGAGCGCCGGGGGACGTTCGGTCGAAGCGGTCAGGGAGGCCGTGGAGCGCTTCCGCGCATGGCACCCGGACGTTACCGCGGACGGTGAGCTGCAGGCAGATGCGGCGCTCGTGCCGGAGATCGCGCGTGTCAAGGCGCCGGATTCGGTGGTGGGCGGGGGCGCCAACATCCTCGTCTTTCCGAACCTCGACGCCGCCAACATCGCCTACAAGCTGGTGCAGCGGCTCGCGGGGGCGGTGGCCCTGGGACCCATCCTCCAGGGGCTCAGGGCCCCGGTCAACGACCTATCGCGGGGAGCCTCCTCCTCGGACATCGTCCTGGTGGCTGCGATCACCGCGCTCATGGCGTCCAAGCCCGGCTGATCAAGCACCCCGGGTGACAAGTTTTTATGTTGCGTTGCACCCCGGCGTCCTGCGCAAGCGGCCTCCGCGTCCGCGGGCCGGCGGAATCCAACCGGACCACAACCCCCGGAATGAGGCACATGTCATTCAAGGCGCGAATAGTCGGAAACGCCACGGTCGTCGACGTCGACGGACAGCTCATCGTGGGCAACCGCCACGAGCTGAAACGGCTTGTGCTCGAGGAGCTGGAAGGCGGGGCGCGCCGTTTTGTCATCGACTTCGCACGCACCGGGTACATCGACTCGTCCGGCCTCGGCATTCTGATCAGCCTCTCCAAGCGGGTGCGCGAACTCGGAGGCGAGCTTCGGCTTGCCTCGCTGAGCGAGGAGCTGCAGAGGCTCTTCGAACTCACCAAGCTCCACACCCTCTTCGAGATCCGCGATTCCCTCGAGCAGGCACTGTCCGATTAGGGAACCGCGGCAACCTGCGCGGGAGTCCGGCCGGCCGGCCGATCCCCCGCCGGCGGGACCCGACGCCCCCCCGGGAGTGATTTTCGAACTCCCCAACGACATCGGTGCCATCGAGAGGGCGGTCGACCACGCGGTCGCGTGTTGCGCGCACGCGCGGCTGGACCGGCGGCTGCTGCTGTTCAACTTTCGCGTCGGGCTGACCGAGGCGCTCTCGAACGCCATGCTGTACGGCAACCGCAACCAACCCGGAGGCCGCGTTCGGGTCGAACTCCGTGTCCGGCCCGGAGAGGTGCGGGCGTCCGTCTCCGACCAGGGCCGCGGTTTCGACCCCGATCGCGTGCCCGATCCGCGCCTGCCGGCGAACCTGCTGCGGCCCGACGGCCGCGGGGTCTTTCTGATGCGCGCCCTGATGGATGAGGTGCACTTCAACCCCGAGGGGAACTCAGTCACCCTGGTCCTCCGCGATCCGGGCGGGGGGGACCGGGGCGCCGATACGCCGGCACCGACCGGTGAGGACGCGCGTGCTGCCGGCGCCGCGCGGCACGATATCAGGCTGCCGGGACACGATGACGACGACGTCACCAGAATTCTCGCCGCCACGATCGCGCGATCGGCGGAGCTGGCCCGGCAGGCCGAGACGACCCGCGCCGATCTGGAGGCGGCGCTGGAGGCCAACCGGCGCATGCGCGAGGAAATGGCGCGCGAACACGCTACCCGGGAGATGCAGCTGGCCCACGACCTTCAGTTGAAGCTCCTGCCTCCCATTCCGCGCATGAAGGGGGTGGAGGCCGCTGCCCGCGTGGTCCCGGCGGCGTCCGTCGGCGGCGACTTCTACCAGGTGATCCAGCTCTCGGGGGGCAGGGTGGGAGTGATGATCGGCGATGTCTCGGGACACGGCTTCCCCGCCGCGCTGATCATGGCCCTCGTGATGAGCGCTGCCACGATCTACGCCGAGGAGGGCAGGGCGCCGGCAGCGGTGCTCGAGTACCTGAACCGGGCGATCGGCGACGAACTCGAGTCCACCGAGATGTACCTCTCGCTCTGCTACTGCGTGCTGGCGCCCGGGCGGTCCGGAATCGCGTATTCGAACACGGGACATCCGCACGCGTTCGTGGTGCAGGCGGACGGCACGCCGCGTCGGCTGTTCGCCACGGACCCCCCGATGGGCATCGGCCCCACGCCCTACGGCGAGTCGAACCTGCGGTGGCGTCCGGGCGAGGATCTGCTGCTACTCTTCACCGACGGCCTCTCCGATACCCTGGCCCGGTCCCGCCGCAGCACGGGCGAGGAACGGGTGCTCGACACGGTGGCCGCGAACCGCCACCGCCCGGTGTCCGAGATCCTCGACACCCTCTTCGAAATGTCGCGCGACGCCGTACCGTCGATCCCCGCCGACGACCGGACGGCGGTCATTCTGCGCACGTCATGAGACGGCGGGCCAAACGGTCGCTCGGGCAGAACTTCCTCGTCGACCCCAACCTGCAGCGCAAGATCGCGGCAGCCGTGGGGGCAGTGCCGGGTGAGCCGGTGCTGGAGATCGGGCCGGGCCAGGGAGCGCTCACCCGCCACCTGGCGGAGTCCGGCGCCGTGGTCACGGCCGTGGAGCTGGACGACGAACTGGCGGCCGCACTGGCCGCGCGCTACGAGCACCATCCGCAGGTCAAGATCGTCCACGGCGACATTCTTGCGGCCGATCTCGCCGCCCTCACGGCCGACTGGGGCCGCACCCACGTCGCGGGCAACATCCCGTACAACATCACCACGCCGATCATCTTCCGTCTGCTCCGGCTGCCGTACCCCGCCGACATCGTCCTCACGGTGCAGGCCGAGGTCGCGGCGCGGATCATGGCCGGACCCGGGACGAAGACGTACGGCGCGCTCTCGGTGGGAGTGGCGGTTCACGCGCGGGCGACGAGAGTGTGCAAGGTGCCGCGCCAGGCTTTCCGGCCAGTGCCCAGGGTCGAGTCCGTGGCGATCAGGATCACTCCGCTGTCCCCGTCGCGCCTCACTGCCGAGGAAGCCGAACGCGTCCGGATCCTCACGCGCGCGGCCTTCTCGTGGCGGCGCAAGCAGATGGGGACGATACTGCGGCGCCACCCGGAGCTGCGGTGCACCGCGGCCGCCGTCGAGGAGGCGCTGGGGGCGAGGGGCCTGTCGCCGTCGCTCCGGCCGGAACGCCTCTCGCCGCAGGACTACGTGGAACTGAGCGCCAGGCTCTTGGCGAGACCGGGACCGCGCGTCTAACTTCCACTTGTGAACACTTTCACAAACAGGATTCCGACAAACAGGATTCCCGACGCCACGGTCCGGCGATTCTCCCTCTACCTGCGCTACCTGGAGGACTTCGGGCGTTCAGGCATCAGCAACGTGGCCAGCGGCGTGCTCGCCGATCGCGGAGGCACCACCGCGGCACAGGTGCGCAAGGACCTCTCCCACCTCGGTTCCGTCGGGAAGCGCGGCCTCGGCTATTCGGTCCCCGCGCTCACGCGCGTGCTCCGCACCGTGCTCGGCCTCGATTCGACGTGGCGGGTCGCGTTGCTGGGCGCAGGACGCATCGGGACGGCGCTCTTCGAGTACGAGCCGTTCCGGCGGCGCGGCTTCAACATCGTCACCGTGATCGACAACGACCCGTGCAAGGTGGGGTCCCGCCTCGGCGACGTCCGGATCCGGGACGAGAAGGGCCTGCAGTGCGTCCTGCAGGAAGACGGAATCGACCTTGTGATCGTGGCGGTCCCGGCGCGCGTCGCCCAGTCCCTCGTCGACCGGGTGGTGGCCGCGGGCGTCAAGGCGGTGCTCAACTACGCGCCGGTGCAGTTGCGCGTACCGGACGACGTGGCCCTGCGCAACGTGAGCATGCTCGTCGAACTCGAGAGTCTCTCCCACGCCCTGACCCGCAGTCGGCAGTGACCCCGGAGGACGGTCGCCGATCACTGCTCCAGCTCGCCTGGACCGTGCTGCGGCGCGGTCCCGCGCCCACCACCCACCTGGCACGCGAAGTCCTCGGGCTGAATGGCCACGCGGGCGCGGCCGCCCGGGCCGTCTTCGCGCTGCTGGGCGACGACCCGCGCTTCCAGGTCGACGCCGACGGCCGCTGGAGCCTGCGCGGGGGCGCCCGTCCCCCCGGCACCCCTCTTTCCCGCCTATGCTACGCGGTGGTGGACGTGGAGACGACCGGGGGCCGCTACGAAACCGGCCACCGCATCACCGAAGTCGCGGTCGTCGAGGTCCGCGGCGGCAGCGTCACCGACGCCTTCCACACGCTGGTGCACCCCGGCCGCCGCGTCCACCCCGCGACCGCGCGCCTGACCGGGATCTCCGACGACATGCTCTTCGACGCCCCCGCGTTCGACGAGGTCGCCGAAGAGGTGTTCCGCCGCGTCGCGGGCCGGGTCTTCGTCGCGCACAATGCGAAGTTCGACTGGGGCTGGATCAGGGCGCAGCTGGGAGACGCGCTCGGCGATGTCCCCGAGGTCCAGCGCCTCTGCACGATCAGCCTCACCCGCCGGCTGGTGCCCGAACTGCACCACCGGAATCTCGACGCGCTGGCCGACTACTTCGACATCTCCATCCACCAGCGCCACCGGGCCTACGGGGACGCGCTCGCCACCGCGAGGATCCTGCTTCGGCTGCTGGACCGCGCGGAGAACCTCGGGATCGGCGACCTTCACTCGCTGAAGCGCTACCGGCCCCGGAAGACGCGGCGGGGGCAGCGGGATCTGTTTGCCCGTTCCGGTCTACCGCGCCGCTCGCGCACACTGGTATAATGGTCAGGCGCGGTGTGGCCATTCACAGCCACGGCCCGCCCACCGAGAGGCGCCGCACCCTGGAGATCACGTGAGCCGTCCGGCGACAACCCCGGTAATCATCGATGGCGTCCGCACCCCGATCGGACGCTTTCTCGGAGGACTGAGCCCCCTGTCCGGGCCGGACCTCGGGGCGGTGGCCGTGCGCGAGGCGGTTGCCAGGGCCGACATGGACGTCAACGACGTCGACGAGGTCATCATGGGCAATGTGGTGAGCGCCGGCGTAGGCCAGGCGCCCGCCCGCCAGGCCGCGGTGAACGGCGGGATCCCGCCGAGCGTTCCCTCGGTCACCGTCAACAAGGTGTGCGGCTCCGGACTCAAGGCGGTGATGCTGGCCGCGCAGGCGATCCGGGCCGGAGACGCGCGGCTCGTGGTGGCCGGAGGCTTCGAATCGATGTCGAACGTGCCGTACTACGTGCGCGGGCATCGCGGCGGGGTCAAGTTCGGCGACCGCACAATGCAGGACGGACTGGTCCATGACGGACTCTGGTGCTCGTTCGGACAGTGCCACATGGGGGGCCATGCGGAGTACACCGCCGCCAGGGCGGGGGTCACGCGGGCCGAGGCGGACGCCTTTGCGCTCGGATCGCACCGCAAGGCGACCGCCGCCATCGACGCAGGCAGGTTCGGGTCCGAGATCGTGCCGGTGGGCGTGGAGACGCGCCGGGGCAGGACGGTCGTCGATACCGACGAAAGCCCCAGGAGGGACACTTCGCTGGAACGGCTGGGCCGTCTGCGCCCGGCATTTGCCCGCGACGCCCCGAAGGGGCTGGACGAGCTCGTGGTCACGGCGGGGAATGCGCCCGGTCTCAACGACGGCGCGTCGGCGCTGGTCGTGGCCAGCCGGGAGTACGCCGAAGCGAACGGGCTTCCATGGCGGGCCGTGATTACCGGGTATGCGGCGGGCGGAACCGAGCCGCGGGACCTGTTCTTTGCACCAGTGGTCGCGGTTCGCAACCTTATGAAGCGGGAGAGGACCGGCGTCGGCGACTATGGGCTGGTCGAGATGAATGAAGCCTTCGCCGTCCAGGCCATCGCGGACATGCGTGCGCTGGGGATGGATCCGGAGCGCGTGAACGTCAACGGCGGGGCGGTGGCGCTGGGCCATCCGCTGGGGGCTTCCGGAGCGCGGATTCTGGTGACGCTCCTGGCGGCAATGTCCGACCGCGACGTCGAATCCGGCCTGGCCACACTCTGCCTGGGTGGCGGCAACGCCGTTGCGCTGGCCGTGCGAAGGAACTGAAGAGGACCAAGAATGATCGATTCGCATGCGAAGGTGTCGTTTTTCGCACCCGAGGCGAGTGGGCGCCGGTCCCTGGCGATGCCCATCGCCGTGGCGCTGTTCGCGCTGCTGACCGCCCTCGGGGCCCACGTTGCGGTTCCGCTGGGGATTACCCCCGTGCCGATGACGCTGCAGACCCTGTTCGTGCTGCTGGCCGGCGCGCTCCTGGGCCCTGTGGCGGGTGCGACCTCCCAGCTGCTCTACCTCGGCCTCGGGGTGGCGGGGGTCCCCGTCTTCGCCATGGGCGGGGCGGGCCTGCCCTGGATCTTCGGCCCCACGGGCGGATACCTGATGGCCTTCCCTCTCGCCGCAGCGCTGGTGGGGTGGATCTCCGGCTCCGAAGGACAAGCGCTGCGCACCGCGATAGCGCTGGTCGTCGGATCGGCGGTGATCTTCATCATGGGGGCGGGCTGGCTCTCGGTGGTCACCGATTCCGGACCCGGCGCCCTGTTCCTCACCGCGGTGCAGCCGTTCCTGGTCGGGGCCGTTGTGAAGGCGGTCATCTGCTTCGTGGTGACGCGCCAGATCGTGGCGAGGGGTCGGCGGCGCTGATCCGCGTCCCGCCGCCCCGGGCTTTCCCCGGGGGCTGCGCACCATGAAGAAAGCCATCGGCGCTCTGGTCCGCCTCGGCGGTTTCGCGGCGATCTTCGTGGCGCTTCTGGTCGGCGCGGCGCTCATGGCCGGGGACGCCGTCGAACGCGTGAGCGTGCAGGGCGCCATGACGCTTCTCGCCGCACTCGGCGCGTCCATCCTGATCCTGCGATACGACGGACGTCGCCCGCTGAGCGACCTGTGGCTGAGCAGGTCGGGGTCCCTCTCGGGGTCTGGAGGCGGTTTCCTCCTGGGCATCGTCATCGTGATCCCGGTTCTGGTCCTGGCGGTTGCGGCCGGCGGCCTCCGCTACGGTTCCGACCAGGGCACGGTGCTCCAGTACCTTTCCACCGCGGCCTGGACCGTGGTCGTCCTCTTCGGTCCCGCCGCCGCCGAGGAACTGCTCCTGCGCGGGTACCCGATGCGCGTGCTCATGGAGCGGTGGGGCGCCGCCACGGCCCTGGTGCTCACGACGATCGCGTTCTCCATCCTGCACGGCGCCAACCCCCACGTGGGTCTGCTGGCCCTGGTCAACATCGCCCTCGCCGGCCTGCTGCTCGGCATGGTCCTGCTGGTCACCGGCAGCCTGTGGTGGGCGATCGGCCTGCACCTGGGGTGGAACTTCGCAGTCACCTTCCTCGCCGATCTGCCGGTGAGCGGACTCACCATCGTGGACGCGCCCCTCGTGGAGGTCGCACGACCCGGAAACGCCCTGATCACTGGAGGTGATTTCGGGTTGGAGGGCGGCCTGGCGGCCACGGCGGGGCTCCTCGCGGCGGTCGGCTTCCTCGCAGCCCGTGCAAGGAACGGCCTGGAGTCCGGCGCCGGCTGGTTCGCGCACGGGCTGCCGGCCCGCGACGGGACGGACTCATGACCATGGAGCGGATTGCGGTGATCGGGGCGGGCACGATGGGCAGCGGCATCGCGCACGTCTGCGCCCTCGCGGGTCTGCGGGTCACGCTCGTCGACGCCGATCCCGCGGCCCTGAAGCGCGGCACGGCGACCATCGCCCGCAACCTCGACCGCCAGGCGGGCAAGGGACGGATCACGGCCGCCGACCGTGACCGGGCCTTCGCGCTGATCGAGCCGGAGGACTCGCTCGCGGCGGCCGCGCGCGCCGACCTCGTCATCGAGGCGGTCCCGGAGGTCGCCGAACTGAAGGGCCGCATCTTCGCGGAACTCGACGCCGTGGCGCCGCCGCACGCGATCCTCGCTTCGAACACCTCCTCGATTTCCATCACCGCGATCGCGGCGCGGACCGGTCGGCCGGAGAAGGTTATCGGGATGCACTTCATGAACCCGGTGCCGGTCATGCGCCTCGTCGAGGTCATCCGGGGCCTCGGCACCGACGACGCCACCACCGCGGCCGTGATGGAGCTGTCGCGCAGGCTGGGGAAGACGCCCGTGGAGGTGCGCGACTTCCCGGGCTTCGTATCGAACCGGGTGCTCATGCCCATGATCAACGAGGCGATCTTCGCGCTCATGGAGGGGGTTGCCGAGGCGGAGTCCATCGACACGGTGATGACGCTGGGAATGAACCACCCGATGGGTCCGCTCGCGCTCGCCGACCTGATCGGCCTCGATACGTGCCTGAATATCCTCGAGGTCCTGCACCGCGAGCTCGGCGACGACCGCTACCGCCCGTGTCCGTTGCTGCGCCAGTACGTGGCGGCCGGGTGGCTGGGGCGCAAGACGGGCCGAGGTTTTCATTCCTACACGCCGCGATCGCGATGACCCTGCTGACCGCCGACCAGCAGGCGATCCGCGATCTTGCCCGCGAATTCGCCGCCGGTGAAATCGCGCCCCGCGCGGCGGACTGGGACCGGAACGGCGCATTCGATCGCGATGTCCTGGACAGGCTGGCCGAACTCGGGTTTCTGGGCATGCTCGTCCCGGAGCGGTACGGCGGTCTGGAACTGGACCTCCCCACCTACCTGGTCGCCTTCGAGGAGCTGGCGCGGGGCGACGCCGCGCTCGCCCTCACCCTTCACATCCAGAACGGCCCGGTTCCATACGTGCTCATGACGCACGGGACCGATGAACAGAAGTCGGCCTGGCTGCCTGAGCTCGCCTCCGGAGCCAGGATCGCCGGCTTCGCGCTGTCGGAGGCGCGGGCGGGAAGCGACCCCGCGTCGATGACCACCACGGCGAGGCGGACGGACGGCGGCTGGACGATCTCGGGCGCGAAGAAGTGGGTCACCAACGGCGGGCGGGCCGACGTGATGCTGGTCTTCGCCAGGACCGGGGACGTCGATTCGGGCCGGAACCCCATCGGAGCATTCCTGGTCGACAGGTCGTCGCCGGGGTACCGGGTCGGCAAGCGGGAGCGGACGATGGGGCTGCGCGCCTCGGAGACGGTCGAAGTGGAACTCGACGACGTGCAGATCGCGGCGGACCGCCTCGTGGGGGATCCGGCAAGGGGGCTCGGATACGCGCTGGAGGCACTCGACCTCGGCCGGCTCGGGATAGGGGCCCAGGCGGTCGGCATCGCCAGCGCGGCGCTGGAACACGCCATCGGGTATGCCCGCGAGCGGCGGCAGTTCGGTCGTCCCATCGCGGCGTTCGGGGCAATCAGGAGTAAGCTCGCCGTCATGGCGACGCGGATCGCGGCCGCGAGGGCCCTGGTAATGGACGGGGCCCGGGCATGGGAGACCCGCGACGTGCCCGTCGCGGACGCCGTGTCGGTCACCGCCCGCTCGGCCATGGCCAAGCTGATGGCCAGCGAGACGGCGGGGTTGGTCACCGAGGAGGCGGTGCGCATCTTTGGCGGCTATGGTTTCATGCGCGAATACCCGGTCGAGAAGCTGATGAGGGACGCCAAGGCCACCGAGATCTACGAGGGCACCAGCGAGATCCTGAGGCTGGTCATCGGCCGCTCGCTCACGGCCTGAGGAGACGCGAATGGAACACCTCAAGCAGGCCGACGCGGTCGTTCACCAGGCGGTGCTCGACGAGGAATCCCGCCAGCTCGGCCAACTCGAGATGATCGCGAGCGAGAACTTTGCGTCTCCGGCGGTTCGGGAGGCCATGGGCACGGTCTTCACGCACAAGTACGCCGAGGGACTGCCGGGAAGGCGCTACTACGGCGGCTGCGAGTTCGCCGACCGCGTCGAGGACCTGGCGCGTTCCCGCGCCGTCGAGCTCTTCGGCGCGGACCACGCCAACGTGCAGCCCCACTCGGGTGCCCAGGCCAACATGGCCGCCTACTTCGCATTCCTGCAGCCGGGCGACGGAATCGTGGGCATGAACCTGAGTCACGGCGGCCACCTCACCCACGGATCCCCCGTGAACTTCAGCGGGCGCCTTTTCCGTGTCGCGGCCTACGGGGTGCGCGAGTCGGATGGGCGGATCGACTTCGACATGGTCCGCGACACGGTGCGCCGCGAGCGCCCCAAACTCATCGTGACCGGGGCTTCCGCCTACCCGCGCGCGCTCGACTTCAGAACCTTCGGCGAAATCGCGGCCGAGGCGGGGGCCGTCCATGTCGTCGATCTCGCCCACCTCGCCGGCCTCGTTGCCGCGGGATGCCACCCCAGTCCGGTCGAGCACGCCGACGTCGTGACGACGACGACCCACAAGACGTTGCGCGGCCCCCGTGGCGGCCTTGTAATGTGCCGGGAGGCCCACGCCAGGATCATCGACAAGATGGTCTTCCCGTTCATTCAGGGGGGCCCTCTCATGCACGTGATCGCGGCAAAGGCCGTCGCCCTGGGCGAAGCGCTCTCGCCAGTGTTCCGGGAGTACGGCAGCAATGTCGTGAGGAACGCACGCGTGCTGGCGCGCACCCTCGTGGAGCGGGGCGTCCGGCTGGTGTCCGGTGGCACGGACACCCACCTGATGCTCGTGGATCTGCGCGACCGGGATCTCACGGGCAAGGACGCCGAGCGGGCTCTCGAGCGCGGCGGAATCACGGTCAACAAGAACACCGTGCCGGGCGAGACCCGGTCGCCCTTCGTGACCTCCGGGCTCCGCATCGGGACCCCGGCCCTCACCACCCGCGGCATGGGTCCGGACGAGATGACCCGGATCGGAGGCTGGATTGCGGACATCCTCGACCGGCCCCGCGACGACACGCTGATCACCCGCACGCGCGCCCGCACCACGGAGCTGTGTGCGGCGTTTCCCCTGTTTCGTTGAGCGGGCCACCGCTGAGCGGCGCTGACAGAATTGGCGGGGCCACCGGTACGGGTTAACTTTGCACACCATGAACGCGTGCGAATCGGCCGAATTGATGTCCCGGTTGCGGGAGAGCTACCCCCGCTACCATCCGCAGGCCTACGTCTTTCTCCTCGATTCGCTCCGACTCGTCATTTCCGGGCTGGAGGAGAGACGCCACATTTCGGGCCGCGAGCTGGCCGAGGGTGTCTGCGGACTCGCGATCGACCAGTACGGCCCGCTCGCCCGCACGGTGCTTGAGCACTGGGGCATCCATTGCACCGACGATCTGGGCGAGATCGTCTTTGCCCTCGTCGATGTTGGTCTTCTCGTCAAGCGGGAGGAGGACCGGCGCAGGGATTTCCACGATGTTTTCGATTTTGAGGACGTCTTCGACGCCGAATACCCGTGGATGGTTGCAGATGAAGCGCAGTTCGAATATCAGTGAGAGATCAGGATTGCTGCCCGACGGCTTCGTGCTGCAGGACTAACCAGACAGGGGGCTGACGCGATGGTGGAGAACGGATACACTGCGTGCAAGAAGTGCGGAGACGGAGTCCTGCTGCCGATGTCGGACTACGGGCGCGACGGGGCCCCGATCCGGTACAAGGCTTGGGTCTGCTCAAACCCGGATTGCGGCTTCAACATTCGCATTGACAACGGCGAAATCACCTTCGGCCGGTCGATCGGACAGAGCTACAAGTAGGCATGACCCCGCGCAGCCCGGCCCGGCCGCTCGGCCCACCGGATGTTCGCGCGCCCACCTCGCACCAGGCTGCCGCCTTCGACCGCCTTGCGATCGAAGGACGCGGCGTTCCCGAACCGGCGCTCATGGAAAACGCCGGACGGCAGACGGCGCTGATCGTCCAGCACCTGTTTCCCGAAGGGCCGGTGGCGGCCCTCGTCGGTTCAGGCAACAACGGCGGCGACGCGCTGGTCTGCCTGCGGTCGCTGGCGGCCTGGGGGCGGACCGTGACGTCCGTCGTGGTGGGGAAGCGCTTCCCCGAGGATCCCGTGCTGCACGCCTGGGAGGTGCCGACCGTGCATTTCCGCGAGAACGATGCATCGGCGGACGCCGCGCCGAGCGTACTGCGGGATTCCGCGGTCGTGATCGACGGGATGCTGGGGACCGGGATCCGGGGCGCGCCCCGGGCGCGATATGCGGCGGCGATCGAAGAAGCCGAGGCCGCGGGCCGTCCGATCGTGGCGCTCGACACCCCCTCTGGCGTGGACGGCGAGACGGGAGCCGTTCCCGGGAGCGCGATCCGGGCGGAGCTGACCATAGCGTTCGGGTGGCCGAAGCTCGGCACGCTCCTGCACCCGGGCCGGACGCACTGCGGCCGCATCGTCGCCGTGGAGATCGGTTTTCCACCGGATCCAGACCCGGGCTGGGCCCGGCTGGTGACCCCCGGCTGGGCTTCCCGTCACCTGCCACGGCGCGGCGCCGCAACCCACAAGAACGCGGTGGGTTCCCTGGCCATCGTCGCGGGATCGGCGATGCCGGGGGCGGCGATTCTCGCCGCGAGGTCCGCCTTTCGCTGCGGTGCAGGGATGGTGCGGGTGTGCGCCTCCCGCGACGCGCGCGACCCGATCCTGGAGGTCCCGGAGATCATCTTCGTGGATGCGGGCGACGAGGAGGCGCTGAGGACCGCGATCGGCGCGAGCGATGCCCTGGCGGTGGGGCCCGGGCTCGGGACGGACCCGGCCGCGGCCCGCCAGCTCAAGGTGGCCCTTAAGGTCCGCGGCGACCGGCCGGCCGTCCTCGACGCGGATGCGCTCACGCTGCTAGCGGGTGACGACGACCTGGAGCTCCCCGGCGACGGAAGCATCGTGGTGACCCCCCACCCGGGCGAGATGGCCCGGCTCACGGGCAGGTCCGTTCGCGATGTGCAGGGCGATCGCATCGGCGCGGCCCGTGCCTTCGCCGCCGCGAGGGGCGCGGTCACGCTGCTCAAGGGCGCGCCGTCGCTCGTGGCCGATCCGCGCGGCGGCCTCCTGGTCAGCACCACCGAAGAGACCTCGTCGCTGGCCGTGGCCGGCATGGGCGATGTGCTCACAGGCGCGATCGGGTGCTTTCTGGCCCAGGGGGCGGAGGCGGTGCCGGCCTGCGGGCTGGCGCTGCACGTCACCGGCCGTTCCGCCGCCGCCGCGGCGCTCGGCCCGTCGCTCATGCCGTCCGACGTGATCGAGGGGATCCCCGCCGCGCTCGCCGACCGCAGTGCGCCGGTCACCGCGCTGCCCTTCCCGTTCGTCACCTTCGACCAGGCCGCACCCCGCTAGGCCACGCCCGTGGCCGCCCCGATGGACGAGAGCACCCTCATCGAACGGCTGGTGGCCATCGGGTGGAAGGGAAGCCGCGCCGTGCTGGTGGGTCCGGGCGACGACGCCGCGGTGCTGCGCGGGGGGCTGGTCATCTCCACGGACATGATGGTCGAGGGCGTGCACTTCGACTTCGACTGGATCGCTCCGGCCGAGGTGGGCTTCCGGGCCGGGGCGGCGGCGCTCAGCGACATGGCGGCGATGGGGGCGCGCCCGGGGGCGCTGCTGGTCTCGATGGCCGTGTCCGGCGACCCGGTCATGTGCGAAGAGCTGCAGCGCGGGCTCCGTCGGGCGGGAGACCGAGTGGCCGCACCGATCGTGGGGGGCGACGTCGGCCGCTCGCCGGGTCCGGCGGTGGTGGACGTGGTCGCCGTCGGACGCGCGCGTGCGCCGGTGCTGCGGAGCGGGGCGGAACCGGGCGAGGACGTGTGGGTGTCCGGCGAACTGGGCGGCGCCGGGGCGGCGGTTGCGGCGTGGTCGGCCGGCGTACGACCCGCACCGGCTGCGAAAGACCGCTTCGCCGCTCCGCCCGACCGGGTGCCGCTGGGTGTCGCGCTTGCGGGGCTGAATCTGGCCCGCGCGATGATCGACGTCTCCGACGGGCTCGTCACCGATGCCAGGCGCATCGCACGCGCATCGGGTGTGGAGCTGCGCCTCCGGCAGGCGCTGCTGCCTCTCGATCCCGTGGCCGGGGGGGACTTGAAGGTTGCCCTCGAAGGGGGCGAAGATTATGAACTAATGTTTACTGCCCCCCCCGGCACGCGAACCCGCATACTGGAGCTGGGACAGGAGATGACCGTGCGAGTCACACGGATCGGGTCGGTCGAGCGTGGCGCCGGCGTCGTGCTGGAGGACCGCGAGGGTCGGCGCATCGACCCCGGCCGCGGCGGATACGATCACTTCGCGGCTCCCCCCGGCGGGCAGGCACCTTGATCCGGATCGCCTGGACCTACGTCGTGATGGTCGGCGCGACCGTCTTCTCGGGGGGGCGTGCGGTCCTGTACTACTTCCTGTGGCCGCGCCACTTCCGCAGGGTCGCGGACGGCCTGACGGGCGAATGGGCCTCGATCGTTCTGCGCGGTTCGGGGACGCGTCTGGTGGTCAGGCACGGGGAGCGGATCGGTCTCGGACGCGGCCAGATCCTGGTTGCGAACCATCAGAGCTGGTTCGACATCTTTGCCCTCGGAGGCGCGCTCAGGCGCAAGTTCGCCTTCGTGGGCAAGAGGGAGGTGTCGAAGATTCCGGTCGTCGGCGCCGCCTGGGAAAGGGTGGGCAACATCGCCATCGACCGTTCCGACCAGCAGGCGGCCATCGCCTCGCTCAAGCGGGCCGACGATCTGCTGCGCGAGGGGCGCACCATCATCATGTTCCCCGAGGGGACGCGCTCGCCGACCGGTGAACTGGGCCGCTTCAAGAAGGGCGCGTTCGTCATGGCCATCAAGTCCCAGGTGCCGGTGCTTCCCGTGGCGATCATGGGTACGCGCGCGATCATGAAGAAGGGCAGCTGGGAGATCCGGCCGGGAACGGCCACCGTCGTCGTGGGCAACCCCATCAGTACGGAGGGGCTGACCCTGCGGGACCGCAACCGCCTGTCGCGGGAGTGCCGCGACGCGCTGGTCGGACTGATGAACGGGGAAGCGTCATGAAGGAACAGCCCCATGAACGGAACGGCCCCATGAACGGAACAGCGTAGCGTCGGGCATGTCGGCGATCATCGATATCCGCGGTCGCGAGATCCTGGATTCCCGGGGGAACCCCACGGTGGAGGCCGAGGTGGTGCTCGAGTCCGGCCACAGGGGCCGCGCGGCCGTGCCCAGCGGCGCCTCGACCGGCCGTCACGAGGCGGTCGAGCTGCGTGACGGCGACCCGGGGCGCTATCTGGGCCGTGGGGTGCGGAACGCGCTCGCGAACATCCGCGGGGAGATCCTCGCCACCCTGCGCGGCTTCGAGGCGCGGGAGCAGCGCGACCTCGACCGCACCATGTGCGAGCTGGACGGGACGGCCGCCAAGGGGCGGCTAGGCGCCAACGCGATCCTTGCCGTCTCGATGGCCGCGGCGCGGGCGGCGGCATCGGAGACCGGCCTCCCGCTCTACCGGTACCTGGGCGGGGACGACGCCCGCACCCTCCCCGTCCCGATGATGAATATCGTGAACGGCGGTGCGCACGCCTCGAACAACGTGGACATCCAGGAGTTCATGGTCCTGCCCGTGGGCGCGGTGTCGTTCTCGGAGGGGCTGCGCATGGCTACCGAGGTGTTCCACGCGCTGAAGGGCGTCCTGACCGCCGCGGGGAAGAGCACCGCCGTCGGGGACGAGGGCGGCTTCGCCCCCGACCTCGGATCCGACGCCGAGGCCGCCGAAGTCGTGCTGGAGGCGATCGGGGCGGCGGGCTATCGCCCCGGCGAGGACCTCGTGCTCGCCGTCGACGCGGCCGCTTCGGAGCTGTACGCGGACGGGCGCTACACCTTCCGCAAGTCCTCGGGCGAGTCCCTGCCCACCACCGGGATGGTCGCCTTCTGGGAAGAGATGATCGGCCGCTTCTCGCTCGCCAGCGTCGAGGACCCCCTCGACGAGGACGACTGGGACGGGTGGGCCGCGCTGACCCGCAGCGTGGGACCGGTCTGCCACATCGTGGGCGACGACCTCTTCGTGACCAACCTCGACCGCCTCGAGCGCGGCATGGAGAGCGGCGCCGCCAACGCCATCCTGGTCAAGGTCAACCAGATCGGGACGCTGACGGAGGCGATGGATGCGGTGCGGGTGGCACAGGAGGCCGGGTTCGGGACGATCATCTCGCACCGGTCGGGCGAGACCGAGGACACCTTCATCGCCGACCTGGCCGTGGCGACCGGCGCCGGGCTCATCAAGGCGGGGGCACCCAGCCGGACCGACCGCGTGGCCAAGTACAACCAGCTGCTCCGCATCGAGGAGGCGCTGGGGGCGCGGGCCCGCTACGCCGGGAAGGAGGTGCTGCCGTGAAGAGGTCCCGGAGACTGTTCCTTCCGGGGGTCATCATCGTGGCGGCCTACTTCGCCATGGCGGGGGGAGACCACTCGGTTCTGGATGCCCGCCGCGCCGAGGACGAGCTGGCCGCCACGCGTGCCGAGACACGGCGCGTGCACCGCCAGATCGACTCTCTCCGCGCGCGCATCGCCGGCCTGCGCGAGGATGACGAGATGCTCGAGCGGTACGCCCGGGAGCGCTACGGGTTCATCCGCGACGGCGAGTACCTGTACCGCATATCCGAGCCGGAACCGGTGGTCCAGGAGGAGGTGCGGGACACGCCGTCGATCCTGCGGTGGCTGCGCAACAGGGACGATATGTAAAGAGAACACGACATCATGTAATGTCGAAACGACATATTGTCGGCCTTGGGACCAGGCGCGGCAATGCGGGCCGCGTCAGTCCTCTCCTTCTTCCTCCTGCGCCGTGCCCGAATCGGCCAGCCCCAGCGCCTGTTTCGCGCCTTCGAGGACGCGTTCGGCATCTCCCGCCTCCAGGGCCTCCATCACCTCGCCCGAGCCGGCGCCAAGCGCTTCCACCGTCGCCGCGGCGAGCTGGGCCGCCGCGTCCTTGTCGATCGCCTGGGGGAAACCGCCTCCCGGCACGCCCGTCGCCTTCTCGACGAAGGGGGCGAAGAGGTCGACCGGGATCGGGAAGAGGGTGGTCGAGTTGTTCTCGGCGGCCACCTCGACCACGGTCTGGAGGAATCGCAGCTGCAGCGCCACCGGGTGCGCGGAGATCACCTGGGCGGCGGCGGAGAGCTTGCGGGAGGCCTGGTATTCGCCCTCGGCCGCGATCACCTTGCCGCGGCGCTCGCGCTCGGCCTCGGCCTGCTTGGCCATCGCGCGCTTCATCTCCTTGGGCAGGTCGATGTCCTTGATCTCGACTGCGGTCACCTCGATCCCCCACGGATCGGTCTCCATGTCGATGATGCGCCGCACGATCTCGTTGATCCGCTCCCGTTCGGCGAGCAGTTCGTCCAGCTCCGACTGGCCCACCACGCTGCGGAGCGTCGTCTGCGCAATCTGGCTGGTGGCGAAGTAGTAGTCCTCGACCTCCACGACGGCCTTGGCGGGGTCCACGACGCGGAAATACACCACCGCGTTCACGGTGCAGCTGACGTTGTCCTTGGTGATCGTGTCCTGCGGCGCGATGTCGAGGGCGATGATGCGCAGGTCCATCTTCCTCATGCGCTCGACGCCGTAGGGCACGAGGAAGACGATGCCGGGGCCCTTGGCGCGCGTGAGCTTGCCGAGCCGGAAGACCACCCCGCGTTCGTACTCCCAGAGGATGCGAAGCGAACTCAGAAGGCCGATGACGCCGAGGGTGGTGAGCCCCGGTATGAGAAAGAAGCCGAGATCCATTTGCCGTACTCCGTGATGGCGGGTGATGCCGGGAATAGGGGGCCGGGCATGGGCAGTTGACAAGGGTACCCGGGATTTGGAGCTTTGATGCCCCTCGCCGGAGTAGCTCAGTTGGTCAGAGCAGCGGAATCATAATCCGCGTGTCGGGGGTTCAAGTCCCTCCTCCGGCACTGGGCTGAGCGCGGCCCCACGCGGCGCCGGGCTGCAGCCGAGCCGAAACAGATGAGCACACCTTCGTCTTCCACCGCTCTCCACCGCCGGGTCGCGGTGGACACGCCCGAGCACGTGCGCCTCGACTACGTGCTCGCGGATCTGGGGTCGCGGGCCGCCGCGCTCGCCATCGACATCGCCATCATGGCGGGCACGGTACTGCTGCTTGGCCTGGGGCTGTACTACAGTCGTCTGCTCGGCGATGTCGTCGAGTCCGCCAGCCGCACCATCCTCATCTTCGCCTCGTTCTTCGCGCAGTGGGGATACTTCATGCTCTTCGAAGGGCTTGACGGCGGGCGAACTCCGGGGAAGCGCGTCGTCGGACTGCGCGTGATCCACGCCGGTGGCGAACCCCTGACCTTCCAGGGTTCCGCGCTCCGCAATCTGATCAGGATCGTGGACCTGCAGCCGGTTTTTTCCGGGCTGGCCGGGGCCGTCTGTATCCTCGTCAACAAGAGGGCCCAGAGGCTGGGAGACCTGGTGGCGGGGACCATCGTCGTTCGCGATGCCGGGGGCAGCGAGCTGCTCGGTACCGACGAACCGCCTCCGTCACGCGTGGGGCGGCCACTGCTGTCGGTGGAGCAGTTCGAACTGCTCGCCAGTTACGTCGCGCGTCGTGACAGGCTGGATCACGAGGTGCGCCGCCGCGTGGCCAGGTCGGTCCTCGAAGCCCTGGACTTCGCCATCGACGGGGACCCCGGGGCCGCTACCCGGACTGCCGATGAGAAGCTCGTCGGGCTCCACGAGCTTGAGGCGCCGCGTCATGCCGCCCGCCGGGGAGGCGCGAGCCTGCAGGCGGCGACGATGGCCCGCGAACAGCGTGAGGAATGGGCGAGGTACGTCGAACTGGTGGAGAAGGGAAGGAAGCGGGGTCTGAAGAGCCTTTCGGAGGACGAAGTGCGCGCGTTCGGGCAGCTCTACCGCGGAGTCACGGCCGATCTGGCCCGCGCACGCACCTACGGTGCTTCTCCCGGGCTCCTCGGTACAGTACAGCGCTGGGCCGGCGCCGGACACAATCTGCTGTATCGCGCCCGGGGGCGGGTGGCCGTGTCATTGGGGCATTGGGTGGCGGCGGAGTTCCCCCGCGCGGTGCGCCTCTACTCGCGCCACATCCTGCTGGCGAGCCTCCTGTTCTACGGACCGGCCGTGGCCACGTACTTCGCCGTCCGCGAGGACCCGCTGCTGGGCCGTGCGCTGGCGGGGCAGGGGATGCTCACGCGCGCGGAGAACACCGAAAAGGGAAACATCAACGCAAGGTACCTTTCCGACGAGGTCGAGGCGCTGGAAATGCCGGTCTTCGCGTCGTCTCTGATAACCAACAACGTCGGAGTCACGTTTTTTGCGTTCGCGGGGGGTCTTCTCGCGGGGGCCGGAACGCTGTACGTGCTGCTGGTGAACGGATTGTCGCTCGGCGGTGTAATGGGCGCGTACGGCAACGAGGGTGTCCTCGGTGTGATCCTGGCATGGGTCTTCCCCCACGGCTTCATCGAGCTCACGGCGATCTGCATCGCCGGCGGGGCGGGCTTCGGCCTGGGCTCGGCCCTTCTGATACCCGGCCGGCTTACCCGCGCCGAGGCGCTCATGGAGCGTGGCCGGGCCTTCCTGTCCCTCATTGCCGGAACCGCGCTCATGCTGGTCGTCGCCGGGCTCATCGAGGGCTTCTATTCGCCCATGCAGCTGCCCGCCGCCGCGAAGTTCGCCTTCGGCGGCGCAACCGCCGTGCTGCTGGTCCTCTACTGCGGATTCGCGGGCCGGCGCGTGCCCGATACGCCGGGGGTGGCGTAGTCCGGTAGGCCGCGCTGCGAGGCTGCTACAGCAGCCCCCTCTCCTTGATCTCGACGTACTTGTCCAGCGTTCGCACCAGGGCATCTCCCGGCGGGGTGTCCACGACGAGGATCCCCGACTGACGCATGACCTGGAGCGTGGTGACCCGCGCCTGCACCAGCTCCTCGGCGGCGGCGCGATGGTATGCAACGTCGGGCTCGGCCACGCGCTCCGTCGCCGCGGCTTCGAGGGCCGGGTTCCGGATGGCGATCGCCAGCGGCAGGTGTGACCGCCCGATGCGCGTGAGCGAATTCACGAGCGCCCGGGAAACGGACCCGTCAATGACATCGCAGAAAAGTATGACCAGCGACCGTTTCCGGAACGTGCGCCCCAGCGTCGCGAACGCCAACGGGTAGTTCGGCTCGACCAGCCGTGTCTCCACGCCGGCGAAGACCCTTGCCAACGCCGGAGGATCCGCCCGCCTGGGAGGCGATACGTGGCGAATGCGATCGTCGAAGACCACGACGCCGACGCGGTCGCCGAACTTCTGGGCCCGGCTGGCGACCATCATGCACGCGCCGAGAGCGTAGTCGATCCGTTCGCGCACGGGCGACAGCCGTTCGCGCATGTGCCGCCCCGCATCGATCGCGAGCACGATGTTCTGGCTGCGCTCGGCCTCGTAGTTGCGCACCACGTACTTTCTTCGCCGGGCGGACGCCTTCCAGTCGATGGCGCGCGGATCGTCGCCCTGCACGTAGTCGCGCAGACTCTCGAACTCGCGACCCTCACCCCACTGCCGGGTCCGGCGCGGCCCCGGTGTGCGGAGCTTGCGCCGGATGGCATACCCGCTCCTTTCCCGCAGCAGATCCCTCACACCCGGCTGCACCTGGAGGGTGTGGGACACATCGACCCTCGACCGGCGCCAGGCGAGTCCCCATGGCGACAGCGTCCGCAGGTGGATCGTTCCCAGCGTCAGGAACCCCCTCGTCCGCGGGGTTACTCGGTAGGTGCAGCGCACGGCGGACTGAGCCGGCATTTCCAGCCGGAAACCGTCTTCCCATTCGTCTGTGCCGCCGGGTCCGCCGACGCGCCGCAGGCAGGGGTCGAGGTCGTCGGTCATCCTGACCACGACGCTGCGCGCCGAAGAATTGGTCGCGGTCACGACGACGTCCGTGACGGCCGCCAGCGCCGAAATCCGGGACGTTTCGCGTTGGACCGACGGTGCCGCGGTACGTCTGCCGTCCAGGGAGCAAAGGAGCAGCACCACGGCATCGACGGCCAGCGCCAGCGGAGTGCTCACCAGAAAGAGGAGCGAAGCAGCTCCGAGCAGGGCCAGCGTACGCCCGCTCGGGACCAGGTTGATGCCCACTACCGCGGAGCGTCCAGCGTCTCGAGCAACGAGGTGAGCTCGTCGTCGGAGGCGCGGCCCTCCACCTCCGCCTCGGCGGTCAGCACGACCCGGTGTCGCAGGACGGGGAAGGAGAGCGACTTGACGTCGTCCGGGGTGACGAAGTCGCGCCCGTGGAGGTACGCCTCGGCCCGGGCCGCCTGGAAGAGCGCGACACCCGCGCGCGGACTGGCTCCCAGCACAAAGGCCGCATCGTCGCGCGTCGCCCGAACGATGTCGGTCACATAGCGGCGAACCCGCTCGTCCATGTGGACCCCGTTTACCGTGGCCCGCATCCCAAGCAACTCCTCGCGGGTCATCGGGTCGCCCATCGGGTAGGTCAACGCGTCGTCGGCCCTGAATCCCGCCTCGTGCCGGTCGAGGATCTCCCGCTCGGCCTCCTCGGGCGGGTAGTCGACCACGATCTTCATCAGAAAGCGGTCCACCTGCGCTTCGGGAAGGGGATAGGTGCCCTCGTACTCAACCGGGTTCTGGGTGGCGAAGACCGTAAAGGGCTCGGGCAGGGGACGTGTCTGCCCGTCGACGGTCACCTGCCGCTCCTCCATGGCCTCGAGGAGGGCGGCCTGCGTCTTGGGCGGCGCCCGGTTCACCTCGTCGGCGAGCAGCAGGTCGGTAAACACCGGCCCGGGCCGGTAGGTGAAGCCGGAATCGCCCAGTATGTTCACGCCGACGAGGTCGGTCGGCATGAGGTCGGGCGTGAACTGCACCCTGCCGAAGTCGAGGCCGAGTCCCCTGGCCAGCGCCCTGACCGCAAGTGTCTTGGCCGTGCCCGGAACTCCCTCGACCAGTGCATGGCCGCGGGCGAGAAGGGTGATCATGAGCTGCCTGAGCACGGCTTCCTGGCCGAGCACGACCTGCTCGAGGTCTCCGAGCAGGCGCAGCGCCGCGTCTGGAGGTGTCACGTGTTGAATCTCCTTGCGAGGTGTTCGTCGATCGCGTCGGCGATCGCCGTAAGGTCGGGGGGATCGGCGCGCAGACCCTGGCGCGCCCGATACAGGGGCGTGTCCGCGCCGGGGTCGGTGTCGAGTCTCTGCAGCAGCGCCTGCGCCTGTGTCACGTCGCGGGGCGGGGGATTGCGGGTGGCCCTGGCGAGCCGCGTCACCAGCAGCAGTGCCGCGGTCTCTGCCGCCCCGGCCTTGCGGTAGAGGTCTCCCAGCGCCGAGACGTGTTCGAGTGGCGAACGGCGCTCGCGGTCGGGTGGAGCCACGGCCGGCGCCGGAGCACCGAAGCGCAGTCCGGCACAGGCCAGCACAAGGAACCCGACCGCGATGAGGTGCAGGGTGAAGCGGCCGCCGGTGGTGTCCAGGAGGAACTCCGAGAGTATCTCCGCCCGGCTCCGCTGGCCGCGTATCCCCTGGTGGTACTCGGCGAAGAAGACCGTGTCCGCTTCGCTGGTCCAGAGCAGCGCGGCACGCACCGCAAGCACCGACAGCGGATGGTCGGCAGCGTTCTCGTTGGAAAGAGGGCCGGCTTCCGAGAGCAGCACCAGGCGACCCTCACCCAGCCGGAGCAGGGAGGCGGCCATCCACTCCCCACCCGCTTGATCGCTCGCAGTCAGCAACGCTTCCGCCGCCGCGGGACCCGGTGCGCCCTCCACCACCTCAACCCCCTCCCCGTCGAGCTCCCTCTCGCCGAGGTTCGCGACGCGCAACCCGTGCACGGGCTCGGGCGCCTCGGGCAACCCGCGCGTGAGGGGGTGGTCGCCCCACCGGGGACCATCCAGCCGCTGTTCGAGCACCTCGTCGCGAGCGGTGCGGAAGCGGAAACCGATGCCGAGGGTGTCCATCAGCGGCGTTCGCCTGACAAAGCCCGCAGCGGGGGCGTACGAGGGCGCATAGATGACCGTCCCGCCGTCCCTCACCCGCTTCAGCAGTGCGTTGACCTCGCGCGGCGTCAGCGGCAGGGGCGGCCGGAGCAGAACGATCGTCCCGCGCACGGGATCGGCGCCCACAAGGGGCGTGAGCCGTCCCTCGGTGGGCCGTCCAAGTCGTTCGATTCCGCGAGCGAGGGCCGCTACGCCGTCGGGTGTGGTGCGGAACAGGCTGCGGCGGACGTCGTTGGCTCTCTGCCCTTCGGGACGAGCCAGGAATCCCCCCACGAGGGCGGCGGCCAGGATCAATCCGACCCAGAACAGGGGCTTCCGCGAAAGCCCGGCGAGTCCGCGAGCGCGAGCATTCATCGAGCTTCGGGCTCCGTCGCGGGCTCTGCGCGCGCACCCGTCTCAGTCGTGTCGGTTGGACAGCCGGCCTCGCGGGCGGCCGTTGCCAGGACGGCATAGCGCGTCGGCGTGGGCTCGTCGAGCCCGAAGGAGAAGTCCTGGAACGAATCCAGGAACGCCGTCGCGGAGCGGCCCGCCGCGCGGCCCCGCGCCACCTCGCGGGCGTAGTCACCGGGCGTCTTGGACTTGTGATACGAAAGGACCCCCCGCTGGTCGAGGCTCAGCAGGAAGCCCTGGTACAGCGCGGTCGCCGCGGGGCGGAGCTCGCCACGACCGGCCCGCGTACTCGCGGTGCCGAACCACTCGAGCGCGGTCAGGGGGGCCTGTGGCTGGGTTGCGGGCTCGCCCTCCACCCGGCTCGCCAGGAACTTCGGTGCGTGCGCGGCCGCGAGCCTCGCCATGACCACCAGGGCGGCCAGCGCAACCAGGACGACCACGATCTCGGCTGCTCCGCTCCCGTCCTCGCCCATGAGGCGCCGCAGCCAGTCCCACGCATTGTTCAGGGTATCCCACACCCATCCGAGCAGCCTTCGCCACGGTGGAGGCTCGAAGGTCGCGAAATCGGGGTCGGAGAGGATCTCCCGCAGGACGCCCGACACTTCATCCGCCGAGGGAAGCTGGCCCGCCGAGGGCGACGGTCCCTGCGACAAGGGGTGCGCCGAAGCCGGAAACCGCATCAAGCGGGTCGCGCGATCCGCATCATCGCCGGTCCATCGCCCCGGCGAGGGTCTCCAGGTCGAATGCCTCGCTCCGCACTCGCCGGTCGTGGAAGAGCACCATGATGCTCCCGACCAGGAAGGGGGTCGTAAGGGGCCCGATCACCAGGTCGACGGTGTTCAGCAGCCACTGCTCGTTGGAGCTGACTTCGCCCACCGCGTCCGGCGAAACGAAGAGGTCTCCCATCCCGAAGAGCGCCGTCACGCCGATGGTCGGGACGAGGTTGATGATCATTGCCACGATCATGATGCCGGTGACCCGCAGCCAACCTCCACGGCAAAGACGCAACGACCGCCCAAGCGCGCTCATCGCTCCCCGGCCCTCGATGATCACCGCGGGGAGGATGCCGAAGGTGGCGCCCATCCAGAACGCGGCCACCACGGCGAGCACCAGCAACACGACCACGGTGCTCATCAGGACCAGCGCCACGCCGCCGATCTCCAGGGACGCGGCGAAAACGATGCCCGCCAACGAGAACACGGCAAAGAAGATCAGCGCGAATGCCAGCAGCGCCACCACCGTCGCTCCCGCCGTGCTCGGCAGGTGCCGGAATGCCCCGCGGTACGAGTGCCCCACCGACGCCGGCCGCTCTCCTATCCGCTCGGCCATCGCCACGCCGACGGCGATCCAGCCGA
Source organism: Gemmatimonadota bacterium (assembly GCA_009841165.1). GTDB lineage: Bacteria > Gemmatimonadota > Gemmatimonadetes > Longimicrobiales > Gaopeijiaceae > Bin94. The sequence continues at coordinate 16,778 of VXMI01000064.1, read as the reverse complement.
CCCACGCCATCGCGGCCGCAGCCATCGTCACGGCGAACACCGGTCCCATCGCCGCGAACGCCTCGGCCGGATCCGCTCCGGGAGTCGGTGCAATGGACGCGAGATCCACCCCCGACACAAGCATCAGCACATAGCCCGGGAACGCCGCCACCAGCGCGATCAGGTAGTACAGGCCGAAGTCGCGGCGGTAGAGTTGGAGGGCCCCGTCGACGATTTCGCCGAATCCGAGGGGCCGCATGGGTATCATCGACATGTCAGCAACCTAGCCAATTGCGAAAGATGGATGCCAGATTCCCCGGACCCGCCCATGCCAGCCCGGAAGGAGTTGTGAATATGAAGAGGTTCCTGCGCATCGTCACAGTCGCCCTGGGTGTCGCCGCTTCGGGGCCCCTGCCCGTCGTCGCCCAGGAAGGGTCAGGATGGCCGACCGTGGGGACATTCTCGATCGTGGGCTATGACCCGGACACGGGAGAAGTCGGCGTCGCGGTTCAGTCACGCGTCTTCTCCGTGGGGAACGGTGTCATCTGGGGCGAGGCGGGCGTCGGCGTGGTCGCGACCCAGGCCATCGTCGACGTCAGCTACGGCCCCCAGGCGCTGGAGCTCCTGCGCGAGGGGTACACGCCCGCCGACGCCGTGCGGGAGATTCTCGCGCGCGACCCCGATCCGGACCCGGAGCGATGGACGAAGCAGGGCCGCCAGTTCTCGATCATGAACGCCCAGGGCGCAGTCGCGACCCACACCGGCCCCCGCGCCAGCGACTGGGCGGGCCATCGCGTCGGCGAGCACTGCTCCGCCCAGGGCAACATTCTCGCCGGGCCCGCCGTGGTGGACGACATGGTGACGGCCTTCGAGTCCACGGAGGGGCACCTGTCCCTGCGGTTGCAGGCGGCGCTCGAGGCCGGCCAGGCGGCCGGGGGCGACACGCGCGGCATGCAGTCCGCGGCGATGCTGATCGTCCAGGAGGACGGCGGCGTCTGGCTCAACAACGACGTCGTGCTGCGCCTCCAGGTCGACGACCACGAGGAGCCGATCGCCGAGCTGCGGCGCCTGGTCGAGATCGCGGCGGAGCGGCGGGAGCGGCGGCGCGGACGCTGAGATCGCTGCGGCGCATTCCCCGGCCGGGCGCGGACTCGCAGCCCGCCGGGCTGCCGGTATCCCTACTCCTTGCCGCGGAGACCCCTCAGCACCGCCAGGTTGGCGCGGTCGGCGCTCACCCCGTCGTCGCCCTTCGGCGTCTCCAGGATCTTGGGCACGTCGCGGAAGCGCGCCGCGTTCATGAGTTGCCGGAAGGGTGCGAGCCCCATCGTCCCCTCGCCGATGTTCTCGTGACGATCGAGGCGTGAGCCGAACGGCGTCTTCGCGTCGTTGACGTGGAAGAGCTCGACGCGGTGGACGCCGAAGGTGTCGTCGGCGCGCATCCACACGCCCTGGAAGTCGTCCCGCAGGTCGAGCCCGGCGACCCAGGCGTGGCAGGTGTCGAAGCAGACGCCCAGACGGGTGCGGTGCGGTTCGGGGACCGCGGCGATGATCCTGCCCAGGTCGTCGAACGAGCCGCCGATCGAGGTGCCGGCCCCCGCGGTGAGTTCGAGCAGGATGCGCGGGCCGCTGGTCGTCGCCTCCAGCGCCTCGACGAGCCCGGCCGCGTTGCGCTCGATGCCGCTCGCACGGTCGCCGTCGGTGGCGTTGCCCGGGTGGGTAACGACGGCGTCGAGACCGAGTTGCGCCGCCCGCGCCACCTCCGCTTTGAAGCAGTCCGTCGAGCGCCGCCACAGCGCCGGCTGCGGGCTTGCCAGGTTGATCAGGTAGGAGTCGTGCGAGGCGACGAAGGTGCTGCCGCGCGCGGCGGCGCGGTAGCGGTCGGCGATGTCGTCCGGGATCGACGGCTCGGCCCAGCGGTTGGGCTGCTTGGTGAAGATCTGGAAAACGGCGGCGCCGATCTCGACCGCCCGTCCGGGCGCGTTGTGGACCCCGCCCGCGACCGAGACGTGGGCGCCGAGTTCGTCGGGGGGTGGGGTGGAGTCGTCGGATATGGATGGCACAGGTCACCATGACTGGCAGGCGAGGGGCACCATTATCGTCCAGAATGTAATGTTGACACGACATAATGTCATGCTAACATTACGCTACCGAATTGCCGCCGGCAACCGTTTGACCACGACCGCCGGCACGTCGAGCTCGTCTACTTCGACATAGGCGACCAGGCCGTCGGGGCCGAACGCGTTGGGCATCCTCGAGTCGGGAAGTGTGCCCAGGTATTCGCCCTCGGCGGTGATCACGTCGATCGGGCCGGGACCGGCTGCCGTGAGCCCGATTGGCTCCGACGAGAATGCCGTTGCCATCAGCCCGATGAAATCGGTTTCCACGAATCCCGCCGCGGGCGTGCGCAGCACCCAGATCTTCGCATCCCAGGTCGTCTCCAGGGCGGCGACATGCGGGATTGGGCCCGTGAACTCCCTGGCCTCGATCCGTTCGATGAGCACTTGCCCCCCACCAAACAACCCAACCATCTCGGCTCGGTCCCCGCCCCTTGCCACGGCTTGCCGTACCGACCTCTTGCCGAACTCCTTGTAGTCTCGCTGCGTCCTGTCGTCCCAAACCCTGTCTGCAAAGGCGCGAACCAGAACGAGACCCTCGCCGGGCCCGGCAACCGTGATCTCGTAGGCGCTCGTGTCAGAGAAGGCGACCCTTCCCCCCGGGAGAGGACCGAAATGGAAGTCCCTTTCCGCTTGCGGATCGTTCGCGCTGGCCTGGTCCACCTCTCGCGCCTCATCTCCATCGAGGAGCACCCGCCTGATGGTTCGGGGACCCGGGCCTGTCTGAATGTTGAAATGCCTGTTGACCGAGTCGACCACCTCAAAGTCCCGCGCGAAGGTGACGCGGGCGACAAGGTTTCCTTCCCACCGGTCCACTTTGCGAAGCCGTGGATCCGTGCTTCGCACATACATCGGCGGTCGGTCGTCCGCCGCAGCTACTCCCGGGTAGCGAATCCAACGGTCGAGATTCCCTTCCAGGTCGAACACCTGGTACGCCATGTGCATGTCATCTGCGACAAGCGTGCGCCCGTCGGGCAGTGCGAACGCGTGACTGGCCCGCCGGAAATCGCCCGGACCCTCACCCCTCCGGCCGAACCGGACCACCTGTTCACCCCGCTGGTCGACCACGAGGACGGACAGTTCGTCACCGGCCAGATCCCCGATGTGCAGATTGCCTCGATCGTCGAAGGACAGCGACGTCACGCGAGACAGCAGTTCCCATTCCCGGATTCCGTCACCTACGCGATACACCTCGGAGAAGTCCGCGGTCACGAGGCGGTCTTCCAGCGGTAGTTCGATCACCTGCTGGGCTTTCGCGGGCGCACCCGCGAAGGCGACTGCAATCAGGGCGTGCGTGACCACTGAAATGAGGACTGCTGAGGATCCGTGTCGTGGAGGCTTCATCGCGCTGGCTTTTCACTCATGGAGCGGTTCTGTGGCTGCGGCGAGTCGGTCGCCCGGTTCCATGTACGGGCGGTCTGCGAATTCCTGTCCAGCCGTCCGGCCATTACCTCGACCAGGTGCCGCGCCCGCCGCCCCGTCCCATCCCGGATCTGGGCGCGGCAGCTGAAGCCGTTAGCGATGATCGGGTGGTCCACCGGCGCGGCGCGCAACGAAGGAAACAGGCCGAGTTCGCCCATGGAGCGCGATGTGCGCAGGTGCTTCGCGGTGTAGCCGAAGGAGCCGGCCATGCCGCAACAGGTGGAGTCGACAAGGGTGCCGTGGATGCCTGCCACGGCTGAAAGGGCGCGGGCGGTCGCGTCGGCGGTCCCGGCGGCTTTCTGGTGGCAGTGGCCATGGATGCTGGCGGTGGGGCTCGGGTCGGGTGAGGATTCGCCGGGCTGGTCGCGACCCACGTGCCCGGCGAGGAATTCGTCGACAAGGACCGCGTGGTCGGCGACGACGCGGGCGTCTTCGCCGGGACAGAGGTGCAGCGCCTCGTCGCGGAACGTCAGCAGACAGGATGGCTCGAGGCCCACGATGGGCAGGCCGCGCCGGGCGAGGGGGGCGAAGGCCGCCAGCGTGCGCAGAATCTCGGCGCGGGCGTGGTCGAGCATGCCGGCGCTGATCCAGGTGCGGCCGCAGCAGAGTGGCCGGTCTCGCGCCCCGGGTGGGGTGGGGGGCAGCGGCTCGTGGCCGAGTCTCCGCAAGACCCGACCAGCCGCGCGGGGCACATTTGGATCGAAGTAGCGGCTGAATGTGTCGACGAAGAGGACGGCCGCGCCGGTTGGGGCCGACGCCTCGGTTGCCGTGCCGATCTCCGTGTCCCTGAACGGCCGGCGGTGCCATTCGGGCAGCTTCCTCGCCGCCGCGATGCCCAGGGTGCGCTCGCCGAGCCACGACAGCGCCCGGCTGCGATTGCGAAGGTTGAGGAGGCCGGGTAGCCGCGACGCCATCGGTGCCGCCCGGGGCAGAGACGCGAACAGCCGCTCTCGTAATGGCATGCGCCCGCGGCCATTTCTGAGGTGGAGGACTTCGGCCTTCAGCATGGTCATGTCCACCCCCGCGGGGCATTCCCGCTTGCAGGCCTTGCAGCCGACGCAGAGTTCGAGGACCTCGGCGACCTCTTCCCCCTCCAAACCCCTCGGACCGAGCTGGCCCGTCATGGCGAGGCGGAGGATGTTGGCGCGGCCACGGGTCGTGTCGGACTCCTCGCGGGTCACGCGGTAGGAGGGGCACATGACACCATCGTGCAGCTTGCGGCAGGCGCCGTTGTTGTTGCAGGCCTCGACGTTGCGCGCGAACAGGCCGCCGGTGCCGGACGCGACCGTGGGCAGCGAGACGGTTCGGTACCCCGGGCCGTAGCGGAACAGGTTGCGGTCGTCCATGCGGGGGGCGTCGACGATCTTGCCCGGGTTCAGCAGCCCCCCCGGATCGAAGGCGTGCTTGACCTCGGCGAAGGCACGGGCCAGACGCCCGCCCAGGAGCGGCTCGATGAACTCGGAGCGGAGGATGCCGTCGCCGTGCTCGCCCGACCAGGAGCCGCCCAGCCGATGGGCCTCGCGGAGCACCTCCTCGGCGATGGCGCGGAATGCGGCGATGTCGGCGGGGTCCTTCATGCTCAACGCGGGGCGCACGTGGAGGAGGCCGACCGAGGCGTGCGCGTACCAGGTGCTGCTGGTGCCGTGGCGTGCGAACGAGTCCTCGACGAAGGCGCCGAATTCGGCCAGTGCGGGGAGCGGGATCGCGCAGTCCTCGACTATCGAGACCGGCTTCCGGTCGCCCTTCATGGACATCACGATGTTGAGCGCGGCCTTGCGCACGGTCCAGATCGCGGCCTGGGCGCCCGGATCCTCGGCGTCGGCCACCGCCCGGTCCGGTCCGGTGTCCCGCACGACGTCGCCCAGACGCGCGAGCCTGCGGGACAGCGGAGCCGCCTCGTCACCCGCAAACTCCACGAGGAGCACGCTGTGGGCGGCGGGCGGAATCAGCGCTTCGACGGTCGACCGGAACGCCGGATTCTCGCGGGCCAGCGCGATCAGGCTGTGGTCCATGAGCTCGACGGCGTGCGGATCCAGTTCGACGATGTGCTGCACGGCGTCCAGCGCCTCCAGCAGCGACGGAAACGCGCACACGCCGAGGACGCGCCGCGCCGGCCTGCGCGCCAGCTTCAGCTTCAGCGTGCGGAAGAACGCCAGTGTGCCCTCCGACCCCACGAGCGCTTCCGCCGCCGACGCGCCAGGACGCAGCAGGCGGTGCAGCATGTAGCCGGCCACGTGGCGAAGGACGCCGGGCACCCGCGCCTCCAGCTGGTCGGCCTCGCGGGTGGCGATCCTGCGGAGGGTCGTGGCGAGTTCGCCCGCCCTCGCGTTCCCAGGGGCATCGCGGTCTCCGAAGGTCGCGATCCGCCCGTCCGCCAGAGTGACCTCCATCTCCAGCACGTTGTCGGCCATGATCCCGTAGCGGATCGAGCGCGCGCCGCCGCTGTTGTTGCCCGCCATCCCCCCGATCGTGGCGCGGCTGGCGGTGGCCACGTCGACCGGAAAGAAGAGGCCGGTGGCGGCCAGGCGCCGGTTGAGGTGTTCGAGGACGAGGCCGGACTCGACCGTCGCGGTGCGCGCGTCGCGATCGACATCGAGCACCCGGTCGAGGTAGCGGGAGGTGTCGATGACCACGGCGCGGCCCACCGTCTGGCCGCATTGGGACGTTCCCGCGCCCCGGGGCAGGACCGGCACGCCCTCTTCGCGCGCGACAGCCATCGTGGCGTCGACGTCGTCGAGGGTGCGGGGGAGCACCACGCCCAGCGGCGCGATCTGGTAGATGGAGGCGTCGGTCGCGTAGAGGCCCCGGGTCAGGGCGTCGAAGCGGACCGGGCCCTCCACCTCGTTGCGCAGGCGGAGCGCGAGGAGATCGGTCAAACCCACCGGTCTCCCTCGGCCGTGCGCTCGCCACCTGCATCGCCGGTGTTGACGACGCCCCGGGGTTCGACAAGCATCAGCTTCGCCTCGCGCTCGGCGACGGGACGGTGGCGGACGCCGCGCGGGACGACGTAGAGCTCGCCTGGACCCAGCGTGACCGAGCCGTGCGGCAGGTCGATGCGCAGTTCCCCTTCCAGAACGAGGAAGGCCTCGTCCGTGTCCTCGTGCGCGTGCCAGACGAACTCGCCCTCGACGCGGGCGATCTTGAACTGGTAGTCGTTGACCTCGGCCACGATGCGTGGCTGCCACTGCTCGTCGAAGAGTTCACACTTCGCCAGAAGATTGACGGGCTGGAGCGAGCGCCCGCGGGCGACGGACCGGCCGCCCGCCCCTCGCTGCGACGGGGCTGGCGGCTGCGATTGGGCATCGATGATGCGGTCGTTCATGGCGGGCCTTCCTCACGGGTGCCGGTGCTTCCCAATGGTAGTTGTTTCCGAATGCGCGCGTAGCGGATGAAGCCCGCCGTGGCCAGTCCGGATAGCAGACATTACGCGCCCGGTGGACTATCTTGAAGGAACCCACGGCGAGCCCGAAAAAGACACGACGATACTAGGAGGCACAATGCGGGAACGGCCGTCCAAAGCTCCGCATGCGGGGGGGTGCGACCTGCTGCGGAGAGCGAGAGCGGTCGAGCTGCGACGGCTGCTGCGAACAGGATTCGTCCCCGCGCTCGCACTCATGGCCGCCGGCTGCGCGCAGTCGGGGTCGGACGGTCGGGACGAGGGGCTGCTCGAACTCGCCTTCGGGCACGTCGGGGCGCCGGGATCGCTCTTCGCACTCTCCGCCGAGGAGTTCGCCAGGAGGGTCAACGAACGCCTCGATGGCGTCGCCGAGGTGGTGGTCTACGGGTCCAGCCAGCTGGGGGGCGACGACATCCTCCTGCAGAAGCTCAGGCTCGGCACCGTGGACATGGCGCTCCCGTCGTCGATCATGTCCTCGCGCATCCCCGAGTTCGGCCTCTTCGAGATGCCCTACCTGGTGCGCGACCGCGAGCACATGGCCCGGATCGAATCGGAGGTCGTGTGGCCCGAGCTCGCCCCCCTCGCCGAATCCCAGGGCTATCACTTTCTTGCCGTCTGGGAGAACGGTTTCCGGCACGTCACGAACAACCTGCGACCGATCCGTTCACCGAACGACCTGGCCGGGATCAAGCTGAGGACACCCCGGGGCACCTGGCGCGTCCGGCTCTTCCAGAACTTCGGCGCGAACCCCGTCCCGATGGCTTTCTCCGAGGTCCTCCTCGCCCTGCGCACCGGCGTTGTGGACGGGCAGGAGAATCCGCTCGCCCAGATACACGCGGCCAAGCTCAACGAGGTGCAGCAGTACCTGTCGCTCACCGAGCATGTCTACACGCCAGCATACGTCACGGTCTCCTCCCGTCACTGGCCCGACGTCCCCGAAGAGGTGCGGACGGTCGTCGAGGAAGAGGCGAGCGCGGCCCAGGCGTTCGTGTACGCGACCGCCCGCCGACTGGACCGCGAACTGCTGGTGGAGCTGGCCGCCACCGACATCTCCGTCAACTGGGCGGACAAGGTAGCCTTCGAACGGGCCAGCGAGACGGTGTATGAAGAGTTCAGCGCGAGTGTGGAAGGTGGCCGTGAACTGATCGACCGGGTGTTGCGGTTGGCGCAACAATAGCAGGTCGTGGCGAAGATTCACGCCCTCTTCGAGAAGGTCCTCACAACCGTCGTCGCGACGATTGTCGCCGCGCTGGCGGCGGTGGTGGTCGTGGGCGTCGTGTTCCGGAAGGCGGGGGCGGCCCTTGTGTGGTATGACGAGGTCGCCGCGATCCTACTGGCCTGGCTGACCTACTACGGGGCCGCGCTCGTGGCTCTGCGCCGGGCGCATATCGGCGTTCCCGTTCTGGTGGAGCGGCTGCAGGGCGGCGCCCGCACCGTCGCGGTCGTGATCGGCGAGGCTGCGGTCATCGGTTTCTTCGTCGTGCTGGCGTGGGCGGGACTCCAGGTCCAGGCCGCCCTGGCCGGCGTCCCACTCGTAAGCCTGCCGAGCGTGCCCTCCGCGCTGGCCCAGTCGGTGATCCCGATCGGGGCGGTCCTCTTCGTGATCGCGCAATTGCTGAGCATGCCCGACGCGCTGCGGGGAGAGGCGGGGAGCGGCGACCATTGAGCATCTGGCTGGTCGGTCTGCTCCTCCTCCTCATCCTGGTCAACGTGCCCATCGCGGTGGCGCTCGCGCTCATGACCGTGGTCGCCATCGTGGCGTCCGGGGGCGTCGAGGCGATTCCCAACGTCGGCCTCGTCATGTTCTCGGGCGCAACCAAGTTCCCCCTGATCGCGATCCCCCTCTTCATCCTGGCCGGCACGATCATGAACTCGTCGGGCATCTCGCGGCGCCTGGTTGCGTTCGCGTCGGCGCTCTTCGGGTTCATCCGCGGCGGCCTGTCGATGGTGAGCATCTCGGCCTCGATGTTCTTCGCCGAGATCTCCGGGAGCGCCGTGGCCGACGTCGCGGCGATGGGGTCGATCCTCATCCCGGCGATGCGGAAGCGCGGGTACTCGCGCAACTTCGCGGCGGCCGTGACTTCGTCGTCGGCCACGCTGGCCGTCATCATCCCGCCCTCCATCCCGATGATCCTGTACGGTGTCATGTCGGGGGCCTCGGTCGTCGAACTCTTCGTGGCGGGGATCATCCCGGGGGTGATCGGCGGCCTCCTCATGATGTTCGTCGCCTACCTGTGGGCGCGCCGCGCCAATCTCCCCGTGGAAGAGGCCTTCCGCCTGAAGCGCGTGGCCGAGACCCTTCGGGACGCCGGATGGTCGCTGCTGCTCCCCGTCATCATCCTGGGCGGGATCTTCAGCGGCTGGGTCACGGCGACCGAGGGCGCGGGGATCGCGGTCGTGGCCGCACTCGTGATCGGCGGTGTCGTCTACCGCGAACTCGACCTTGCGCGCCTCAGGCGGGCGATGGTGGTGTGCGGGTGCCAGACGGCCGTCGTCATGCTGCTGGTGGCGGCGTCGGCGCTTCTAGGCGACTTCCTCACCGAAGCGCGGGTGCCGCAGCGGATCGCCGGAGCGATCATCGGCTTCACCGACTCGAAGCTGGCAATCCTCGCGTTGCTGAACGTCTTCCTGCTCGTGATCGGGCTCTTCCTCCACTCGGCGGCCGCGATCATCCTGGTCGTGCCGATCGTCATGCCGCTCGTCGTGGCCATGGGGATCGACCCGGTTCACTTCGGCCTGATCGTCACCCTCAACCTCGGGATCGGGCAGCAGACGCCGCCGGTCGCCTCGGTGCTCGTGACGGCGTGCTCGGTGGCCAGGGCCGACATCTGGGCGGTGACGAAGGCCAACCTGGGCTTCATCGGGGTGCTCGCCGTCGTGCTGCTGGCCGTGACGTACGTGCCGTCGATCTCCATGGTACTTGTGGACCTGTTCTACCGATGAGCACGGAGGCTGCGCGCGTGAACCCCAGAATCGCCACGGCCCGCGAGGGCGCCGTCGTCACCGTCACGCTCGACCACCCCGCCAGGCTCAACGTGCTGGACATGGCCGGATGGGACGCCCTTGGCGCCCTCTTCGAGGAGCTGGCCGGCGACGACGGCGTGCGCTGCGTGGTCCTGCGCGGGGCGGGGGGCAGGGCATTCTCGGCCGGCTCCGACATCGGCGCCTTCGGGGCGCAGCGCAGCACGCGCGACCAGGTCACGCGGTACGCCGCCGCCGTGGAGCGCGGCCTGAGGGGCGTGTACGACTGCCCGCACCCCACCGTGGCCGTCGTCGAGGGGCTCTGCGTTGGCGGCGGCATGATCATCACCGCGTGCTGCGACATCGCGGTGTGCGGCGAGTCGAGCCGGTTCGGCGCGCCGATCAACCGACTCGGCCTGACCATGGCGTACGAGGAGATGGGACCGCTGCTCGCGGCGGCCGGGGCGGGAGCGGTGCTCGAGATCCTGCTCACCGGCGAGCTGGTCGGCGCGGACCGCGCGCGCGAAGTGGGGCTCGTCAACCGCGTGGTCCCGGACGAAGAGGTCGCGGCCGCGGGCGCCGCCGTCGCGCGCAACATCGCCGCGGGCGCGCCGCTCGTGAACCGCTGGCACAAGAGATTCGTGCGCCGCGCGGCCGACCCGCGCCCGCTCACCGACGAGGAGCGCGCGGAGGCCTACGAGGCATTCCGCACCCGCGACTACCGGGAGGGCACGGCGGCCTTCATGGAGAAACGCAAGCCCCGCTTCTCGGGGGAGTAGGCAGGTGGCGCAGCCGCTGGCGGGGGTCCGCGTGATCGAGCTCGCGCACGTCATGGCGGGGCCGGTGTGCGGGCGCATGCTGGGCGACATGGGAGCCGACGTGGTCAAGGTCGAGCCGCCGGGGACGGGGGACCCGACGCGCGCCTTCGCGCCCCCGCGGATGGGCGAGTCCTCTGCGGCCTTCGTCATGATGAATCGCAACAAGCGCGGCATGGTGATCGACCTGAAGTCGAACCCGGGCAGGGACGTGGCCAGGCGCATGCTCGCGGGCTGCGATGTCGTGATCGAGAATTTCCGCACGGGCGTCATGGATGAACTGGGGCTCGGGTACGAATCGCTCCGTGCGGCGAACGCCGGCCTCATCTACTGTCAAATCACGGGCTACGGGAACACCGGGCCACTCGCGGGCCATCGGGGCTTCGACCTCATCGCGCAGGGCATGACCGGCATGATGAGCGTGACCGGCGAGGGCGAGGGACGGCCGCCGGTCAAGTGCGGGCCGCCGCTCACCGACATCACGGCCGGGATTCTTGGCGCGATGGGAGTCGTCACCGCGCTGTACGCGCGCGAACGAACGGGCGAGGGGCAGCGGGTGGACACGTCGCTCTACGAGGCGGGGATCGTGCAGACGTTCTGGCAGTCGGCGGTGGCGCTTGCGACGGGGGAGTCGCCCGGCCCGCTGGGGTCCGCGCATCCGCTGGCGGCGCCCTACGAGGCGTTGCCGACAGCGGACGGCTGGATCACGGTCGGCGGGTGGAATCAGGTCAACTGGCTGCGGCTGGTGAAGGTGATGGGACTCGAGGCGCTGGCCGGTGATCCCCGGTTCGCGAGCAACGCGGACCGGATGGCCAACCTGAACGGCCTCCGCGAAGTCCTGGCGCAGCGCCTGCGGACCGCCACCACCGACGAGTGGCTGCGGCTGCTCGAGGCGGCCAACGTCCCGGCCGGGCCGGTGTCGAGCATTCTGGAAATGCTGCGCCACCCCCAGACGGTCGCGCGCGAGATGGTCGTCCAGGTGCCGGAAGGCGACGGGACCGCGGCGACGCTGGGCATGCCGGTCAAGTTCTCGGCGGCGCCAGCCGCGGTGGAGCGGGGCGCGCCGCGTATGGGCGAGCACACCGAGCAGGTGCTTGGGGAGTACGGGTTCGGCGAGGGCGAAATCGCCGAGTTGCTGCGCTCGGGTGCGGTCGGCAGCTTGAAGTCATAAGCAGTCTGCCGGTTCAGCAGGAGGTTCGTCCCCATGTCCGTCCCCGTCCCCACCATGCTTCCGAAGTCCCTGCTGCCGCTGGTCCTGGCGGCCGCGCCCGTCCTCGCCTCCGCCCAGGCACCCGACCCGGGCAGCTATTCGCCCGCCGTCCACGACGTGATCGAGGAGCGGGGCCACCTGGTACCCATGCGCGACGGGGTCCGCCTGTCGGCCGACATCTACTTCCCCGACGGAGACGGCCCTTTCCCGGCGATCCTCACGATCACGCCCTACGACAACACCGGCCCTCGCGACCGGGCCCGCTGGTTCGCGCGCCGCGGCTACGCGGTGGTGCTTGCGGACTCGCGCGGGCGCTACGACTCGGAAGGCGTATGGGATCCGTTCATCGTCGAGCACAAGACCGACGGTTACGACCTCGTGGAGTGGATCGGGGCGCAACCATGGTCGAACGGGAACGTAGGCATGATCGGCGGCTCCTACCTCGGCTGGACCCAGTGGTGGACCGCCAGCCAGGCCCCGCCCTCGCTCAAGGCGATCGCACCCGAAGTCGCGCCCCCCGATCCCTTCCACAACATCCCCTACCAGCAGGGGATCATGCTCGGTCCCTTCGTGGACTGGGCCGCGTGGATGTCGGGTCGCACGGGGCAGTTGAAGGAGGAGGGGCCGTACGGAGGGTTTACGAACTCACGCTGGGAAGACCTCCTGCACACCCCCTACCTGACCATCGACGAGGCCCGGGGGATGAAGGACGGCGGCTGGTGGAAGTCCTGGATCAACGGATACGTGGCCTCCGACCCGTACTGGGACGGAATGGAGTACCAGTCGCCGGAGAGCTGGTCGCGCATGACCGTGCCGGCGCTCAACATGACCGGATGGTTCGACGCCGACTTCCCCGGATCGCCCATCAACTACCTCGGCATGAAGGCGCATGGCGCCACACCCGAGGCCCGGCGCCCTCGGCTGATCATCGGGCCCTGGTTCCACGGGCTGAACGACCGCGTGGTCGGCGGCATCGACTACGGGCCGGAGGCGCGGATCGACCTCGACGGCTACATCACCCGCTGGTACGACCACTTCCTCAAGGGCATCGACAACGGCGTCGAGAACGACCCGCCGGTGTACGTCTTCGTCATGGGGCCGAACCGCTGGTACACGGCCGACGACTGGCCGCTCCCGGGCACCGAGTGGACCGACCTGTACCTCACGTCGGGCGGCAGCGCCAACTCCAGCCGGGGCGACGGCATGCTCGAACGGGACATGCCCGCGGCGGACGGGACCGACACATACGTCTATGACCCGAACGACCCCACCCCGTCCCCCTACGGCGACCACGGCCACATCCCCGGCGCAGTCGAAGCCGGCGAGCCCGCCCTGCGCGACGACGTCCTCGTCTACCAGACGCCGGTGTTCCGGGAAGCGATGGAGGTCACGGGGCCGATCGAGGCGGTGCTGTACGCGGCGACCTCCGCGCGCGACACCGACTGGATGGTGCGCCTCGTCGACGTGGGTCCCGACGGCTCGGCGATGCTGCTGGCCGAGGCGGTCATGCGCGCGCGCCACCGTGACCCCGACAACGAGGGCCGCTTCAACCCCGACCGCCTGAGCGAGATCGCGCCCGGGCGGGTCCACCGCTACCACATGGAGTTCTGGCGCGTCACCGGGAACGTCTTCGGCCCCGGCCACCGGATCCGCGTCGAAATCTCGAGCAGCTATTATCCTTTCTACCTGCGCAACCTCAACTCGGGACGCGACAACGCGGGTCTCGCCACCTCGGACGAGGCGGTCGTGGCCACGCAGACGATTCACCACGGTCCGGCGCATCCGTCCAAAGTCGTGCTGCCCGTGATCCGGAGACGATAGACCTTGGACATCTTTGGCATCGACTTCAGCTGGGCCGATGTTGTGGCCTTGTGGAACGCCGCGGTGGGATACGTGGCGACCCGCTGGCTGCCTACCCTGGGCACGCTCCTGATCGCCGGGTTCGCCTACCTGGTGGGCGGGCGGATTCTGAAGCGCATTCAACGGAAACTCGCCGCGACGACGCAGACAGACCTGGACGACGAGCTGGTGCGAACCATTCGTCATGCGTTCCGGCTGACGGTAGTGGCGTGGGCGTTGTGGCAGGTGATCGGTCTTTGGGTACCCGTCCTCGGCTCGGAGAACGCGGAGGGCACCTGGGTGGCGTACGCGACGCAGCCGCGCGACTGGGTATGGGGCATCTGGATCGGCGTCGTCTTCTTCCCCCTGAGCCGCTTCGTCGGGCACGTCATGCGAAGCTTCGAGACGAGGGTGATCTCCCGCACCTCCGAGACGGCGCTCGACGAGACCGCGCTGCCGATGATCAACCGATTCGTGCGCTTTATCGTGATCGCGATCGGCATCCTTCTCGCCATGACACACCTGGGATTCGAGATCGCGCCACTGCTCGCGGGTGCCGGCGTGGCCGGACTGGCGCTGTCGCTCGCCGCCAAGGATACCCTCTCGAATCTGATCGCGGGCGTACTCCTCATCATGGACCGTCCCTTTCAGGTGGGGGACCGGATCGAACTCTGGAACGCGCCCCGCGAGACCGGCACCTGGGGCGACGTGATCGAGATCGGCCTGCGGGCAACGAAGATCCGTAATCCCGACAACCTCGTGGTGGTGGTGCCGAACAACGAGATCATGCGGCGCGACATCATCAACTACACGATGTCGGGCGAAGACATCCGATTGCGCATTCCCTTCTCTTGCGCGTACGAGGCGGACATCGAGCGGGCCAAGGTCCTGCTCAAGGAGGTCGCCCACGAGGTGAACGGCGTAAAGCTCGACCCGGCGCCGATCGTCATCGTGCGGGGGTTCGGACCGTCGGAGGTCAACCTGCAGCTCCGCGTATGGATCCAGGAGGCGCGGAACCGCCGCCGGATCGCCGACGAGATCACCGAGAAGGCGATGGTCAGGTTCGCCAGGGCCGGAATCGAGATCCCGTATCCGAAGCGGGATCTGTACATCAAGCAGGGAACACCGGCCCAACTCCTTCCGAGCGGAGACAAGGCGTAACAACACGATGAAGGGCTCCATCGGGGCGATCACCAACCTTCTCAGGAGCTATCGGGACCATTCCGAACTCAAGCCCCTGACGCTCCTGCGCTTCGGAGTCCTCCTCGCCCTCGTCGTCGCTCTCTTTTCGGTGACCTTCCATGTGCTGATGGCCCACGAAGGCCAGCGGCACGACTGGTTTACGGGCATCTACTGGACGCTCACGACAATGACCACGCTGGGATACGGAGATATCGTCTTCCAGTCGGATCTCGGCCACGTCTTCAGCATGGTGGTGCTGGTCACCGGCGTGATCCTCCTGCTCATCGTCCTGCCCTTCGCGTTCATCCGGTTCTTCTACGCTCCGTGGCTTGAAGCACAGCTCAAGACCCGGGTCAGCACACGCGTGCCCCATCACCTCGACGGGCACGTGATCATCTGCAACTACGACGCCGAGGCCGACGAACTCATCGAACAGCTCGCGCACGCCGGAATCGGGAGCGTGGTAGTCGAGTCCGACCCGGTGCGAGCCGCTTCGATGCATGCGGACAAGGTGCCGGTGGTGCGCGCGGAGCTGGGGGTGCGGGCCACCTACGAGAGCTGCGCCTTCGAACGGGCGAGGCTCCTGCTGGCGAATTCGACGGATGTGATCAACACCAACATCGTGCTGACCGCGCGCGAAGTCTCGGAGCGGGTGCCGATCGTGGCCACTGCCGTGAGTCCCAAGGCCGAGGCGGTGCTGGAGCTGGCCGGGGCCAATCAGGTCGTGCTGACCACCCGGCGGCTCGGCAGGCACCTGGCCAACCGGGTACCGGTCGGATCGGTGCGCGCCCTGACGGTGGGGCGCTACAGAGAGGTCTCGATCGCCGAGTTCCCCATTCGCAACACACGGCTTGGCGGGCTGACGCTGGGGGATGCCGAGGTGCGGACACAAACCGGTGTGACCGTGTTCGCCGTGGCCAAGCGGGGGCACCTGGAGCCGGGGCTGCCGACCACCGAGCTGCGAAAGGACTGTATTGGGCTGGCGGTGGGAAGCCCCCGCCAGGTGAGAGCCCTCAGCGGGTATCTGGGCGGCAGCGTCTCGGGCGCCGGCCGCGTGGTGGTGATCGGCGGTGGCCCCGTGGGGTGCCAGGTCGCGCGGGCACTCGAACGACGGGGGGCGTCGGTTCGGATCGTGGAGCGCGATCCCCAGCTCCGCCAGAGCATCGCGGAGGTCACGACGGACGTGCTGATCGGGGACATGACGGACGACCGGGTCATCGAGCGAGCGGGGATCAGGACCGCGGCCTCCCTGGTGCTGACCACCAACGACGACGCCACGAACATCTTCCTCGCCGTGTACTGCCGGAAGCTCAACCCCGACGCGATCATCGTCAGCCGGATCACGCACCCCTCCAACGTCGAGGCCATCCACCGGGCCGGCGCCGACTTCGCCGTCAGCGACTCCCAGATCAAGATCCAGTCGGTTCTGGCGGCGGTCAGGGGAACCGAGCCGATGATCCTGGGCGAAGGTCTCGACATGTTCACCGCCGAAGTACCCCGCTCGCTGGAAGGAACGCCGCTCCTGGACAGCGGAATCCTGGCACGCACGGGCCTCGCCGTAGTCGCCATCGAGGGCAATGGCGTGGTCGACCCCCACCCCCGTCCGGAGCGCGAACTCAGCCGCGGCGAGCGCGTGCTCTTCGTCGGCACGGCCTCTCAGCGCGACGAATTCGAGCGGGTGTTCAAGTGACAGGCTGTCCCCGGGCCGCCAGGTCCGTTCCCCATTTCCACCTGCACCAGAGGGCTTGAGACTCATGCACCTCGATGTCAACGGCCACCTCGCCGCTACCGTGTCGAGAGCAAATGTGTCGAGAGCAAATGATATGTCCGCTTTTC
This sequence comes from Gemmatimonadota bacterium, assembly GCA_009841165.1. Lineage (GTDB taxonomy): Bacteria > Gemmatimonadota > Gemmatimonadetes > Longimicrobiales > Gaopeijiaceae > Bin94. Next base: position 23 of record VXMI01000064.1, on the reverse strand, counting down.
GGAGCACGCAATGTGTCCGCTTT
>VXMI01000022.1 GCA_009841165.1 Gemmatimonadota bacterium | reverse complement strand
CAGTGCCGGAACTGCGATGGCCGCCGCCGACGCGCCCGCGGCCGGGCAGGAAGGCGCACCTGCACAAGGCGACTACGACTACGCCGCCAACTGCCGGAGTTGGCCGCCAGTGGAAGGACCGCATGCGGTCGGCACCGTCGAGTTCGAGTTGACCGACCCCATCCACAGCGCGCAGTACGCGCCGACTCCCACCGACCACCGCCGCCTCTACGTCCGCGCCTGGTATCCGGCCGCGGACCCCGGATCCTCGGCACCGCGCCCGTACTTCGCCGAGGGGGAAGCCGCAGTGCTCGCCGGCCCGCTCATGGCCGCTCTCCAGCAACCCCCGGACGCGTTGCGAGGGTGCCAGGCGCTGGCCACCAACGGTCGTGGCGGCGCGGCCCCCTCTTCAGGCAGGTTCCCCGTGATCGGGTTCAACCACGGTTACACGTCCTACCCGGCACAACAGACGGCGCTCTTCGAACACCTCGCTGCCAACGGGTATATCGTCCTGTCGGTCGGCCATCCGTACGAGTCGGGCGGAATCGTATATCCGAACGGCGACGTGGCCACCCTGTCACCGCGGATCATGGATGACCTGATGGGGTATGCCGCGAATTGGGCGAGCATGACCGTCCACTACCCGCCGAGCCTGGCCGAGGCCCTGGACGCCCTGCCGGTCTACCTCAGGCAGCTGCGCACCACTTCACTCGGCCAACTCTCGCCCGTCTGGGAGTCGGATATCCGGTTCGTGCTCGACCGGCTGGAGGAGATGGACGTCCCCGAAGCAGCCATGCCGGTTGCGGGCGCGATCGACCACGACAGCCGGGGCTACATGGGCATGTCCTACGGCGGATACATCGCGGCGATGCTGGCCCAGGGTGACCGTCGGGCGCGCGCCGCGATCAACCTCGATGGCGGCTACTGGACCGCCGAACTGATCGACTCCGACCTGCGCACGCCCTTCCTGATGCTCAATTCCGATCCGACTCTCGTGATGGCCGCCATGCCCCCCGAGATGTCGGTGTACCGCGGCGACTACGGCCCCGGCGCGCCCACACCGGGCGATCTCGCATACGAGCGGCTCGCCACGGCGGGACTGCGCGACGACATCCACCGGATCATGATCCCGGGGATCCAGCATGTCGGCATTTCGGATCTCCCGGAGCTCCTCGGGGTCCCGGAGGCTCTGCCCGCCCTTGGAGCACCGGAAATCACCGCGAAGTTCACCGCCATCCAGAACGACCTGGTGCTGGGATTCCTGGACCGCTACGTGAAGCGTGTGGGTGCGGGCTTCCCGGACGACGTGCTCGCCAGGTATCCCGAGCTTATGGTGCGCGACCGCGACGACGTGCGTCAGCAGGCGGAGGCTCTGGGGTTGGGAGGATCGGGCGGCAGCTGACGGCCGCGCCTCGCGCGCACCGGCTCCGATGTGTGTGCGGCGTAGCCTGCCGATAGACCGTATAATCCGTTCCGGCGCCGCACCCGCGCCTGGCTTCCCGGAAAACCGCGTCAGGAAACGACAGCCATGTACTCAGTCAAACACTTGTTTCTAGCGATTGCCGCCGTGATCACCGTGACGGCGGGGCTCGCCCCGGCAGTCTCGGTCCCCGCAACGGCACTCGCCGCCCAGCAGGTCGACACCCTCGCATTGAAGGACCTGCGCTACCGGATGGTGGGTCCGTACCGCGGCGGGCGCTCGACGGCGGCGACCGGCTTCGCGAACGATCCCGACCGCTGGCTGATGGGCACGACGGGCGGAGGCGTCTGGGAGTCGGACGACAACGGGGTGACCTGGCGGAACATCTCCGACGGGTTTTTCGGCGGCTCGATCGGGGCGGTCAAGGTCGCCGATTCGGACCCGAACGTGATCTACGTCGGGCAGGGGTCGATGGACATCCGCGGGAACACCTCGGCCGGACGGGGCGCGTGGAAGTCGATGGACGCCGGGCGGACCTGGTCCTTCATCGGACTGCGCGAAGCCGGGCAGATTGGCCGTATCGAGGTGCATCCGCGCGATCACGACCTGGTCTACGCGGCAGCGCTGGGCCATCCGTTCGGGAAGAATCCCGAGAGGGGGGTATTCCGTTCGCGGGACGGGGGCAGCACCTGGGAGCACGTCCTCTCCCTCAACGACTCCACCGGCGCGTCCGATCTCACCATGGACATGACCAACCCGCGCATCCTGTATGCGGGGATGTGGCGCGGCGAGCGCAAGCCGTGGGCGCTGATCTCGGGAGCCGAGGAGGGCGGCGTCTACAAGACCACCGACGGCGGCGACACCTGGACGAAGCTCGGCGGCGGACTGCCCGAGGGGCTGGTGGGCAAGGTCGGCGTGAGCGTGTCGCCGGCGGACCCGGACCGCGTCTGGGCGATCATCGAGGCCGAGCCGGACGGGGGCGTCTACCGCTCCGACGACGGCGGCGCGAGCTGGATGCGCACGAACTCGGACAACAACCTGCGGCAGCGGGCCTGGTACTACACGCACGTGCAGGCGGATCCGGTCGATCCCAACACGGTCTACGCGCTCAACACCAGCATGTACCGCTCGGTCGACGGCGGCACGACCTTCGAGGTCATTCCCGTTCCCCACGGCGACGTTCACGACCTCTGGATCCAGCCCTCGGACCCCGGCCGAATGGTCGTCGCGAACGACGGGGGCGCCCAGGTGACCGTCAACGGCGGCGAGACCTGGTCGACCTACTTCAACCAGCCCACCGCCGAGCTCTACGACGTGATCGTCGACAACGGCTTCCCCTACCGGCTGTACGGCGCCCAGCAGGACAATACGACGATCTCGGTGACGGCGTGGTCGGACGTCAATACCCTGTACCCCAAGCAGCACTGGCTCAACATCGGCGGCTGCGAGACCGGACCGATCGCGCTCCACCCGAACCGGCCGCACATCGTGTACGCGGGGTGCTACGGCGGGGTGATGGACCGCTACGACCTGCAGTCGGGGCAGCGCCGCAACATCATGCTCTACCCGCAACTTCAGCTCGGGATGGCGGCGAAGGACCTGCGGCACCGCTTCCAGTGGGTCTCACCGATGCTCGTGAGCCAGCACGATCCGCGCGTCATCTACCACGGGTCGCAGCACGTCAACCGCTCCCGCGACGAGGGGGTGAACTGGGAGACGATCAGCCCCGACCTGACCACGGACAATCCGGCCCACCAGGAACAGTCGGGCGGGCCGATCAACGCCGACGTGACGGGCGTGGAGATCTACAACGTCGTGTTCTCGCTCGCGGAGTCCCCGTTCGACGCCGACGAGATCTGGGCGGGAAGCGACGACGGACGGGTGCACATTACGCGTGACGGGGGCGTGAACTGGACCGAGATCACGCCCGCGGCGATGCCGGAGCTGGGTACCGTCGACGAGATCGAGCTCTCCACGCACCGTCCGGGCCGCGCGTACCTGGCCGTGCAGCGGTACCGGCTCGACGATTTCGGGCCGTACGTCTTCCGTACCGACGACTTCGGCGCGACCTGGACGCTGAACACCACCGGCATCCCGGACGACCACCCGGTGCGCACGGTGCGGGAGGACCCTGTCCGAAGCGGGCTGGTTTTCGCCGGCACCGAGTATGGGGTCTTCGCGTCGTTCGACGCGGGCAGCTCCTGGCAGAGCTTCCAGCGCAACCTGCCCGAGACCCCCATTACGGGCATGCGGGTCGCGCACGACGACCTGATCATCTCGACCCAGGGACGCTCCTTCTGGATCCTGGACGACATCAGCCCCCTGCGTGAGATCGAGGACGCGGTGGCCGCCGGCATCTACCTGTTCACGCCGCGCGACGCACGGCGCCTCACCAACGTCGGCGTCGCAGGGCTCTCCGAACTGAATCCGGAGCCGGCACCTTCGGGCGCGCAGATCCACTATTACCTGGAGGAGGAGCCCGACGAGGACGTTCTCGTGGAAATCGTGGACGCGAGCGGCTCGGTGGTGCGCACATTCGCATCGGACTCGGCGGCCGCGGAGGAGGCTGACGGAGAGCAGATGACGAAGGCCGCCGGGCTGAACCGGATCGCCTGGACGATCTCCTACCCGGGACCGGAGCTGCCGGAGGGGGCGGTGATCTGGGGCTACTCGGGCGGAGTCACGGCGCCGCCGGGCGCGTACTCGGTGCGGTTGACGGTGGGCGAAACCGTGCTCGAGCGGGATTTCGAACTCTTCGCCGATCCGCGCATCCCCGAGGTCACCGTCGCGAGTTACCAGGAGCAGTTTCGGGTGGCGATGCTGGCGCGTGACTCGATCAATTCGATCAGCCGCGCGATCGACGACCTCGCCGCCATCCGCGACCAGGTCGAGGCCGTCCTGGAGCGTGCCCGGGCGGCGGGTCAGGACGCCGAGCTGCAACCGCTCGCCGACACGCTGACGGACAAGTCGATGGGAGTGACGGAAGACCTCATGCAGACCAGGAACCGATCCGGTCAGGACCCGATCCGCTTCGCCCCGCGCCTCGACAACCAGTGGCTTGAGCTGTACGGCCGCGTGACCGGCACCGACGGCTACATCTCGGGCGGCGCGGAAGGTGCGCCCGACCCCGGAACCCTTGAGCGTCTCGAAACGTTGCTCGAAGAATGGGAGGGAGTGCGGTTGCGCTACACCGACCTGCTCGAGAACGAACTCAGGCGCTTCAACGAGGCGGTGGAGCTGATGGGACTCCCCGCGGTCGTGCTGCCCAGACGGGGACGCATTGTCAGCTGACAGGGGAGGCGGCGCGGTGAGCGCGGGCATCCCACCCGGAACACTCCACGTCCAAGTGAAGTACATTTCGATATGTCGGCGCCCGACGCGCAGCATCGCGACTCGACGCACCGGAGGGGTTTGACGATGGGATTCAAGGACGAGTTCAGACGGTACGTACCCGATCGCCAAAAGCGCTGTGCCACGATCATACACGGGGCGTCGGCTGCCTCGGGCGCCGCTGCGGCCGCGGCGATCATCCCCGGCTCCGATTCCGTTGCAATCATGCCGGTACAGGTCGCGATGATCACCGCCCTGGCCGACGAGTTCGATGTTCCGTGGACCGACTCGGCCGTGCGAGCGGCGCTCTACGCCTCCCTTGGCCGAATCGTGGGCAAGGGGGGCGCCGGCCTGTTGCTCCGGTGGATACCCGTCTACGGAAACCTCATCAGGGCAGCCGTCGCCGCCAGCGTTACGGAAGCACTCGGATGGGCGGTCGTGAAGAAGTTGAGTACGGACGGCAGGCTGACCTGAGGGGTCCCCAACTCGCCAACTGCGCGCTCGCCGCGCTCCTCGCCTGCGGCGGTCCCGATGTCGCGGCGATACCCCTTTCCGATCCCGACGACATCGTCCGCTGCCCCGATCCCGGCCTCGGCGTGGAGATCGGCGGATTCCCGGGCACGGGCGCCGACACCCACCGGATCCCGCAGCGGCGTCTGGTCCTCATGGGAGGCGGTCGGGAAGAAGATGTGGCTGCACGACTCTTCGTCGAAGCGTCGGTAGCCGGCGACATCGTCGTTCTTCGCACCAACGGATCGCTGACCAGCTACCCGGAGTACTTCATCGGTGCCCTGGCGAGCATCACTCCGTCGACGGTGATCACGGTCCGCACCAGCGACCCCGAGGCAGGTGCGGATCCCGCGGTGCTGTGCCGGGTCGGGCGTGCCGAGGCGGTGTGGCTTGCCGGAGGAAACCAGTGGAACTACCTGGGTCGCTGGCCCGCCGAACTGCACGACTCCCTCGCCGCGGTCGCGAAGCGGGACGCTACGATGGGAGGGACCAGCGCGGGAGCGGTGTCCCTGGGAGAAGGCGCGTTCGACGCGCAATACGGGACGGTCACCTCGGAGGAGGCGCTCGCCGATCCCCTGCGCCGTGAGGTCAGCATCTCCCGCCCGGTTTTCGCTCAGCCGGAGCTGGAAGGGGTCCTCGTGGACAGCCACTTCATGGACCGGGAGCGCGAAGGCCGGCTGCTCGCGTTCCTCGCTCGCTTCCTCGCGGACCGCGGCGAAGGGCCCGTGGTGGGCGTGGGGCTGGACGAAGGGGCCGCGCTCACGCTCGAGGTCGGCGAATACCAGGTGACCTCGCGCGGGTCCGGCGCGGCCTGGCTCTACGAGGTCACCGGCCCGGCCACCCTTGCACCCGGTGTTCCCCTCTCCCTGGACGGGATACGCCGAGTGCGGCTGCCGGGCGGCAGGGTGGGCCGCTGGCCGTTCGACTTCGACGCGAGCGGCGACGTCCAGGTGCTGCATGTCGCCAGCGGCGAGGTCGTGGCCGGGCCGCGGCCGTAACGCGCAAAGCCTACCAGGCCACCGCCGCGCTGTTGTTCCGGTTGTGCGAGGCGGCCCGAAGTTCCCCCGTCTCGGGATCACGGCTCACGGCCACCCACAGCCCCTCGCCGCCCAGGCGCGCCGACTCGGGGTCGAGTGCCTGGTAGGCATACCCCATCCCGTCGAGCACCTCCTGCGGGAACGCGCCGGCGGGAACCCGCACGATCATCTGCATCGTTGCGGGGTCGGTGTTGGGCAGGTAGAAGTCGGCGGCGTTGATCGCCTCGTCGACCGTCATCCCGTAGCGCATGACGTTCAGCAGGCCCTGGAAGGTGCGCTGGTGCAACCCCGACCCCATCGAGGCGAAACCGAGCACCGGCATCCCGTCGCGGAAGAGGATCCCCGTCTCCGTACCCGCGGGCAAACGTCCTCCCGGCTCCACGGCCGCGATCTGCTGCTGCTGGAACGAGGCCGCGTCACCGATCGTGATCCCGTCCACCACGATGGCCGTCTTGCCCCAGATCACCGCGTTGATGCTGTGCGTGATCGCCGCGATGTTGCCCTCGGCGTCGATGGCGACGACATCGTCGGAGTGGCCGGATCCGCCGGGTGCCCATCTGCCGAAGGGCCACCCATCCTCCATCACCCTCCACAGCCGCTCCGCGTGCTCCGGGGTGACCCGCTGCCTGGGCGTGAAGTCGGACCCGAGCAGCTCGTCCAGCGCCGCCGCGGGAAGAAAGTCGAGGATGCTGTTGCGCGTGATGTCGAGCGCCTTGCGCAGCGCCTCGGGCGACTCCGTCCAGTGCCCGTCCTGGGTCAGCTTCGCCGCACTGGCCAGCCGCTGGGCCTCGATGAGCGCGACGCCGCCGCTGTTGGGGGGCGGATTCGTGTAGACGGTGTAGCCGCCGCCCAGATCCGCGCTCAGCGGCTCGTCCCAGATGACCTCGTAGGCGGCCAGATCCTCGACCGTCATCAGTCCGCCGTCGGCCTGCACCGCTGCCACCGCCTTCTCGGCCCACGGGCCCCGGTACATGTAGTCGGTCCCCTGTTCCGCAACCGCGCGCAACGTCGCCGCCAGCGCGGGCTGCAAGAACACATCGCCTTCGCGGTAGGGCGAGCCGTCCTCCTTCAGGAAGGTCGACGCCGTCTCGGGCAGCCGCGCAAGATCCCCGGCGCGCGACTCCCAATACCCGGCCATCCGGTCCCCAATGGGGAAGCCGTGCTCGGCCACATGGATCGCCGGCTTGAAGATCTCCTCCCAGGGCAGCCTCCCGAAGCGCTCGTGAGCCGCGCCCACCCCCTTCATGAAGCCGCCGACCAGCGCGGTTCGGCCGCCCACCC
>VXMI01000036.1 GCA_009841165.1 Gemmatimonadota bacterium | reverse complement strand
CCCCCCGCCCACCTCGCCGCGCAGCGCGCCTACCCCGCCGCCTCGCACGGCGGCAACTACATGCACAACTTCTACTTCCCCCCGGCGCCCTCCTCATCGCCCTGGTACCCCGAGTGGCACCCCGGCGGCGAACGCGTCGCGTTGGCGATGAGCGGGTCGCTCTGGGAGGTGGACATCGCTACCGGCGACGCTCACGAGATCGTGCACGGCCCCGACTACTACTCGTCGCCCAACTACTCGCCGGACGGCGCGTGGCTGCTCTACACGGCGGACGATGGCGGCGGCACGATCGACCTCGAGGTCATGAACACGGCCACGGGCGAGCGCCACCGCCTCACCGAGGGCGCTCACGTCCACACCGACCCCCGCTTCTCGCCGGACGGCGGCCGCATCGCCTACGTCTCGACCGCTCCGCAGGGCTACTTCAACGTCTACATCCGCCCCTTCGCCGACGGTGCCTGGGCCGGGCCGGATGTCTCGGTCACGGCCGACAACACCTTCGGCCGCGACCGGCTGTACTTCGGCGCCTGGGACATGCACATCTCCCCCGCGTGGCTGCCCAGCGGCGAGGAACTGCTGATCGTCTCCAACCGCGACGTCGCGCTCGGCAGCGGCAACGTCTACCGGGTTCCCGCCCGGGCCGGCGGCATCGAGGACCGCCAGCTCGTCCTCGCCGAGCAGTCCCTCTACCGCACCCAGCCACACGTCTCGTACGACGGCCAGCGCTTCGTCTACTCCTCGACCGCGGGCGCCGCGGACCAGTTCCAGAACCTGTACGTGCAGCCCACGACGGGTGGTGAGCCGTACAAGATGACCTTCTTCGACCACGACGCCTTCCACCCGCGCTGGTCGCCCGACGCGGAGTGGATCGCCTTCGTGGCGAACGGCGGCAGTCCCGGTACCCAGGGCGTGCCGCACCACCTGACCGGCCTGCCGCACCTGTACCTGCTGGAAGCCAACGGCGGCAGACTGCGCCGCGTCAACATCACCGAACGGCATTGGGCGCGGCCGACCGGCACGCTCGAAGTGACCACCGTCGGCCAGGCCGGCGAGATGCTGGCCAGCCGCGTCCACCTGACCGCTGCGGACGGCAAGTTCCATGCACCTGCCGACGCCTACGCCCGCGTGGCACGCGAGGGTGACCGGATCTTCCATCACCCGGGCTGGTTCACCGTGGAGCTCCCGGCGGGCGAAGCCGAGATGACCATCGTGCGCGGCTTCGAGACCGCCCCCGTGACCTACACCGCCGTCATCCGCCCCGGCGAGGTCACCACGATGACGATCACGCTCACGGAGATCTCCGACCTCTCCGACCAGGGCTGGTTCTCGGGCTCCACGCACGTCCACATGAACTACGCCGGCAACCTGCGCAACAGCCTCGCCAACCTGATGATGATGTCCGACGCGGAAGACCAGGACGTCGTCGCCGAGCAGGTCGCCAACAAGGACAACCGCATCCTCGACCACCAGTACTGGCTCCCGGGCGGGGGCCCGCATCCCCTTTCCGAGCCGGACCGCCTGCTGGTCGTCGGGCAGGAGTACCGCCCGCCCTTCTATGGACACGTCTTCATGTTCGGCCAGCGGGAACACCTGATCGCGCCGTACGCGATGGGGTACGAGGGCACCGGGATCGAGAGCCTCTACCCGAGCAACACGGACATGATGCTGAAGGCCAAGGCCCAGGGAGCGACGACCGCCTACGTCCACTCGTTCTACAACGGCGACCCGCTGGAAGGGAACCTCGGGGGCGCCAAGGGATACATCGTCGACGCCGCGCTTGCGGCCGCGGACGCGGTCGAGTGGTCCACGCCCCAGGACGGCTGGCCCCCGGTCTACGCCGTGTGGAGCAGCGGGATCCGCGCAACCGTGGTCGGCGGCGAGGATTCCATCTCCAGCCTCCACGCGACGCCCCTGGTAGGCTCGATGCGCACCTACGTCCGCACGCCGGACGGCACGCTGACCATGGACGGGTGGTTCCAGGGCATTCGCGACGGCAGCTCGTTCGTCACCTCCGGCCCCCTGATAGAGTTCACGGTCGATGGCAGAGGGCCGGGGGAAGAGCTCGACCTCGCCGGCCCGGCCGAGGTGCGGGTGCGCGGCAGGGTGTGGGGCGTGGTGCCGATGGAAAGGGTCGAGCTGGTCGTAGACGGTAACGTGGTCCGCACCTGGGAACCCGCCGGCGACAGGAAGTCCCTCGACATCGACGACACCCTGGCCATTGGCGCGAGCGGCTGGATCCACCTGCGGGTCGAAGGCGCCCGCGAGGACCGCTGGCCGCTCGACACGTCGTATCCGCAGGCGTTCACCAACCCGGTCTGGGTGACCGTCGCGGGGCGCCCGATCCGGAGCGCAGCCGCCACGGACTATGCGCTCCGCTGGATCGACAAGCTGGAGGTCATGGCGGAGTTGTGGCCGGGGTGGCGGTCGGAGCGGGAGAAGGAGCACGTGTACGCGCAGTTCGAGGAGGCGCGCGAGGTGTACCGGCAGCGCGGGGAGGAAGCGGCGCACGACCCCGGCACACCCCTTCCCGCCATCACCGAACAGTCCAGTGGCACCACCGAGGTCCTGCAGGCGATCAGCCCGGTGTCGGCGGAAACCGTGTGGGCGAGCGGCCACGGCGGCGTGATCCTGCGGACGGTCGACGGTGGGGACGAGTGGGAACGCGTGCCGGCGCCCGGCGGGGACTCGCTCCAGTTCCGCGACATCCACGGATTCTCGTCCCGTACGGCCATTGCGCTGACCGCCGGCACCGGACCGGCGTCGCGGATCTACCGCACCGCCGACGGCGGCGAGACCTGGAGGCTCCGCTTTCTGATGGACGCGCCCGAGGGCTTCCTCGACTGCCTCGACTTCTGGGACGGCGAGCGGGGCTTCGCGTATGGCGATTCCTTCGACGGCGTCCCGTACATCCTGCTCACCGAGGACGGCGGGCGGAGCTGGGCGCGTGTCCCCGCCGATGCCGCCCCGGCGGCCGGAGAGGGCGAGGGCGGCTTCGCGGCCAGCGGCACCTGCGCCCGTGCGGGCGACTCGGGACGGGGGTGGATCGGGACCGGTGCGGGCGGGTCGGCGCGGATCCTGGCGACGGACGACTACGGCGCCACATGGAGCGAGGTCGCCGTGCCGATGGCGACGGGCGATGCGGCCGGGATCTTCACGCTGGCCCTGGCGGACGGGTCGCCGCTCGTGGCGCTGGGCGGGGATCTGGGCGCGCGCGACGAAGTGGTCGCCGCGAACGCGGCCGTCACCAGGGACGGGGGCCGCACCTGGACGGCCGCCAGCGCCGCGCCGATCGACGGAGCCGTGTACGGGAGCGCGGTGGGCCGCTGGGGCCCGTATCGGAACATCGTGGCGGTGGCGCCGCCCGGCGCCGCGTTCACCGCCGACATGGGCGAAACCTGGCAGCCGCTCGAGGAGTTGAGCGCATGGGCGGTCGAGTTCGCGCCGGGCGGCCGGGTTGGATGGGCCGCGGGAGGGGACGGACGGATTTGGAGAATCATGTGGTAGCGACGCGGCCCCGGGGTGGCGCTTGCGCGCTCGGGGCCATGTTGGCCTTTGCCTTCGCCGGTGTTCTCGCGGCGCAGGATCGACCGCCGCGCATCGAAGGCAGGGTGGTGGACCTCGATACGGGTGCCTCGGTCGAGGGCGCGTCGATCGCGCTGGTGCGTCTCCGTGCCGGTGTGGCCGACTCGACCCGCGCCGAGACGGCGACCGACCGCGCGGGGACCTTCCAGTTCGAGCGGGTGGCTTCGGGCGACTACCGGATCACGGTCAATCACATCGCGTACGGGACCTTCGACGATCGGGTCACGCTGGCGACCGGCGACCGGATCGCGCTCCGCATGACCCTGTCGCCCACCGCGATCGCGCTGGAACCGGTCACCGTCGAGGCCTTCCGGGATGGGACCCTCAGGGACCGTGCCCTGGGCACGGCGCGACATCGGCTCACCGCAGAGGAACTGACACCGGCGGCGAGATCGGGAGACCACCTGGCCAACGCGCTCGCGCGCCTTCTGCCGGGCGTGCGGGTCCGAAGCGGCCGGAGCCAGCCCGGCCAGCTCGTCTGCCTGGAGTTCCGCGATCCCGCCTCCCTCGCTGCGCCGGGGTGTCGTGCCCCGGTTGTGATCGTCGACAACGTGCGCCAGGCCAATGGCCTCATCACCCTCAACACGCTGCCGATCGCCCACATAAGGAGTGTCGAGGCCGTAGGTCCCGCACAGGCGGGCGTGAGATTCGGAGCGGACTCGAACTACGGCGTGATCCTGATCGAGACGGTATCGGGCGGCGCCCCTCTTGCGGCACCCGGAAGTACACCGAGCCGGATCTACAGCTGGGCCCTCGAGTCCGAACCCTACCCCTGGGGCAAGGCGCTCGGCGTGGCCGTCGGGGCAAACACGCTGGGCCTCCTCGCCGGGTACGCACTGTCGCGGTCCTGCCTGAGCTTCGAAGACCTCTCCGAGCACTTCGTCGGGGCGCGCTGCGGCGGGCTGCGCAACGCGGGGTCGCGCATCGTCCTCTACGCGGCGCCGCAGCTCGGCGTCGGGTATCTGACCGGCCGGGTCGGCGCGACCGACCTCTCGCGCGGCAGCATGTGGAAGAACGCGGTCGCAGGCACGATCATGTCGGCGCCCGGAATCGTGCTGGCCCTCACCGACGACCAGGACGGCTTCCCGGGATCGACCGGGATCGGCGTCCTCATGACCGTGGTGGGCGCTCCCCTCGCGGCCGTGGCGGCCGACCGCCTCTTCCGGCGCGTGGTACGGTAGCCCGGCGAACGACAACCGGCCCGCACCGTGATTGGGGTGGCCGCTATGCGAGGGGCGCTCCTCCCCGGGGGCTGATATCTTTTCGAGCGGCCAGAGGATTGTTCACCCCAACACGCCGCTCACCCCAACGCCCCGTTCACCCCAACGCAAAGGCTGGACAATGTCGGTAAGAGGCACCCTGGCGGCGTTCGACCAGATCGTCGCCGGCTCGAAAGCTGTTCTCCAGGCCGTTCCCGAGAATCGCATGGGCTGGCGGCCGCATGACAAGTCGTGGACCCTCGGCGAACTCGCGACCCACCTGGCCAACATTCCCAACTGGACGATGCCCACTCTGGCGGCCTCCGAGTTCGACATTGCGCCCGCAGAGGGCGGGCCGCCGCCGATGGCCGCATTCAACACAACCGAGGAGCTTCTCTCCGCGCTCGACGCCAGCTCGGCGGCGGCTCGTGCGTCGATCGAGAACAGTTCGGAGGAGGACTTGGCGGGTCCGTGGACCATGCTCGTGGCGGGCGAGCCGCGCTTTACGCTCCCCAAAGCGGTCGTGGTGCGCACCTTCATCCTCGACCACATGATCCACCACCGTGCCCAGATCGGCGTATATCTCCGGCTTCTCGACGTGCCGGTGCCGCAGATCTTCGGGCCAACCGCAGACTTCCCCGACGCCTAGCCGTGCCGGCACTGGACTCCGGCCGCTTCGAGCTGCTGACCTTCGACTGCTACGGGACGCTGGTGGACTGGGAGGCGGGGATCATCGCCGCCGTCGAACCGGTCTGCGCCTCCCGCGGCAGGTCACCGACCGACGCGGCGATCCTCGCGGCCTTCGGCGAGGCCGAGCACGTGGTGCAGGGGGAGCGCTACCGAACCTATCGCGAGGTGCTCGCCCTGACGCTCGAACGGATGGGGCCGCGGCTCGGCTTCGAGCCGACGGCGGCGGAGTGCGACGCCTTCGCGGCTTCCGTGGGTGACTGGCCGCCCTTTCCCGACACCGTGGCCGCGCTGCAGCGACTGGGAAAGCGCTACGCGCTCGGGATCGTCTCGAACGTGGACGACGACCTCTTCGCCCGCAGCAGCAAGCGGCTCGCAACCGGGTTCGACTGGGTGGTCACGGCGCAGCAGGTGCGACACTACAAACCCGACACTGCGCACTTCGAGGAAATGGTTCGGCGCTCGGGGATACCGCGGGACCGCACACTGCACGTCGCCCAAAGCCTTTTCCACGATATCGCACCGGCGTCGGCGCTCGGCTACGCGACCGTTCACGTGAACCGGCCCAGCCGGGGGGGCGCGACCGGAGCGACGCCCCCGGCCCGGGCGCGAGCCGATGTCGAGGTCGCGGACATGGCGGCGTTGGCGACGCTGCTCCTGGGGGCCGAATGAGCACCGACGGAACCGGCAAGCCCGGTGTTCCCGATGGCGGGGACGGCATCCACACCATCCGTGCCAGCGGGATCCACCGGGACTGGAACGGGATCCACTACAAGACGGGCCTGTCGGCGAAGAACGTCCCGGCCCGCGATCTGTCGATGAACGTCGCCCGGATCCCGCCCGGCGGCGTGGCCTTCGCACACATCCACGTGGACTTCGAGGTCATGCTGTACCTGCTCGAAGGCACGGTGCGTCACGACTTCGGCCCCAATCTCCGCCACTCGATCGTGAATCGCGCCGGCGACTTCATCTTCATCGAGCCGGGCGTGCCGCACGAGGTCGTCAACATCAGCGAAACCGATGACGTGGTGGCTGTCGTTGCCCGATCCGACGCCTCGGAGTGGGAGAATATCGTCGACTACGACCGGGAGACGGGGGAAGTCATTCCGAAGCGGGAAGCCAGCCGGGAGGGGTAGCGCCGGCCGGGCTCAGTCCGCACTCACCGCCACAGAGCGATCACGAGGGCCTGAGCGAGCAGCGCCACGCCGTTGTAGGCGACGTTGAGCCACGCGAGACCCGGTTTGCGCTTCTCGAAGGCGATGGACTGATTTGCGACCGGGAGAATGAAGCCGACCAACGCCATGAGCGCCACGTGCACGCCGACCATCGCGGAGCCTCCACTTCCACCCACCGACGAGACATCGGCAGGTGCGAATTCGGCGATGAGCTGGGCCAGCACAAAGGCGGTGACCAGCGACAGCAGCAAGGTCACCCCGTAGGTCTTGACCGGATTGAACCCTTCCTGGATCTCCTCGGCCGTCATCTCCATCAGCGCCAGCCAGCGCTTGCCGAAGATGGGGCCGTACCACAACGAGCCGACGATCATCGGAACGATACCGGCGACCAGTACCGCGAGCAGATTGACTTCGTGCATGGATGTTCCTTTGCTGGTTGAAGGGGTGTGCGACCCAGCCGGGGCCTCAGCGTGACCTCAGGACGCGTGAGTCGAATCGGTAGTCGGTGATCGTCCCCGGCTGGAGTCGGGCAAAGTCCGGATGAACGGGATTCGCAATGTAGTTGACCTCGCCGACCACGACAGCGCTCGGTACCTGGAGCACCGCCGACGCCAGCGAGTCGATCCAGCGGTCGCAGATCTTCCTGGTGGCAGGGTGAAGGCTTGGCACCGCCCAATCCACAGGCAGATCACACACCCTGATGACGTTGATCAGGTCTTCGGGGATTCCGACGGGCAGCTTCCGATACCGTGCCAGGACATCGGGTGTCCAAACGTGAACCAGCAGCTCCAGGCTCGCGAGGGCCAGATTCCCACCCAGGTACACTGCCCGCCGCCCCGGACTGTTCCAGCGTCCGCCGTATTGCAGCGCGCCCTCACCGGACAGCACTTCCTCGACGGTACGGGAGTGCTCGGGCCTGGTCAGACGCCAGGTCGTGACAACGCCGGCCACGGCCGCTAGCTGAATACCCCGTGCGCCAGTCGTCCGATGATCTGCTCGACTTCCCGGCCACCCACCTCGGTCGATGCCCGGTCGAGCGGCGACTCCGCTTCCAGTAGTTCGTGGGGATCGCTCAGCCACCGGCGGGCAGCGACCTCGTTGCCCCCCATCATCTCGTGGACCATCGAGACCAGGCGCGCCACACGCACCAGCCGATCGGATTCTTCCGAAGACAGCGAGCCGGCCTTCCGTCTTCGGGCCAGCGTGGTTGACGGCAGACCGATGACACGGGCCAGCGCGAGACGTCCGACTCCCGCCGCGCCAGCCACGTCATCCAGCGCCGAGAACGCGAGGCCGCGTCGAACCGCAGCCACGGCTCCTTCACGGACGAGCAGGGGATAGACCGCCGACCCGCTTCCTGGCTTGGAGTATTTCATATGCTGCCCGTTTGGTATAGATGCATTACCCATGTGGGCATACACTACACAATCGGCCGGGAAGACGCAATGGATGTCGGACCAAAGGGCGGGCCGGACGCCTTAGTGCCTTAAGGCGTATTCGCCATTCGGTCCAGAAAGGCCCGCTCTTCGTGGCTGAGCGCCCTGGCGCCGGCTTTCCTGGCTTTCCGCAGCAGGGACTCCAGCTCTTCGCGGTTGATCTCGTGCAACCGTTCGCGCGGGATCGCTTCCCAGCGTCGCAGGGTATCGGCGTCCACTATTTCCGCCTGAATCCTCGTCAGCGTGGGCTGCCTGACCACCCTGCGATGCCGACGGCTCTCCCACCGCCGCAGGAAGAGCCAGCCCGTCGCCAGTCCTCCCAGATGGGCGAAGTGGGCAATGCCGTCCTGTGTGCCCGCGAAGCCTGCGAAGAGACTTGATGCGACCATGAGGAATGCAAGCATCCGCGCCTGGATCGGCAGAATGCCCCAGATGTAGATGTCCTCGCGGGGCCAGTAGCGGGCGAAGCCGATCACGACGCCGAAGATCGCGCCGGAGGCACCGACAACGGCGGCGTTGGGCGAGAAGGCGAAGGAGAGGATCGCGCCGCCAATGCCGCACAGGATGTAGAACCAGATGAAGGTGCGGCTCCCCAGCCGCTCCTCGAGCCGCGGCCCGAAGAAGAACAGCATGAGCATGTTGAAGAGGATGTGCATCCCGTTCGCGTGCAGGAACGCGTAAGTCACGATCGTCCAGGGCCTGTAGAGGACCAGAGCCGGGATGAACGCGAAGTCCGTTCGAAGACCGGGATTCACCCAGGTGAGCACAAACACCACGACGTTGGCCAGCAGCAGACGCTGAACCCATGGTGTCATCAGCACGTGGCTACTCCGTTCTCCAGCGGGACCCTTCTCCCGCCCTTCAATCTAACCGCGGGCCTGCATCTCGCTCGGCAGCAAGACCGCGTGGATGAAGGAATGGACGGGTGTCGCGACCCCCGCCGTTGCCCCGAGCCGCACCGCCGCGCCGGTCCAGGCGTCCAGCTCGGAGGGCACGCCCGCGGCGATGTCGCGCTGCAGGGACGAGGTGCCCTCGGCCGGGAAGGTGTCCACCGTGTTCATCGCGAAGGCGACCGCGTCGTCCTGCAGCGACACTCCGTGGGCGGCCGCAACCGCCGCGATCTCCGCCATGGCCCGCCGTAGCAGGGCCCGGCTCTCCGGGAGCGTGCGTACCGGGCCCAACGGCATCCGGCACGCTCCGCAGACGCCGCCAACCGAGCACACGAAGAGGAACTTGAGCCAGATTGCCGCGTCGATGTCGGGCGGCACCTCGGCGTCGACGCCCGCGTCGCGGAGCGCGGCCACCAGGGAGTCGACCCGGCGAGTCCGGCTGCCGTCCCATTCGGCGAGCGCGACGTACGGCTCCACCCCCACGTGGCGGATTTGGCCCGGTGCCGCGACCTCGCTGATGATCCGGGTCAGCCCCTTGCCCATGCGCGAGCGCCCCACGGCGGGAAGCAGGGCCTCGTGCGCGTCCACTCCGTTGAGCATCGGCACCACCAGCGTATCGGCGCCGAGCAGCGGCGCGATGCCCCCGCAGACCGCCGCAAGATGCATCGATTTCACGGCCACGATGACGGCGTCGACGGGACCGATCCGTGCGGGATCGTCGGTGGCGGCGGGCCGTACCACGAAGTCCCCTCCCGGAGAGCGCACGCTGAGCCCCGACGCCCGGATGGCTTCGAGGTGCGCTCCGCGGGCGAGCAGGGAGACATCGTAACCGGCGCGGGCCAATACACCGCCGTAGTAGCCGCCCACGCCCCCCGCACCGTAGATGGCGATTCTCATGGTGGCGAAGTTACCCTGATGCCGGGCGGGCTCAAAGGCTGGCCATATGCAACACAGTCACCGACACGGGAGGGCAGGATGATGCTCAGCCGTACACTGCCGGTCGCCGCCGCGGCCGTTGTCGCCGCTCTCCCGGCCTCGCCGGTTGCCGCCCAGACCCCGGAACAGCGCTACACCGACTGGGTCCGCCGCGACTTCCGCCCGCAGGAGTACCAATACCGCCGCGGCCGCACGATCGACGGACTGCGGGCTTCCGGCGGCGGCCTCCTGCTGACCCCCTCGTCGGACGGCGTCACCCACGGCGGCACCTTCCGGCAGCTCGAGGACTTCTGGTATCTGACCGGGCTCGAGATCCCGCAGTCGATGCTCGTCCTCGACGCCGACCGGAGCCGCTCTGTCCTCTTCATGCCGCGAAGGGATCCGCGATTCGAGAATCCCGGCAGGACGAACGACTTCCCTGGAAGGCCGCTGCTGGACGACTATCAGCTTCGCAGCATCGCCGGGATCGACGAGTACCGGGACATCGTGGAGCTGGACGCCTATGTGCGGGAACGGGTGGCCGAAGGGGCAACCCTGCGCGTCAACGCAGGCGCGGCCGGGCCGGTGCCGGAGCCGGTGGTGCCGATGATCGGCAGCCTGGACGCCAACGCCGCCCTCATCCACCGCCTGCGGTCCGACCATCCGGGGGCGCCAATGCTGAACGCGTTCGAGGTGATCGCGCGCATGCGCATGGTGAAGACGCCCGCAGAGATTCAGCGGATGCGTGCGGCTGCGGACGCGACCATGGCCGGGATCCGCGCGGCGGTCGGCCGGATCCGCTCAGGGATCGACGAGCGGAGCCTGCAGGGCGAGTTCGAGCGGACCTGCCGGACCTTCGGCTCACAGTCGATCCCGTTCACGCCGATCATCAAGTCGGGGCCCAACAGCCTGTGGGCCTGGCGCATCCTCGCCGCGCACTACAACCGGCGCAACCGGGCCATGCAGGACGGTGAACTCGTCATCTTCGACGTGGGGTGCGAGGTGGACGGCTACGTCAGCGACGTCGGGCGCACCTTTCCCGTGGGCGGGTCGTTCAGCGACGTCCAGCGCGAGAAGCTGCTGGTCAGCACGCGCGCCGCGGAGGCGATCATTGCGGCGGTGCGACCGGGGGTGACGCTTCGCGAACTGACCGCCGTGGCGTACGAGGCCATCCCCGACGACGAGGAGCCGTACATGCAGACGCCCTCGTTCTTCGGCCATCACATCGGCCTTTCGGTGGGCGACCCCGCGCTGCTCGACGAGCCGCTCGCGCCTGGCATGGTCTTTACCGTGGAGCCGTGGTACTACAACCACGAGATCGGGGTCTCGGTCTTCATCGAGGAGGTGGTGCTGGTGACGGAGGACGGTGTGGAGGTGCTGACGGCCTCGCTGCCGCGCGATCCCGCCGCGCTGGAGGCGATGGTGCGGTGACGGCCTGACCGGCCGTTAGCCCGCCAGCCCCCTCACCACCTCTCCCAACTCGTCCACGGCCTCGTCCAGCTGCTCCGCGGTCACGTACAGGGCGGGGCCCAGGCGCAGCACGCGGCCCCGGAAATCGGCGTAGACCTTCCGCCCGCGGAGCTTGCAGCAGACCTCCCCGGCGCGGGGCACCTCCAGCGCCAGAAACCCGCCCCTTCGCTCCAGCCGAACCGAGCGATCCCGCGACAGCAACGCCGGATCCAGGTCCAGAGCGTCCACCCGCGACGCCAACCGCCGGATCTGCGCCAGGCTGATCTTCCGCAACCGCGCCGCGTCGAGCCCCATCTCGCGGAAGAACTCGAACACCGCCGCGCCGCGATAGTGGCTGACCGGATCGTACGTGGACCCCGCGAACCGCAGGTGCCCTTCTCCGTATCCAACGCCGCCTTCGCCCGCCTCTCCCCCCGCCTCCGCCGCCAGCGTCCCGAATTCCGCGAACCAGCCCGTCAGCACGGGTCGCAACTTGCAGTCCCGCGGGAACCTCAGGAAGCAATTCCCCTCCCCCAGCTGACAGTACTTGTACCCGCCGCCCACGACGAACGCGCCCTCCAGCCCCGTCTCCACGACCGAAAACGGCACCGCGTTGAGCGAGTGGTAGGCGTCCACGAGCAACTCGGCCCCCACCCTCATGCACGCCGCAGCCACCTGGTCCAGCCCCTCCACGATCCGCGCGTCCCGGAACAGCACCGACGAGACCACCACAGCGGCGGTCCGGTCGTCCACGGCGTCCACGATCCCCTCCGCCACCGACCTGTCTTCGCTCGTCCCGTCATCGGTGCCCGTTGGCACGCGCACGATCTCGATCCCTTCGGCCTCCAGCCGGTCGAGCTGGCGCCGGATCGTGTGGAACTCGCCGTCGGTGGTCACCAGGCGCGGCCGCTTCCGCAACGGCAGCGCCGATAGGAACCGGATCAGCAGTTCGTGGGTGTTCTGCCCCAGCGCGATGTGCCCGTCCGGGTCGTCCAGAAGGCGCCGGTAGCCCGCCCGAACCTCGTCGGCGACCTCGAAGGCCCGCCCCCACTTGTCGTCCACCATTTCGGCGGCGTCGAGCCAGGCCTGCTTCTGGGCGGAAAACGCCACATCCGGCCACGCCTGGTGGGAGTGCCCGGTGAGCAACACGCGGTCCACCACGCGAAAGCGCGAGTAATGGCGCGCCAAACCGGACGCGGTGTGCCCGGCCGCGCCGTCCGCCTCCGTCACAACGCCGTCCTCATCTCCCACAGGTCCGGAAACGCCGGCTTGATCGTGGTCGCCAGGTAGGCCACCCCCGCGCTGTCCCCCGTCCCCGGCTTATTGCCGATCGTGCGCTCCACCATCTTGACGTGCCGGTAGCGCCACTCCTGGAACCCCTCGTCCAGGTCCACCAGGCGCTCGCACAGGTTGACCAGCCCAGGATCCGAGCGATACGCCTCGACCAGCATCGCCTGCACCTGCGGGTCCGGCGCCACGGGTCTGGTCACATCGCGGCCAAGCGCGCCCTCCGGGACCTGGTACCCCTTGCCGACCAGGAACCGCAGGAAGGCATCCCAGAGCGACGGCTCCTCAAGCCGGCGCTGCAGCCGCCGCTGTTCATCCGCATACGGAAACGCCTTGAGGACCGACGCCTTCTTCATTCCAAAGGCGAACTCCAGTTCACGGAACTGCGCCGACTGGAAACCGCTGGCCGTGTCGAGCCGGTCGCGGAAGGACTCGAACTCGACGGGCGTCATCGTCTCCAGGATGTCCAGCTGGCCCACCAGGACCTTCATGATCGAGCGCACGCGCTTGAGCGTCGCGGACACGCGGGGCTCATCGCCGGCAACAAAAAGGTCTCGTGCATGATCGAGCTCGTGCAGCGAGGCCTTGAACCACAGCTCGTGCACCTGGTGGACGATGATGAACAACATCTCGTCGTGCTCCGGCGGATCGGAGAGCGGCCGTTGCAGGGACAGCAGCTCCGGGAGCATGGCGAAGTACTGATAGTCCATCTGTTCTCGTCGTTCACTCATCTTCGGTCTCCGGCCCGAAGGCCCCCGAAGCCGCGCCGAAACGCGGCGTATAGTTGTCCAGGGTCTCGTACTGCGATGGCCACGGCAGGGGATACCCCAGCGCGTAGGCGGCGTGCCTTGTCCAGTATGGATCCCACAGGTGCGCACGCGCCATCAGGCACAGGTCGGCCCTGCCCGCCGCGATGATCCCGTTCACGTCCTCGAAGGACGAGATGTTTCCGACGGCCATGGTCGCGATTCCGACCTCGTGGCGGATCCGGTCCGCAAACGGCGTCTGGAACTGCCGCCCGTAGCGGGGCTGCTGGTAGGGCACGGTCTGGCCGGCCGAAACGTCCACGACGTCGCATCCGTGGGCTTTCAGCGCCCGCGAAATCTCGACCGCGTCCTCGGGCTCGTTGCCGCCGGGCCACCAGTCGACCGCCGACAGCCTCACCGAGAGCGGAAGCTCGTCCGGCCACACCGCACGCACCGCATCGACGACCCGCAACGGAAACCTCAGCCGATTCTCCAGGCTGCCCCCGTAGTCGTCGGTGCGCCGGTTGGTCAGCGGCGACAGGAAGCTGGCCAGCAGATACCCGTGCGCCATGTGGATCTCGACGATGTCGAACCCCGCCTCGACCGCCATTGCGGTGGACCGCTCGAAGTCCGCGACCAGCGCATCCATCCCCGCCTCGTCCAGCTCCGCAGGTACCGGGCTGTGCTCGAAGAACCCGATCGGCGAAGCCGAAACGATGGGCCAGCCGTCCTCTTCGAGGGGCTCGTTGGGGCCCTCCCAGTCCAGCCGCGTCGAGCCCTTGCGCCCCGCGTGGCCGAGCTGGATTCCGACAGCCGCGCTTGTGAACCGCTTCACAAAGTCGACCAGGCGCCGCCACGCGGTGACGTGTTCGGCCATGTAAATGCCCGCGCAACCGGGCGAGATCCGCCCGTCCCGCCCGATCGCAGTCATCTCGGCCATCACGAGTCCCGCGCCGCCGATGGCACGGGAGCCGAGGTTGATGAGGTGCCAGTCGTCGACCGTCCCGTCCCGGGCCGAGTACTGGCACATGGCCGAGACGCCCACGCGGTTCGCCAGCGTGAGTTCGCGCAGGCGAAACGGCGTGAACAGCGGGGGCGGAGGCGCGCGGTCTCCGGCGGCCCGCACGATCCCCAGCGATTCTTCATGCTCCGCTATCGTCACCCCGGCCTGGATCTCGGCCTTCCGCGCCACCCACCGGTCCACCTCTTCCACGAACGCCGGGTCACGCTCGCGCAGGTTCTCGTGCGAGATGCGCAGGCTGCGTGTCAGCAGCGAAAAGGCGAACTGCTCGGGCTCCAGCCGGAAGTAGCGCTCGGTGTCCTCGAACCACTGGAGGCTGGCGTGGGCCGCGCGCTGCAGCGACTCGACCGGCCGGCGGCGCTCGGCCTCGTAGGCAGCCAGCGCATCGGTTAGGGGTGCCCGGCCGCCCCCGTCCTGGCCGCCCGCCCGCAGCGCGTCCGCCAGCGCGATCGCGTCGAGCATGGCCAGGCGCGTCCCCGATCCCACCGAGAAGTGCGCCGTGTGTGCCGCGTCCCCGATGAGTACGACATTGCCCGCCGACCAGTGCGCGTTCACGACCGTGGGGAAGCGCCGCCACACCGACCGGTTGCGAATCAGCGGATGGCCATCGAGCTCGTCGGCGAAGAGCCGGGACAGGAAGCGGACCGTCCCTTCCTCTCCGGCCCGGTCCATCCCCGCGCGCCGCCACGTCTCGTCGGTCGCCTCCACGATGAAGGTCGACCTGCCCGACGCGTCGTACTGGTACGCATGCACCCGCCAAAGGCCGTGCTCGTTCTCGCGGAAATGGAAGGTGAACGCGGGGAAGGGCCGCGTGGTGCCCAGCCAGGCGAAGCGGTTGGGGCGCAGGTCGACGGCGGGCTCGAAGGCGTCGGCGAACCGCTCCCGCACGGCGCTGTTCAGCCCGTCGGCACCGATCACCAGGTCGGCGTCCAGGTACGGGTCCAGGTCTCCCACATCCGTCTCGAAGTGCAGCTCCACCCCCACCTCGCGGCAGCGCCGGTGCAACAGCAACAGCAGCTCCCGGCGCGACAGTCCCGCGAAGCCGTGCCCGGTCGACTCCAGGCGGCGGCCCCGGTAGTGGATGTGGATGTCGTCCCAGTGGTAGAAGCGCTCCTCGATGGCGCGAAGGGTCGGCGGGTCGGCGTCGGCGACCTCCTGCAGCGTCGCGTCCGAGAAGACGACACCGAAGCCGAAGGTGTCGTCGGGGCGGTTGCGCTCGAAGACCTGCACCGCGCGGAGCGGGTCGTCCTTCTTGAGGAGCAGCGCGGCGAAGAGGCCGCCGGGCCCGCCCCCGACGACGTTGACCTTCAAGGGGAGGATCCCCTGACCAGCGCGCCGCCGATGATCAGGTGCTGGATCTCGGTCGTCCCCTCGTAGATGCGCAGCGCCCGCACGCTCCGGTAGAGGTGCTCCACCGGATGGGACGCGAGCACGCCCCTGCCCCCCAGGACCTGCACCGAGCGGTCCACAATCCGCTGCGCGGCCTCGGTCGAGAACGCCTTCGCCATCGCCGCCTCGACGGTGATCCGGGCGGCTCCCCGGTCCTTCTCCCACGCGGCGCGGTAGGTGAGCAGCCGCCCGGCGGTCAGCTCCGTGGCCGACTCGGCGAGCTTCTCCTGGATCAACTGAAAGGACCCCAGCGGCTTCCCGAACTGCTGCCGACGCCGCGCGTGCTGCACCGCCTCCCACAGCGCGCGCCCGGCCATCCCGCACGCGGCAGCCGCCACCGTGGGGCGCAGCCGATCCAGCGCCGCCATCCCCGTCCTGAACCCCGCCCCGACCTCGCCCAGGAGCGCCCCCGCCGGCACCCGGCAGCCGCGGAAACGGATCTCGCCCAGCGGGTGCGGCGCGCTCATCACCTGCGCGCCCACGAACTCCAGCCCGGGCGCATCGGCGGGCACCACGAAGCATGAGATCCCCGGCGTCCCCGCACCCGGATCCGTCGACGCGAATACCATGTAGAAGTCCGCGATCCCGGCATTCGAGATGAACGCCTTGCCGCCGTCGAGCACATAGTGGCCCGCCCCGTCCCCCTCCGGCACCGCCGCCGTCGCCATCGATGCCACGTCCGACCCCGCCTCCCACTCGGTCATCGCGAACGCGCCCACCGCGTCGCCGGCGAGCGCCCGCGCCACCCAGCCGCCCGGATCCTCGCCCACGACCAGCCCCGGAGTCGCGCTCAGCCCCTGCAGCGCAAAGACCGAGTCCGCCAGCGGCGACCACCAACCCAGCACCTCGCGCGCCACCAGGCACCCCCGCACATCCGCCTCCGCGATCGGCCGGAACAGCCCCGCCGCCCCCATCGACCCGACCAGCTCCCGCGCCCGCACCCGCGCGCCGGCGTCGCTCTCCGGGTCCGACCGGCCGCCGATCTCGTCCCGGCAGAACGCCGCGACCCGCTCCCGGTACTCCCGATGCGGCCCCTCCACGAACGCCGCAACCGGATCGAGTGACAGCCCGTCCGAGTCAATCAAAACGCGGCCTCCGCTTCTCGATGAACGCCTGGTAGGCCTCGCGGAAGTTCGGGTTCAGCATGCACACCGCCTGCGCCCGCGCCTCGGCCTCGAGCGCCTCGCCGAGCTTCATGTGCGCTTCCCGGTTCAGCGCGTCCTTGGTCACCTGCAGCGCGAACGACGGTCCCCGCGCCAGCTCCTCCGCCAGCGCCGTGGCCGCGCCGACCACCTCGCCGTCCGGCACCACCCGGTTGTACAGCCCGATCCGGTACGCCTCGGCCGCGTCGATGAACGCCCCGGTCATCAGCAGCTCGCTCGCCCGCCCGAGACCCACGATCCGCGGCAGCAGCCAGGCCGCACCCATATCCGCCCCGGACAGCCCCACGCGCGTGAAGAGGTACGCGATCCGCGCCGACTCGGCCGCGATCCGCACGTCGCACGCCGTCGCAATCACCGCCCCCGCACCCGCCACCGTCCCGTTCAGCGCCGCCACGACCGGCTGCCGGCACCGCCGAATCGCCTCGATCACGTCGCACGTCATCCGCGTGAACTCGAGCAACCCCTCGAAATCGCGCTCGAACAGCGCCCCGATGATGTCCTCGACATCCCCGCCGCTACAGAACCCGCGTCCCGCCCCCGTGATCACGATCGCGCGCACCTCGGGCTCCGAATCCAGCGCCCGCAACGTGCTCCGCAGTTCGTCGTAGACCTCGAACGTCAGCGCGTTCAGCCTCTCGGGCCGGTTCAGCGTGATCCGCGCCACGCCCGTCTCCGTGTCGCAGTCCAGCAGAAACGAGTTCGGCGGGTCCAGGAAGGGGGATTTCAGTTCGGTCATCTCTGCTCCTCACTGGCCGTGTCCCGCTCGGCGCGCACCCCATCCGGGCACGCCTGCGGGATCACCGCCGTGGCCTCGATCTCCACCACCGCACGCGCATCGACCAGTTCGGTCACGGCCACGAGCGCCATGGCGGGGAAGTGCTTCCCAAACACCGCCATGTACCGGGCCCCGATCTCGCGCAGCGATCCCCGATAGGCCTCCATGTCCGTCACAAACATGGTGAGCCGTCCGACATCGGCGACCGTGCCCCCCGCCGCCTCCACGACGCGCGCCACGTTGGCGAGCGCGGCCCCGAACTGCCCGGCGAGCGTCGGGCCGCCCTCCACCCCGATCTGCCCGGCCACGAACAGCACCCGGCCTCCCTCCGGCGCGAGCATCCCGTTGTTCCACCCACGGGGACTCCCCAGCGCTTCCGGGTTGACGATCTCGAATGTCACGCGGCCCCGCCCCCACCCCGCACCACCAGCTCGCTTCCCTGCAGCGACGCGGCCGCGTCCGGGATGAACGTCATCACGGCGTGCGCCACCTCGTCGGCGGTAATGAGGCGGCCGCCGGGCTGCATGTCCTCCAGCCCTTCGCGGATCGCTTCCGGGTCGCGGCCCGTGGTCGCCGCGATCCGCTCGATGTTCGCGTCGGTCATGGGCGTGTCGACGTAGCTCGGGCACACCGAGTTGACGGTGACGCCGGTTCCGGCGAGCTCGGCCGCGAGGCAGCGCGTCATTCCCATCAGCGCGTGCTTGGATGCGGCATAGGAGGTGATGTAGCGATGCCCCTCTAGGCTCGCGACCGACGCGACGTTCACGATGCGGCCCCAGCCGCGCTCCAGCATTCCGGGAAGGAACGCCTGCGTGACCAGGAGCGGTCCGGTCGCGTTCACCCGGTGCACGGTGTCCCACTGGTCGAGCGACACGCGATGGAATGGCGCCGAGCGCGCGATCCCCGCGTTGTTGACCACGATGTCCACCGTGCCGAGTAGCTCCCGGGCCCGGGCTGCCATCTCGTCGACCGATTCGGGATCGCCGACGTCGCAGGGCACCGAGTGGGCCGTGCGGCCGGCCGCCCGCAGTCCCTCGGCAACGGTTTCGATCTCGGCCGCCGTGCGCGCGGTGACGACCACCGCGGCGCCCGAACGGGCGAGCGCGTGGGCCACCGCGACGCCGATCCCCCGACCGCCACCGGTCACGACCGCGCCCCGCGTCACGGCGCGGCCTCCGGTTGCCCCAGCCGCTCCGCCACCGCGTCGACCACGATGCGCGCCAGGATCTCCACGGTCCGTCCTCCTTCTTCCCGGGTCGCGGCGGCGGGGTCGCCGCAGTACGCCTCGCTCACCCCCGCTTCCTCGAAGGTGGCCGCGCCCGCGCGGATCGCGACCGACAGCGACGCCGGGTTTTCGGCCAGGCCGAGCCGCACTTCGTCCCGCACCAGTTCGGGGGCGGCCGCCATGACCACCGAGGTCTCGTAGCAGCCCGCGTGACAAGCGCCGCTCCGGAACTCGGGGGTGAGGCGCGATGCCCAGCGTCGCCGGGTGAGGTCGGGGTGGATGACGGGCATGGCGGCGGCGCGTGCATCGGCCGCGCCGGAGGGGCGCGCCACGTCGGTGATCGCGCCGAGGTGCGCGGGGTCGAGGTGCGCGTTGACCACGACGAGCGCGGCCACGCCCTGCCGCTCCAGGGAGGCGGCCACGTCGGCCAGCAGCGCGGCGAAGGTCGCGGGGCGCACCGAGATGGTTCCCGGGAAGCCCGCCGCGAAGGGGGCGGCGGTGTAGGCCAGGGGCGGAAGGATGACGGGGTGGCGGCCCTGGGCGCGGAGACCCGGAAGCGCCGCCTTCGCGGCCGCGGCCGCGATGATCACGTCGGTGATCAGGGGGAGGTGGGGGCCGTGCGCCTCGACCGCGCCGACCGGGAGCAATGCGACGACATGGGAGCCGTGTGGGGTGGGCGTGCTCCCACCCGCGCCCCTGCACCCAAGACCCAGTGCTTCAAGCTCCGTCCACGTCGCATTGCCCCAGAGGCCGCTATCCATTGACCATCCCTCCTTGGTCCCTAAACATAATCCTCCGATGCGCTTCGATCCGCCCAACCCGTTCAATATCGCCGACAGCTTCCTGGACGACCGCGTCCGGGAGGGAACGGGCCACCGCGTCGCGCTGCGGACGGGCGACGGAGACGTCACCTATGCGGCCCTGCAGGGGCGTGCAAACCGCATCGCCAACGCGCTGACCGCCATGGGCGTGCGGCCCGAGGAACGGGTGCTGATCGCGCTGCCCGACGTCCCCGACTTCGCCGCGGCGCTCTTCGGCACGCTCAAGCTGGGCGCCGTCGGCGTGATGGTGAACTGCTTCCTGGACGAGCGCAGGCTCCGCGACATCTGCGACTACGCGCGGGCCGCGGCGGTGGTGCTGCACGCCGATCAGGGCGACGTGTTTGCGCGGGCGGCGGCGTCAGCACGGCGGAGTCCTCGGCTGCTGGTGCTCGGAACCGACGAAGGCGATCAACGAGTTGACAACTCCAGTTCACACTTTGACAACTTCGCTTCACATCCGGACGATCCGGCGATCTGGCTTTTTTCCGGCGGAACGACGGGCGCGCCGAAGGGAGTTGTCCAGCCCCACGCCTCGTTCGCCAACTCGACCGAGTGCTACGCCCGGCACGTTCTCGGGTACTCGGCCGACGACATCACGATCTCGGTGCCCAAGCTCTACTTTGGTTATGCTACCGGGTCCAATCTCTTCTTCCCGCTCTCGGCGGGCGGATCCGCGGTGCTCTTCCCGGAGCGCTGCACCGCCGACGAGCTTTTCGCCCAGATCGCCCGCCACCGCCCCACGATCCTCATCAACGTGCCCACCATGGTGAACCGGATGGTCTCGCACCCCGAAGCGGCCCGGCAGGACCTGAGCTGCCTGCGCGTGGCCACCTCGGCCGGCGAAGCCCTGCCGCCGTCGCTTCACCGACGCTGGAACGACACCTTCGGCGTCGAACTGCTCGACGGCCTTGGCACGGCCGAGATGTGGCACGTTTTCATCTCCAACCGGCCAGGCGCGGTCCGCCCGGGCACCCTGGGCACGGCGGTCCCCGGCTTCGAGGTACGGCTCTGCGACGACGACGGCCGCGAAGTGCCGCACGGCGAGGTGGGACGCATGCGGGTCCGGGGCGGCTCCCGCGCGCACGGCTACTGGCGGCATCCGCGCGAGACCCGGCGAGCCTTCGCCCACGACTGGTACGTCTCCGGCGACATGATGACCCGCGACGCGGACGGCTGGTTCACCTACCAGGGCCGGGCCGACGACCTCCTCAAGGTGTCCGGCAAGTGGTTCTCGCCTCGCGAGGCCGAGGAGTGCCTGCTCGCCCACCCCGGTGTGCGCGAAGCCGCGGTGGTCGGCGTCGAAAACGAGGACGGGCTGGTGGTCCCGGTCGGGTTCGTGGTCCCGGCGGCCGAGTCCGATGCCGGCGGCGGCGCGGCGGCCGGAATCACCGAAGCGGAACTGCGTGCCCATGCCCGCGCGCGCCTGGAGTCCTACAAGGTCCCGCACGCGATCCACCTTCTGGCGGACCTGCCGCGGACGCACCTGGGCAAGGTGGACCGCGGCGCGCTCAAGCGCAGCGGCGCCCCATGAACGACCCGCTCCGCATCCCCGTCCTTGTCGGATCCGTGCGCCGGGGCCGGCAATCGATCAGGGTGGCCCGCTTCGCCAGCGATCGCCTGTGCCGGGCCGGAGCGGACGCGCCGCTTCTCGACCTGGCCGAGTTCGACCTCCCGATCATGGAAGAGCGTCTCCACCGGCGCGACGACCCGCCGCCCGGACTGGTCCCGTTCTCCGAAGCGATCCGCGAGGCCGACGCCGTGGTCGTCGTCAGTCCCGAATACAACGGCTCGATTCCGGGTGTGCTCAAGAACGCACTGGACTACATCTACGGCGAGTGGGACCGGAAGCCGGTGGGGATCGTCACCCTGTCGGCCGGAGCCTTCGGCGGCATTCAGGTGCACTATCTCCTCCAGCTCCTCTTCCTGCGTCTCAAGGCCCTTCCGGTGGCTCACATGGCGGTGACGCACGTGGCCCGCAGCTTCGACGCCGACGGAGAGCCGCGGGAGGAGAGGTACGAGAAGGCGTTCGCGCGCTTCGTCGATACCCTTTCGTGGCACGCGAGGGCGATCGGGGCCGCGCTGGATGCGGAGCAGGGTTGAGCGATGGGATCCTTCTACCTCACCACGCCGATCTACTACGCCTCGGGCGAGCCCCACCTGGGGCATGCCTACACCACGATCCTGGCCGATGTTCTCGCGCGCTACCATCGCCGCGCGGGCGACGATGTGCTCTTCCTCACGGGAACCGACGAGCACGGACAGAAGATCCAGGAGGCGGCGGCCGAGCACGGGTTGACGCCGCTTGAACTCTGCGACCGCATGGTCGACCGCTTCAAGGCGGCATGGGTGGAGCTGGGCATCTCCAACGACCGCTTCATCCGCACGACCGAGCCGGAGCACATCGCGGTGGTCGGCGCGCTCCTGGAGCGCCTCCATGACAACGGGTTCATCTACGAGGCCGAGTACACGGGGTGGTACTCGGTCGGTCAGGAGCGCTACTTCACCGAGAAGGAGATCGGGCCCGACCGGGTTGACCCGATCGCCGGCGGGCCTGTGACGAGGATTCGCGAAAAGAACTGGTTCTTCCGCATGAGCCACTTCCGCGACCGCCTGGTCGAGCACATCGAGAAGAACCCGGAGTGGATCGTGCCCGCCACGCGCCGCAACGAGGTGCTCGGCTTCCTGAGCCAGGGACTCGGCGATCTTTCGATCTCGCGCCCCCGCTCGCGGATCCACTGGGGGATCCCCATCCCCTGGGACCCCGACCAGGTCACATACGTGTGGGTGGATGCGCTCACCAACTACGTGACCGCCGCGGGTGCGGTCGACCCGGATGCGCCACGTGGCCGGCGCGGCTTCGGGGAGCCGCTGCCTTCGCGCTGGCCTGCCGACGTCCACCTCATGGGCAAGGACATCATCACCACCCACGCGGTATACTGGCCCACCCTGCTGATGGGCGCCGACCTCGCGCTGCCCCGGAAGATCCTCGCGCACGGCTGGTGGGTCGTCGGCGACACCAAGATGTCCAAGTCGCTCGGCAACGTGGTGGACCCGCTCGACCTGCGCGAGCGCTACGGCCCGGAAGCCGTTCGCTGGTACCTGATGCGCGAGATGGCCACCGGCCAGGACGCATCGTACACCCCGGAGCGGTTCCTGACCCGGTACGACGAGTTGCGCAACATCTTCGGCAACCTGGCCCACCGCACCCTCTCGATGATCAGGCGCTACCGGGACGGGACCGTTCCGGCGGCACCGGCCGACGGGCTCGCCGATGAAACGGCGGCAGCGGTCGGGACCTATCGGCGCGGTCTGGACGGCTACAGGCTCCACGAAGGGTTCGCGGCGGCGATGGACCTGGCGAGGACCGCCAACGGGTTCGTCGAAACGCAGGAGCCCTGGGCGCTGGCCCGCAGGCCGGACGCCGCCGCCGAGCTGGACCACGCGCTCGCCACCCTGGCCCACACGCTGGCGGTCCTTGCATGTCTCTTCGAACCCGTGACACCGGAGAAGGCGGCCGAGCTGGCAACCCGGCTGGGGCTTGGCGGCATCCCACTTTTCGACGAATTGGACCGCCTGAACCTCGCTGGAAACGTGGTCAGCGTCGGCGCCCCGCTCTTCCCGCGGGTGGATCCGGACTGACCCGGGGCGGGGACGGCCGGTTGACCGGACCGGAACTGCACGGTATTCTTGTGGCCGCATGAAAAACGACAGATGGACGGTGCTCTTCTTTCGGGAAGACGCCACGGATTCCCGGCAGTTTTCCTTGCCAGCCCCGCTGGTGCGCCGCTGTTTGACGGCAGCGTGCGTTCTCGGTGTGTTCCTTGTGGGTGCCACCGCGTTCTTCCTGTTCGACACGGGTGCCCGCGTGCGCGCGGCGCACCTGGCCCGTGAAAACCGGCTGCTCGAAGCGGAGATCGAGCGCGTTCGGGTCTCGGTGGACGAACTCGACCGCGAGATGGCCACGCTGGCCGAGAAGGACCGCAGGGTGCGCCTGGTTGCCGGGCTGCTCGAAATCGACGAGGAGGTCTTCGAAGTCGGTGTCGGCGGGCCCGGGCTCGACTCTCCGGACGAGAGCGAGTTGTGGGCGCTGGATCGAGAGACTTCCGAAGCCGCCTACGCGGTCCGCTACGACCTGGCGGTTCTCCTGCGCAGGGCAGACCTCCTTTCGCGGAGTTTCTCGGAAACCGAGGCGTCGCTCGAGGGGCAGGCAGAGCGTCTCAAGCACACTCCGTCGATCCTTCCCATCCATGGACCGGTGTCCAGCGCGTTCAGCGTAAGCAGACGCCACCCCGTGCACAGGATCTACATGCCGCACGACGGAATCGACCAGACGGCAGCCAGGGGCACCCGGTTCGTGGCGACCGCGGACGGCGTGGTGAAGTTCTCCGGTTGGAAGCCCGGCTACGGCAACACCGTCGAAATCGATCACGGCTTCGGCGTGACGACGCTGTACGCCCACGCCTCCAAGCTCCTCGTCAGCGCCGGAACGCGGGTAAGCCGGGACGATGTGATCGGACAGATCGGCTGCACCGGCACGTGCACCGGGCCTCACGTACACTACGAAGTGCACGTGAACGGACAGCCCGTGGATCCCTTGACGCATGTGCTGCGCCGTACGGCGCCCTAGGCTCGACCTCTATTCCGCCTCGCCCGGAGCCTTGATGCCTTCCATTTCCGCCTTTACCTTGGGCGGCGAGATCCTGCTTTTCGGCAAGTTTCCCACCTCTTGGGTCAGTTTTCAGGGAGTCAAGTGATGACGCGACGCAACAACGGTATCGGTCTGGCGATACTCGCCACCCTGGCCTTCACGGCGTGCGGCCCCGCGGACGTGACTGTCTTTGTCGCGCTCGGGGACGAAGCGAACCCCGAGCCCCTCGACGCCGTCGAGGTGCGCCTGCTTCCGTACGACCGCGACCAGATCTTCGACTCGCTGGCCTCCGAGGCGGCCACGCCCGAACCGCAGATCCCGCCCGACCTGATGGCGGCGCGCGACGAAATCGCCCTGGCACAGCAGGCGTGGCGCGATTCCGAAACTCGGTGGGGGGTTCTGCGAGACACTCTCCAGAAGCTCACCGATGCCATGGAGGGGCTGAACGAGGCCGAGAGCCTGTATCGCCAGCTATACATGGACTGGGAGGACTTCGAGGGCCAATACAATGCGGCCGACCGCGAGATGGGCCGACTGTTCGACGAGTTCGACGCCCTGCAACAGGCCGCGATCGGGCGCATGGACAGCATGCGGGCCGTCCAGGGCGACTGGGCCGACCAGGCGTTCGACGACTACGACCTGGTGGTCTTCATGAAGACCGAGGCGTCGGGTCTGGATGCACTCGCCGACACGACCGAGGCCAACGGCATTGCGGACTTCCAGGATGGCGTCGCGCCCGGCACGTACTGGGTGCATGCCCGCCACAGGCTGCCCTACGACGAGCTCTACTGGAACGTCCAGGTCGCGATCACGCGGGAAGAGCCGTTCGTGTTGCGCCTCAGCGCCGAGAACGCGGACCGCAGGCCGATCTTCTGACCGGGGCCTGATCACCGCACCAATCTCGGCGGGCTGCCAGGGTGAATCCGCGCCCGGAGCCGGCGACGGGTAGCTCCAGCGAAGGGTTGCTGTTCGAAATCGATCCCGACGGGATCGGTCTGGCGACCTTCGACGATCCCGCGAGGGGCCAGAATGTCCTGACCCTGGAGGTCATGCGGACTCTGGAGGGTGTGGTCACCGAGGCGGAGGCGGCCGCGGCGGATGGCACCCTTCGCGCCCTGATGTTCCGCTCGGCGAAGCCCGGCTCGTTCATCGCCGGGGCCGACGTCAACGCGATCGCCGCGGTCGACGATCCGGATGAGGGCACGGAGGCCGCGCGGCAGGGGCAGACGCTCTTCGGCCGGATCGCGGCGCTCCCCGTTCCCACGGTCGCGGCAATCCGCGGCATCTGCCTCGGTGGCGGCACCGAGTTGGCGCTCTCCTGCGACCAACGGGTCGCCGACGACGGGGACCGTACGCGCATCGGTCTGCCCGAGGTTTTGCTCGGCATTCTCCCGGCGTGGGGAGGCACGACGCGCCTGCCGCGTCTGGTGGGGCTGTCGGCCGCGCTCGACCTCATGCTCACGGGCAAGCCGGCCCGTGTCTCGAAGGCCCGCCGTATCGGACTGATCGACCGGGTCCTCCCGCGCGAGCAGTTCGAGGAGCAGTGCCTGGAGCTGGTCCGGGGCCTTGCACGCGGAGAGGGGCTGCCGCCGACCCGCAAGGGCCGGCGCCGCAACCTGGTCGGTCGCCTCCTGGATGGTACGGCCCCCGGGCGCGCGCTGGTCCTGAGGGCTGCGGCCAAACAGGTCCGCAAGCGAACGGGTGGCCGCTATCCGGCACCGCTCCGGATCCTCGATGTCGCCCGCAAGGGAGCGCGCGGCACGGTCGCTGCGAGCCTGGAACGCGAGGCCCGCGCGGCGGGCGACCTGATCACTTCGCCCGAGTGCAAGAACCTCCTGTTCGTCTTCCAGCTGCGCGAGCAGGCGCGCAAGGCGCCCTGGTCGGACGGGGGCCGTGCGAAGCCGGTCGCGCGCATGGCCGTGCTCGGAGCCGGGCCGATGGGGGGCGGCATCGCGCAGGTTGCGGCCTACAACGGGATCCGGGTCCGCATGAAGGACATCCATCACGAGGCGGTGGCGGGAGGACTCGCGCATGCGCGCTCGGTCTTCGACGGCGCGGTTCGCCGCAGGTCGCTTCGGAAGCGTGACGCGGATGCGCGCATGGGATTGATCTCGGGCGGGATAGACTACGCCGGCGTGGGATCGGCCGACCTGGTGGTCGAGGCGGTCGTGGAGCGGATGGCGGTCAAGCGCGCCGTGCTTCGCGAGGTCGAGGGTGTGGTGGGGCCGGATGCGGTGATCGCGACGAACACGTCGTCGCTTTCCGTGGACGAGATGGCAGCAGCGATCGAGCGCCCGGAGCGGTTCGCGGGCATGCACTTCTTCAACCCGGTCCATCGCATGCCCCTCGTCGAGGTGGTGAAGGGGGCCGCGACCGATGCCGACACGGTGGAAACGGTCGCCGCGCTCGCGGTCCGGCTGGGCAAGGTCCCCGTCGTGACGCGCGATGCGCCCGGCTTCCTGGTCAACCGGGTGCTGGGGCCCTGCCTCAACGAGGCCGGCCACCTGTTGAGCGAGGGGTGGGACGCCCTCGCGGTCGACCGGGCCTGGAAGCGTTTTGGGATGCCGATGGGGCCGTTCCGCCTGATCGACGAGATCGGGATCGACGTCATGTCCCACGCCGGCGAAGCCATGGCGCAGCAGTTCGGAGAGCGGATGGCGCCCGCGGCCGCCCTGGTCTCTCTCGCCATCTCCGGCCGGCCGGGACGAAAGGGCGACAAGGGCTTCTACCGCTACGAAGGCGGACGGGAGAAGGGGTTCGACCAGACCGTGTACGCCGACATGAAGCTGTCCGGGACGCGGTCCACCCCCGACGAAGGGCGCGTGCAGGACCGCCTGGTGTTCGCGATGGTCAACGAGGCGGCAAGGGTGCTCGAGGAACGGGTGGTGACATCGGCCGCGGACGTGGATCTGGGCATGGTCATGGGCACCGGCTTCCCCCCCTTCCGTGGGGGGCTGCTCAAGTACGCGGACGACCGGGGTCCGGCAGAGGTGCTGCGCTCGCTCGAGGTGCTCGAGGTGACGTATGGCCACCGCTTCGCGCCCAGCCCGCTCGTGCGGGAGCTCGGCGAGTCGGGTGAGACGTTTCACGGGGCGTTTCCGGCTGGCCGCGAGTGAATGTGAAGGGCCGCCCGGTCGGGATCGTGCTCGCGGCGGGGGCGTCCTCGCGAATGGGTGCCCCGAAGGCACTCCTCGAGGCCGACGGCGTCACCTTCGTGGCCCGGCTCGTGGAGACGCTACGCCAGGGCGGCTGCGCATCGGTCGTGGTGGTGGCCGCGGCAGGTTCCGGAGCCGTGGCGTCCGAGGTGGCGCGCTGCGGGGCGCGTCTGGTGGTGAATCCGGAAGGCACGGGTGGCCAGATCGGCTCGCTGAGGGCCGCCCTTGACTTCCTGGGCAAACTTGACGAGCCGCCCGCCGCGATCGTGTTTACGCCCGTGGACAACCCCGCCGTAACGCCCGACACGGTCGGCAGGCTCATCGAAGGCTGGCAGGCTTCGCGAGCTCTCATCGTGATGCCCCGCCACGGAGAGGAGCGCGGTCATCCGGTGCTGGCCGACATGACGATCGCAGACGAGTTCCTGGCGCCGGGGCTGGGGGAGGGGGCCCGCACCGTCGTGAGGCGCGATCCCGCGCGCGTCCTCGAGGTGCCGGTCGACGATGCCGCGACGATCGACGACATCGATACGCCGCGCCGGTACCGCGACCGGTTTGGAGGGAGCCACGGATGAAGCTGTCGGCCGCGCGCGTAGCCGCCCGGGTTCTGGAGGCGCTCGAGATGGGGGAGCGCATCTACACGGCGGTGGTGGTGGACTCGGCGGATCGATCGATGATCGGGCGGCGGTGGTGGCTTTCGGGCAGGCGCAGCCGGGGCACGCTGGGCGACCCGGCGCTGGACGCGGCGGTGGCCGGGGCGGTGCCGTCGCTCTTTCCCCCAAGGGAATCCCGTGGTGCGCTGAGCCGCGATTTCGAGTACCGGGACGGTGAACGCGCCGTGACCGCACGGGTCTACCTGGAGCTGCACGGGCCGCCGGCGCGGATGGTGATCGTCGGGGCGGGGCATATCGCTATTCCGCTGGCCCGAATGGGCTCCATGCTGGGGATGCGCGTCGAGGTGCTGGACGACCGCCCGGAGTTCGCCTCGGCCGACCGCTTTCCGGATGCGGACGCGGTGCGAGTGATCGATTTTCGCGATCCGTTCGCGGCGACGGCGCTCGGGCCCTCCGACCACGTGATTCTGGTGACGCGGGGGCACAGCTTCGACTACGAGTGCCTGGTGCGGCTGCTGCGCATGGAGGCGCCGCCCGGCTACATCGGGATGATCGGGAGCAGGCGGCGGGTGCGCGCGACCCACGAGCAACTGGCGCGCGAGGGCTTCACCACGGAGGATATGGGGCGGGTGCGGGCGCCGGTGGGGCTGGATCTCGGCGGTCAGACGCCGGCGGAGATCGCGGTCTCGGTCGCGGCCGAGATCATCCTGTTTCATGCGGGCGGCACGGGGGTGCCATTGGTCGAGAAGGAGCGGGTGGTGGAACGTTTCTTTGGCGGGGAGGGCGCGTAGATGGACGAGAAGGAAGTGATGGCCCTGCTGGCGAATCTGGAGGAGCCTGCGGTGCTGGCCACGATCGTGTCGGCGAAGGGGTCGACGCCGCGGAAGACGGGTGCGCGGATGCTCATTGGGCGCGACGGCGTGATCGCGGGGACCGTCGGGGGCGGGTGCGGCGAGGGCGAGGTGATCACGGCCGCCCAGGACCTCTTCGACGGCGGGCCCCCGACCACGGTGCGTGTCGACCTGACCGACGACTTCACATCGTGGAGCCCGGCGGTGTGCGGCGGGATCATGAACGTGTTCATCGAGCGCGCGAACCCGGACCTGTTCGGGGACGTTTGACCGCTCTGCCCCGATCGGGATCCTGGGTCGACATCCACTATCGGCGGATCGGACGGCCCGCCGAAACCTATCGGCAGTTCGTGCTCGAGAGCGGACCGGCGGGGATCGTCACCTTCCAGTCCCATACGCCCATCCAATCGCCCGCGCGGGTCGACGGAGCGACGATTCTGGAACCGGGCTCACCGGTCATCTGGTTCACCTTTCCGCGCGTGTGGCACGACATCGGCCTCTTCCACCGTGCCGACGGCACGTTCACGGGGGTCTACGCCAACATCCTCACTCCGGTGGAGTTCGTGGGCGAGGGTGCGTGGGCGACGACCGACCTGTGCCTCGACGTGTGGGTGCCTTCCGGGGGTCGGGCGCGGCTGCTGGACGAGGCTGAGCTGGACGAGGCCGAGGCGGCTGCGCTGGTCGACCAGGAGCTGGCCGGGCGGGCGCGGGCCGAGGCGGCAGCGTTGCTGCGGGGTCATCGGGCAGGCAGGTGGCCGCCTTGTCTGGTGGGGGAATGGTCACTGGAGCGGGCGACGGCGCGGGCGCGCGTGCAAGCTAATCCCGAATCCGCTTCACCTCGGGCAACGTCGCCACGAAGATCACGGTGATCAGGATCGCCGAGGCCACGCAGTACCGGCACCAGGCCTGGATGACCATCGCCTCGAGGTAGGTCAGGTAGGCGCTGAAGAGCACGCCGAGGAGGGCGCCCGCGAAGAGCAGGAAGGCGATCGCCCTGGAGCCGGCCAGCGAGGCCTGCAGACCCGCGATCGAGAGGGCAAACAGCGCCAGGTAGCCCGCCAGCCCGACGGCGGACACCGGCACGGGACCGATCCACGCGTACTTCGATGACTGCACGAGCCCGCACGCCCCGCTCCCGCAGGGGATCGGCGGAACCCACCCCATGTTGTTCGCCACCAGGTAGAAGGCGAGGAACACCCCGATCAGGGAAAGGACGGCCGCGATCATTCGGTTGACCGGACCGGAGGCCGGGGAGGTGGCTGGCGCGGACTCCCCGCCGCCGGAGTTCTGCGACACGTCGGTCAATTCTGGCTTATAGCATCCACGGCCTGCTGGACGTCGATGAACTGGAAGCCGCCGAGCTTCTGGAAGGGCGGTCCTCCGTCGTGGACGAAGATGTTCGGGGTAGCGGTGACTCCGATCCTGACGCCCAGCTGCAGGTTCGCGGTGACCACGTCCGCGTGCATGTCGCTATCGAGGCACTCGTCGAAGGCCCGGGTATCCAGATTCAGGTCGTCGGCCAGGTCCTTGAAGTGACCCACCGGGCTGCTGGGCACCGACCACTCGCGCTGTGTGCGGTAGACCTCGTCGTGGTATTGGAAGTAGCGGTCCTGGTCGCCGGCGCAGCGGGCAGCCCGCGCTGCCACAAAGGAATGAGGGAGGCCGGCCGTCGGGAAGTCATAGTAGACCAGCTTGGCCTGACCCGCCTCGATGTAGGCCAGATCCAGCTGGGGTTTGACCTGTAGCGCAAAGATCATGCAGGCCGGACACTGGTAGTTCCCGAACTCCATGATCGTGATCGGCGCGTTCGGGTCGCCGTACACGATGCCCTGGGCCAGGTCGACCAGCTCCGAATCCGTCATGTCCGGGGGCAGGTCGACCGGCACGCTCGCGGCGGAACCGCCGCCCCGGATCGTGAAGGCGACGACCACCACGCCGACCACGCCCACGGCGCCGAGAATGATGTAGAAGTTCTTCATGATTGCTTGCTCCAGCTGTCGTTGCCCGGGGCGCCCGGCTCCGTCTCGAAGCCTGGGCGGGACTCCGGAAAAATGGGCCGTTCCGGGTGCGCGGACAATACTAAATATTTTTGTTTAGTGTCGGTGATTCCGGTCGAAACGGGGTTCGTGCGCACCGAGGGAACGCTCCTCAGCGGGGGGTGGTGAGTACGTCGATCACCGCGCGGGTGTCCGCAAGTCCCGTCAGTACGCGGTCCGCGCCCGTCGCGCGCAACGCGGCCACCGAAAACCGTCCCGTGGCCACGGCCACCGTCGCCGCCCCGATCGCCCGGCCGCACTCCACGTCGCGAGGGGTGTCGCCGATGACAACGGCGTCCCTGCCCCGGAATGCGCGTCCCCAGTGCGCGGCCGCCCGCTCGAGCGCGAAGCGCGGCAACTCGTTGCGCGACTCGTGGTCCGACCCGTACGAGCCGATCGGAAAGTGGTGCCAGAGCCCAGCGGACAGCAGCTTGAGCCGTGCACCACCCTCGACGTTGCCGGTGACGAGGCCCAGGAAGACATCGTCCCGGGCGGCGAGGGCGCCGATCAGCTCGTGGACGCCC
This sequence comes from Gemmatimonadota bacterium, assembly GCA_009841165.1. Classification (GTDB taxonomy): domain Bacteria; phylum Gemmatimonadota; class Gemmatimonadetes; order Longimicrobiales; family Gaopeijiaceae; genus Bin94. Next base: position 31,506 of record VXMI01000036.1, on the reverse strand, counting down.
GGCAGCACGGTGACGGGTTCGGCCTCGATCCTGGCCTCGAGTTCCGCGACGTACCGCTGCCAGAAGCGCGGCAGCCCGGCCTCGATGTTGCGCGCGCCCCGGCCCGCGGCGGTCAGGAGTTCGCGCAGGAGGAGCGGGTCGGTCTTGCCGGCAAAGTCGTGGTTGGCGAGCGGCCCCGTGGTGCCGAAGGTGCCTTGTAGCGCGGCGCCGAACGCGGCCTTGCCGGGTCCGCCGATGGTGAGCGTGCCGTCGATATCGAAGAGAAGGAGCATGGGAGCGGGGCGGGCGGCTGGGGAGCGGGCGTGGGGCGTGTGGGCGCGTCAGGCCGCCTGGTCCGGGGCTGCGGCCAGGATGTCGCCGAGCAGCGAAGTGTCGAGGTTGCCGCCCGAGATGACCGCGCAGACGTTGCGGCCGCGCGCATCCACGCGGCCGGAGGTCAGTGCGGCGATGGTGGCCGCGCCCGAGTATTCGACCACGAGCTTGCGCCGCGTGAGGAGGTGGGCCGCCGCGCGCCGGATGTCGTCGTCCTCGACGAGCACCACGTCGTCCAGGAACGCAGCCGCGTGGGCGTAGGTGAGGTCGCCGGCGCGCGTCGGCGCGAGGCCGTCGGCGATGGTGTCGATGCCTGGGAGCGTGGACGGTCCCCCTGCGTCGAGGGCGCGCCGCATGGTCGGCGCCCCCGCCGGCTCGACGCCGATCACCGAAGCCTCGGGCTTCAGGCGCCGGAGCGCCGCCGCGCAACCCGCCATCTGTCCTCCGCCCCCGATCGGCACGAGCAGCGTGTCCACCTCGGGCCAGTCCTCGAAGACCTCCAGCGCCACCGTCCCCGCGCCCGCGATGATCCAGGGATGATCGAAGGGCGGGACCATGACCAGACCTTCTGCAGCGGCGATCTCCTCGGCGCGCACCCGGCGATGCTCCGACGTGGTTCCGGCGAACTCGACCCGCGCGCCCAGCCGGCGGGCGCCGTCGCTCTTGACCCGGGGCGCGGTCGTGGGCATGACGACCACGGCGCGCACACCCTTCAGCCCGGCTGCGAACGCCACCGCCTGCGCGTGGTTCCCCGACGAGTAGGTGATCACGCCTCTCGCCAGCTCCTCCGGGGTCAGGCGCGCCATGAAATTGCATGCGCCCCGGGCCTTGAAGGCACCCGCCTTCTGCAGCGACTCGCACTTGAGCCGGATCTCGCCGCCGACCGCCTCCGACAGATCCGGGTCGGGAATGAGCGGCGTACGCACCACGGTGCCGCGAATCCGCCCGGCGGCGGCCTCGATCTCGGCCAGCGGAACCAGCCGGTCGCTACTGGTCGTCATCGTCGCCGACCACACGCGCGACATCGACCACGGCGTCACCCCTGTCGAGATTGATCAGGCGCACTCCCTGGGACGCGCGCCCGATCACGCGCATGTCCGAGACCGGCTGGCGATTCACCACCCCGTTGCGCGTGATGACCATGAGCTGGTCGTCGCAGGTGACGGCACGTACCGCAACCACCCGGTCGGTCTTCTTCGACAGCTTCAGGTTGATGACCCCCAGTCCCCCCCGCTGCTGCAACCGGTAGTCGCGGATCTGGCTTCTCTTCCCCATTCCGTATTCGGTCGCGCTCAGCAGCGTCTCTTCCGGCCGAGTAACCACGACCATCCCCACCACCTCGTCGCCCCTGCCCAGCCGGATCCCCATCACGCCTTCCGTGTGGCGCCCCATGGGCCGGACATCGGACTCGTGGAAGCGGATCGCCTTGCCCCGCCGCGTCGCCAGGACGACTTCGTTGGTGCCGTCGGTTATCCGGACGTCGATGAGTTCGTCGCCTTCGCGAAACTTGATCGCGTAGATTCCCATGGCGCGCACGTTGCCGTACGCCGACAGCGGGGTCTTCTTCACGACGCCGTTCTTCGTGCAGAAGAGCAGGAAGCGATCTCCGCTGAACTTCCGCACCGGCAGCACCGAAGCGACCTTCTCGCCGGGAGCAAGCTCGAGGAAGTTGACGATGGGCTTCCCCTTCGAATACCGGCTTCCGTGGGGAATGCCCCACACCTTCACCCAGTGGCAGCGGCCCTGGTCGGTGAAGGCCATGAGGTATTCGTGCGTGGATGCCACGAAGAGGTTCTCGACCCAGTCCTCGGCCTTGGTGTCCATGCCCGCGATTCCCCGTCCGCCGCGCCTCTGGGCCCGGTAGGTGTCGATCGGGATGCGCTTCACGTAGCCCTGGCGGGACATCGTCAGCACCACCTCTTCGTCGGCGATCAGGTCCTCGACGTCGAAGGAAGAGACCGTGCCGATGATCTCGGAGCGGCGGTCGTCGCCGTAGCGGGCGGCCATCTCCCGCAGCTCGTCCTTGATGATCCCCATGCGGACCGACTGGTCGGAGAGAATCCGCACCAGCTCGGCGATCCGTTCGCGCACCTCGGCGAGCTCGGTGTCGAGCTTCTCCTTCTCCAGACCCGTCAGACGGGCCAGTCGCATGTCCAGAATGGCCCGGGCCTGCCGCTCCGAGAGGTCGAACGCCCCCCTCAGCCCCACCGCGGCCTCGGCCGCGTCGCGTGAACCGCGGATGATCCGAACCACTTCGTCGATGTTGTCGACCGCGATGCGCAGGCCTTCCAGCACGTGCTCGCGCTCCCGGGCGGCCGCCAGGTCGAACTCGCTGCGCCGCACGACTACTGTGTGCCGGTGGTCGATGAAGTGGGTCAGCATGTCCCTCAGCGGCATGACCCTGGGAACGCCGTCCACCAGCGCAAGCAGGATGACGCCGAAGGTGGACTGCATCTGGGTGTGCTTGTACAGCCGGTTCAGCACGATCTGCGGCACGGCGTCGCGCTTCAGCTCGATGACGACGCGGAGCCCGTCACGGTCCGATTCGTCGCGCAGGTCGCGGATCGACGTGATCCTCTTCTCGCGCACGAGGGCCGCGATCTGCTCGATGAGGCGGGCCTTGTTCAACATGAACGGGATCTCGCTCACGATGATCCGCGCCGGTCCGTCGTCGTCGAGCTCGATGTCGGCCCTGGCCCGGATGACGATGCGCCCGCGCCCGGTCCGGTACGCCTCCTGGACCCCGTCGGTACCGCAGATGTAGCCGCCGGTCGGGAAGTCCGGTCCCTTGACGTGCCCCTCGAGCTCGTCCTGGGAAAGGTGCGGGTTGTCGATCAGCGCCAGCAGGCCCGACACGATCTCGCGCAGATTGTGGGGCGGGATGTTGGTGGCCATTCCCACCGCGATCCCGGACGAACCGTTGATGAGCAGGTTGGGCGCCTTGCACGGGAGCACCGACGGCTCCTTCAGGCGTCCGTCGAAGTTCTCGTCGAAGCGGACCGTGTCCTTGTCGATGTCGGCCAGCAGTTCCATGGAGAGGCGCTGCAGGCGGGCCTCGGTGTACCGGTAGGCGGCCGCCGAGTCGCCGTCGATGGACCCGAAGTTGCCCTGGCCGTCCACGAGCGGATAGCGCAGCGAAAAGTCCTGCACCATCCGCACCAGCGCGTCGTAGACCGCCGAGTCCCCGTGCGGATGGTATTTGCCCAGGACCTCGCCCACGACGGTCGCGCACTTCTTGTACGCCCGCCCCGGCGACAGTCCCAGCTCGGACATCGCGTAGAGGATGCGCCGGTGCACCGGCTTCAGCCCGTCCCTCACGTCGGGCAGGGCGCGCTGCACGTTCACGCTCATCGAATAGTCGATGAACGACTCGCGCATCTCGTGTTCGAGGATTCGTTCGAGAACCCGTTCGCCGGTGCTTCCGGGGTCGTTTTCGGCCATGGCTGTCGGGCGGAGGAAAGGACGGAACCTCAGTGGCCCGCGGAGTGGGCCGGAACGTGGGGAGCGGGTGTTCCGGCGTGTTGTGGATAGCCTTTTATTCTAACAGTTTAGAGTCTCTCGCTCAAGGGTGTGAAGGGGGTTCTGGCGAGGCGTCGAAACGGCTTCGGGAGGATGGTCGGGTGGGTCGCTCTGCGGGCCGCCGAAACGTGGCGCGCGAGCTTGTCGGGCGGGCACTCTCGCGGGGCGGCCGGTGTCGTCCCGGCCTGCGGCGCAGCGGCGCGGCTGTCACGCCATCGAAATGAAGTCCTCGCCGTCCGTCAGGCCCGCCTCCCGGGCCGCCGAGCGAACCGTCGCTCGCCCCACCGCCCGGGCGACCGACCCCACATGAAGCGCTCGCGGAAAGCCCCCGGCCGCGCGCATCGACCGCACCGGCGCGCCGTGGATGACCTGTCCGATCTTGCGTGGGTCGACCTCGATGAAGGCCAGCACCGGTACCCCCTGCCGCCGGAATTCGAGGGCCAGCGCCTTGCCGGTTGGGCCCGCACCCCACATCACCACGCCTTCGCGCCCGATCAGCAGGCTGCGGCGCAGGTGGTGCACCCGGCAGGCCCGGAACGCGTCCAGCGAATACGCGGGGTGGGTGCGGCTCAGGCGCCCGTCGCCGTTCCCCCAGTCGAGGAGCACGCGGGGGATGGTCACGAATCGTTCGCCGCGGCGCCACAGCCGCAGCAGCAGGTCGTAGTCCTCGGGCCAGCCGCGGTCGCGGTAGCCCCCGACGGCGGCAAGGGCCTCGCGACGGAACATGAAGGTCGGGTGGGCCAGGGGGCACTCCACGAAGATGTTGGACGCGACGGTCTCCCAGTCGGTCATGGAATTCAGCCATGAGGCGTATTCGGCGGCCCGCGGGGTGACGCCGGACTCCGGCACGTAGCGCACGCCGGTGCCGCAGCCCGCGAGACCGGGAGCGCGTTCGAGCAGGTCGAACTGGGCGGCCAGCCGCGCGGGGTGGCAGATATCGTCCGCGTCCATGCGCGCGACGTACCGGCCCCGCGCTTCGGCGAGACCGCACTGCAAGGCCCCCACAATGCCCCGGGGCTCGGTGCGCACCACGCGGAAGCGCCCATCGCGCTGCTCCCACGCCCGCGCCACCAGCGGCGTATCGTCGCGGGAACCGTCGTCCACGACCACGACCTCGAAGCGCGCGAAGGTCTGTGCGGCCAGGGACCGCAGCGCGGCCTCCAGCGTCACGGCGCCGTCGCGCACCGGCAGCACGACGGAAACAGGAGGCACGAGAGGCCTCTTACGCGCGGACCCGGTCAAGCGCCGCTCCGCGCCGCCGCGCCCACGAGATCGCCCAGGAACCGTCCCGTCACGCTCTCGGGCACGGTGGCCACGTCTTCGGGCCTCCCCATGGCGACGACCTCGCCCCCGCGCTCCCCCGCGCCCGGGCCCAGGTCGACGACCCAGTCGGCCTCCCTGATGACATCGAGGTCGTGCTCCACCACGATCAGCGTGTTGCCGGCGGCGACCAGCTTGCGGAGCACCGTGTTGAGCTGTGCTACGTCCTCCCCCGAAAGGCCGGTGGTCGGCTCGTCCAGGATGTAGACCTTGCGCGCCCCCTTGCGCGACGCGGCAGCGATCAGTTCGCGCGCGATCTTGAGACGCTGCGCCTCGCCGCCCGAAAGGTGCGTGGCGGGCTGACCCAGTCGGAGATAGCCGAGCCCCACCTGCTGCAGATGCCACAGGGCGTGGCCGAGCTTCGGTTCGCGCAGGAAGAACCGCACGGCACGATCGACGGTGAAATCGAGCACCTCGTTCACGTTGTGGCCGCGCACCTCGACCTCGAGGACTTCGGGGCGGTAGCGCCTCCCCTCGCACACCTCGCACGGTACGTGAAGGTCGGCCATGAAGACCATCTCGACGCGCACGAAACCCGCGCCGGAGCACTCCTCGCAGCGTCCTCCCTTCACGTTGAACGAGAAGCTGCGCGGCTCCAGCCTCCGGGTTCGCGCCGACGGCTGGCTTGCGAAGATGCGCCGGATCTCGCCCCACGCCCGGATGTAGGTGATCGGGTTGGAGCGGGGAGTGCGGCCGATCGGACTCTGGTCGATGAGCACGACGTCGTCGACGTGCCCGAGCCCGCTGAGCGCGCGCCAGGAGCCGACCACCTCGCCCAGGTGCTTCCTGGCCGACGTGCGGCCCTCCCGCAGTTCGCGTTCGAGAGCGCGGTAGAGAATGTCGTGCACCAGCGTGGACTTACCCGACCCCGACACACCCGTGACCGCTGTCATCGCGCCCACCGGAAACTCGGCCTCGACGCCGCGGAGGTTGTGCAGCGTCGCACCCGTCACGCGGATGCGCGCGCCGTCGACCGGGCGCCGCGACCGCGGCGGCCACGATTCCATCGCTTCGCCGGAGATCAGGCGTGACAGGTATCGCCCGGTGTTCGTTTCGGAATCGGCCAGATCCCCGGGCGAGCCCTCGAAGACGACCTCGCCGCCCAGATCACCCGACCCGGGTCCCAGCTCCACCACGTGGTCGGCCGCCTGGATCGCGGTGGCGTTGTGTTCGACCACCACGACGGTGTTGCCGCCGTCGCGCAGGCGGTCGAGGAGTCGAAGCAGGGCGTCGATGTCCTGTGGGTGGAGACCGATCGAGGGCTCGTCGAGCACGTACAGCGTGTCCACGAGACGCGAACCCAGCGAGTTCGCCAGCGAAATGCGCTGGGCCTCGCCGCCGGAAAGCGTGCGCATCTGGCGGCTCAGGGTCATGTAGCCGAGTCCAACGTCCACCAGAAACCGCGTCCTGGCGCGCAGCTCCCTCAGAATCGTGGCGCCGATCCGCGCTTCCATGGGCCGCAGCTCAAGACCCGCCAGCCAGTCGGGCAGCTCTCCGATCGGCAGTTCGCTCACGCGTCCGATGTCCAGCCCGCCGACCGTGACATGTCCCGCTTCGGGGCGCAGCCGGGATCCGCCGCAGGCGCTGCACGGCAGAGGACGCTGGTACTGGCGCAGGTAGATCCGTATGTACTGCTTGTACCTCTTGGGTTCCTTCGACACCAGGAATCCCATGACGCCCCGGAAGGAACCCTTCCCGTAGAGGACGCTGTCGCGGAAGCCCGAGGGCAACTCCTCCCACGGCGTGTAGTTCGATACGCCCTCGTGGGTGGCGAACCTCCGCAGCGCCGCGCGTTCCCGTGTATAGCGGGGCTTTGCCCAGGGGTCGACGGCTCCCTGTTCCAGAGACAGTTCCGGGTTGGGCACGATCAGCGCGGGATCGTACTCGAGCGTGGCGCCGAAGCCGGTGCAGACGGGACAGCTGCCGTAGGGATTGTTGAACGAGAAGAGCTTGGGCTCCGGCTCGAGGAAGGCGGTTTCCGGGTGGCGCGGGCACCGGAACGCCTCGGAGAACCGCAGGCCAGGCTCCGCATCCGCTCCCGCGGGGATCACTACAGCCTCCCCTTCTCCCTCGCGGAAACAGGTGGTGAGTGAGTCGGCCACTCGGTCGTGCCAGCCCTGGTCGGGCTCCTTCACCACCTTCATGCGGTCCACCACAACCGTCACGTCGCGGGCCTGGCCCAGATCCGGCACCGTGACCCCCGGCTCGGCACCCGGCGCGAGAAGCTCGGACAGCTCCGCGGGCACGCCGTCAGCGATAACGCGCACGAACCCCAGCGCGCGCAGGTTTTCGGCAACCAGCCGGTGGGAGACGCGGTCGCTGCGGGTCAGGGGGAATCCGATCATGATCCGCGTCCCCGGAGGCAGGCCGGACACCACGTCGGCGGCGCTGCCCACCGAGTCGGGTCGCACCTCGTCGCCGCAGTCGGGGCAGTGCGTGCGCCCCACGCGAGCGAACAGGAGGCGGAGGAAGTCGTGCACCTCGGTCGCGGTGCCCACGGTGGAGCGGCTCGAGGTGGTGGGGTTGCGCTGTTCGATGGCCACCGCCGGGCAGAGGCCCTCGATCCGGTCGACATCGGGCTTCTCGAGGCGGTCGAGGAACTGCTTGGCGTAGGTGGAAAGGGCTTCCACGTAGCGCCGCTGACCCGCCGCGAAGAGGGTGTCCAGCGCGAGCGACGACTTGCCCGAACCGGAAGGCCCGGTAACCACGGTGAGCGCGTTGCGGGGGAGATCCAGGTCGATCCCCTTCAGGTTGTGCTGGCGCGCGCCCCTGATGCGAATCGGCTCTTGCATGAACCTCCGAGTACCCCGTCGATCCTGTCCGGGGGCCGCACCGTTGCCATAACGCGCGGTTTCCCCGACCGTGGAACGGCTGGCGCGCCGCGAAGGCGGCCGCCGTGCCCAACAATCTACCAGCACGGAAGACGTCGTCATGGACATCTATCCCCGCACCGACTACCGCGGCCTGGACCGCTACCTCCCCGACCGCTCGCCCATCGCCGCCGATCTGAGCGACAACCGAAACCTCTGGGGTGCCCATCCCGCCGCACTGGAAGTGCTCGCGGGCGCAGGCACGACGGAAGCCTCCGAGTACCCCGGCAGCTACTCCGCGCGCCTCGTGGACGCCGTCGCCGGCGAACTCGGGATCCATCCGGCGAGCGTGACGACGGGTGCGGGCGGCACCGGAGTGCTGGATGCGCTGATGCGTGCCGTGGCGCCCACCACCATGCGCTATCTCGACCCCGGATGGCCCGCCGCGGGAATGCTCGCGGTCATGAACGGGCACAGGCCGGTGCCGGTGGAATGGAGCGTCGGCCTGGACGACCCGGTGGGCTTTGCCGGGTCCGAACCGGCCATCGTGTTCGCGCCGAATCCGGGCAACCCGACCGCCGAGGCGATCCCGGACGAATGGATGCGGGCGGTCCAGGAACGCACCGAAGCGGTCGGCAGCATCCTGATCATCGACGAGGCCTACGGCGAGTACAACCGCGACCTGGACGACACGACCCCCTTCGACATGGCGCTGGCCGGCGAGCGCACGATCTGCGTCAAGACGCTGTCAAAGGCGTACGGCCTGGCCGGACTCCGGGCGGGGTACGGGGTGGGAAGTCCCTCGCTGATGCTGGAGGTGGACAAGGGACGCGGTCCCTTCGTGGTGTCGGGCGTAACGTCCGCGGCGGCGGCCGCCGCCATTTCCAGCGAGTCCCTCTGGCTTGAGGACACGATCGCCGAGACCCTCGTCAATCGGGAGCGCGTGCAGGCATCCCTGCGGCACCGGGGCTACGAAGTTCCGACCTCGGCTGCCAACTTCGTCTTCATCCTGCGCCCCGAAGACGAACTCGACGACATGACCCGGCGACTGGAGCGCTGCGGCGTGCGGGTTCGGCCCTTCCGCGGACCCACGAAGCTGGCGAACGGGCTGCGCGCCACGGTCGGTCCGTGGGACAGGATGCAGCGGCTGCTGGACGGGCTCGACCTGGTGGCGGCCGGCGCAGTCTAGCCCGCACGTGGAAGGAAGCCCGCCGTGAGCACCGGCTACGAGGAGGAGGTCCTCGGCAAGGCGTACGACTCGCGCCTGATGGCCCGCCTGCTCCGCTACCTGCGCCCGTACAAATGGCAGGTCGCGGGCGCGCTGGTGCTGCTCATGGTGGCGTCGCTCCTCGGGGTCGTCGGCCCCTACCTCACCATGATCGCGCTGGACGAGGCAATCCCCCGCGGCGATGGCCGGCAGCTCGCCTTCCTGGCCATCCTCTTCCTCTCGGCGACGGTCCTCATCTTCGTCTTCGAGTACATCCAGGCGCTGGTGACCACCTGGCTGGGCCAGCGCGTCATGTACGACCTGCGCACCCAGATCTTCCGCAAGCTGCAGCAGCTCGACCTGGCCTTCTACGACCGTAACCCCGTCGGCCGCCTCATGACGCGGATCACATCCGACGTCGAGACGCTCAACGAGCTCTTCAGCTCGGGCGTGGTCACCGTCTTCGGCGACCTGTTCATCCTCTTCTTCATCGTGGCGGCCATGCTGCAGATGGACGCCGAACTCGCGCTGGTCACCTTCAGCGTGCTGCCGTTCGTGGGCTACACCGCCTTCGTCTTCCGCTCTCGCATCCGATCCGCCTACCGCGACATCCGCGTGCGTCTCGCGCGCCTCAACGCCTTCCTGCAGGAACGCTTCACGGGGATCCGCGTCGTCCAGCTCTTCAACCGCGAGGGCGCCGATCTCGAGCGCTTCAAGGACCTCGACGACGACTACCTGAACGCACACCTCCGCTCGATCACCTATTACGCGCTCTTCTTCCCCGTAATCCAGCTCTTCACGGCGGTGGCGCTGGCGCTGATCATCTGGTACGGCGGCGGCGCCATGATCCAGGGCGCCGTCACCATCGGGGTCCTGGCCGCCTTCCTGGACTACGCCCGCCGCTTTTTCCGCCCCATCCAGGACCTTTCCGAGAAGTACAACCTGCTGCAGGGCGCGATGGCGTCGTCGGAACGCATCTTCCGGCTTCTCGACCGCGAGCCGACGATCGTCGATGCCGCGGTGCCCAGGGCGCTGCCCGCCGACTCGCCGGGCGAAATCCGCTTCGAGAACGTGTGGTTCGCCTACCGCGGCGGCGGCCACGACTGGGTGATCCGCGACCTCTCCTTCAAGGTCGCTCCCGGCGAGAAACTGGCCATCGTCGGACATACCGGAGCCGGCAAGACCACAATCATCAATCTGTTGATGAGGTTCTACGAGCCCCAGCGGGGACGCATCCTGATCGACGGCGTGCCGATCAACCGGCTGCGCCTGCGTGATTTGCGCAGTCGGATCGGCCTCGTGCTACAGGACATCTTTCTCTTCAGCCAGTCGGTGGACTACAACGTGAGACTGGGCTCCACCGACATCGGCGCGGCTGCCGTGGACTCGGCGCTGGAAGCGGTCGGGGCCGCCCCCTTTGTCGAGCGGCTCCCGGAAAAGACGGCCCAGCCCCTCGGCGAACGGGGCGCCAGCCTCTCGGTGGGCGAACGGCAGCTCCTCTCCTTCGCACGCGCGCTCGCCTTCGATCCCGCCATACTGGTGCTGGACGAGGCGACCAGTTCGGTCGATTCCGAGATCGAGGCGCGCATCGAGGAGGCCACCGACCGCCTCATGCGGGGCCGGACGTCACTCGTGATCGCCCACCGCCTCTCGACCGTGCAGGGCGCCGACCGGATCCTGGTCATGCACCACGGCAAGCTGGTCGAGGAAGGCAGCCACGGCACGCTACTGGCCCGGGAAGGTCTGTATCGCCGCCTGCATGAACTCCAGTTCGCGGGCGCGGTGGCCTGAGCGACGCGGGCGTCCCGGGGAAGCGCTGGTCGCGTCTACGTCGGCTGGTCGAGCGGTCTGACCAGCACCTCGCTCACGGCCACATGCGGCGGCGAGGTCACCGCGTACAGGACCGCCTGCGCGACGTCGTCGGCCTGTAGCGCCCGCTTGTCCGCCCAGCGCTCCGCCCAGGCTTCGCGTGCCGCGGCATCGGGCACCGTGTCGATCAGCTCCGTGTCGACGTATCCGGGCTGAATATCGGTGGTGCGGATCCCGTGCTCCGCCCCGAGCTCCAGGTGGAGCCCCCAGGACAGGCAGCGGACCGCGAACTTGGTGGCGGCGTACACCGTGCCGCCCGGAAAAGGACGCCGCCCGGCTATGGAACCCACGTTGACGATGTGTCCGCTTCCCCGTTCGAGCATGTGGGGAAGCACCGCGCCGATGCCGTGCAGCACCCCGTTGACGTTCACGTCCACCATGCGGGTCCAGTCCTCGACGCGCGCCTCCGTCAGGGGTGAAAGCGGCATGATCCCCGCGTTGTTCACGAAGATGTCCACACGGCCGAAGGTGTCCACGGCCCTGGCCACGAGTGCCCGCATCTCCCCGAGGCTCGTCACGTCCGTCTGCACCGCGACGGCACGGGCACCGCTGCCCTGGAGTTCCCGCGCGTCGTCCTCGAGCCGCTCCCTGCGGCGTGCGGCGAGCACGACGGCCGCACCCTCCGCCGCGAGGGCCGCGGCTACGGCCCGGCCGATTCCGGACGACGCGCCCGTGACGACCGCAACCTTCCCGGTGAGACTGCTGCTGGGTGTGTTCTCCACGGAGTTGCCTTCCTGGGATTCGGGGAATACTGGCGGTGCCCTGTCCGCGCTGACACTTTGATGATCGCAGGGTGTAGTGTGTAAGGATAACCTCACCCGGCCACCCTGCCGACACCGGAATACCCGATCCGGATCTTGAAATGGACAGAGTCGATCTGACGCACCTCATACGCCCCGGTGCACGGCGCACCCGGCGTCGCCCGGCCGGCGGTACATCCCGCAGCACGGTCGCGGACTATGAGCAGCGCGTCAGAGGCGACGCTTCCCTGTCGGATCTCGACCTGGATCTCGCGAAGTCCTTTCTGAAGGACACGCCGTCGGGTGGCAAACCGGTGCTCGATGCCCTTCGGGACTACGGACTTGTCAAGGGCGATGCGCCGGATTGGGGGATCACCAACGCGGCTCTGCTGCTGTTCGCCGGCACCTCCGCGCGCCACTGGAATCCCGGTGCGGGGATCCGCGTGATCCGTGCCGCGGGCACCGCGCGACTCGTCGGCCACCGCCAGAGCGTTACGTGGATGGCTTATGCAGGTCCGCCGCTCGCCAGTGCAATCGACGAAGGAATTCGCCTTGCACGGGACCAGATCAGCACTTCCGAGCACCTTCGGCGCATCTTCTTCCGCGATGTTCCGGAGTATCCGGAGTCCGCATGGCGCGAAGTCGTCTTGAATGCGATCGCCCACCGGGACTATGACGGAATCGCCGAGATCGAGATCGTGTTCTACGACGACCGTGTTGAGGTTACGAGTCCGGGCCTCCCGCTTGATCCGTTTTCGAAAACCGATGTCAACGAAGGCAGAGTGGTTTACAACACGCGCAATCCGTTGTTGAACAGAGTATTGAAGGACAAGAAACTTGTGAGCTGCAAAGCCTCGGGACTTGTGCGTGTCTTCAAGGACATGGAGGATTCCCTCCTTGTCGAACCGGAGTTTGCCAACAACAGCGGACGATTCACCGTAACGCTGTACAACGGTCCCCAGTTTGCAACCTCGGGTCCCGGCTGGAGCTGGATTGTCGGCAGGCTTCCGATCGACGTCGACCAGAAGCGCATGTTGCTGGCCTGCCCGGACGGCTTCTCCGAGGACGACTACCTGCGGCTCAATTCGGTTTCCGGGGGTGAAGCGCGACGGCAGATCCAGGGGCTTGTCGATGGCGACATCATCACGCCCGTGACCAACCGTGGCGAATCGCACTGCACGTATTTCCTCACCCCGGATCTCGATGCGAACCGCTGGTTTCTGGAAGACCGCATACCGAAGCTCCGCGAGCACTTCCGGAAGCACATGCGTCTGGGCAACGTCGACTACCGGGAGACTTTCGGGGTCAGCTATCCGACCGCGAAGCGGGAACTCGACGCCCTGGTCGACCAGGGTTTTCTGAGGGCCGGGGGGCGGGGACGGGCGCTTCACTATCTGCCGACGATGGCGCTGCGAAAGTCCGACCCCTGACGGACCCGGGAGAGTCCGACGTAGCTTATCTTCAGTACTGATGGACAGTCTCTCTTGGCAACATGAAAGGAAAGCAAGATGGGTTTTCTGGCAATCGCCGCGGTTCTGATCGTCATCGGGGCAATCGTACGTACGATCCCGTCCGCGAACGCGAAGATCCCGAACAGGCTGGTGGGCACGGTGGTCATGGTCGTCGGCCTCGTCCTCGTCGTGATGAACACGGTGGTGGTCGTCCGCGTGGGCGAGGTGGGGGTGGAGCATTTTCTGGGAAGAGTCTCGGACCGGCCGCTCGAGGCCGGGGTGCGCGTGATCAACCCACTGGCGACGGTCGAGAGGATGTCCGTCCGCGAACAGTCCTTCCCCGCACAGGGAAGCGTGGAGCAGATCGAAGCGCAGACTTCGGAACAGCTTAACGTCACGCTCGAGGTGTCGATCATCTTCCAGATCAATGGAGGCAACGCGCCGAGCCTCTACCAACGCATCGGCTCGGAGAACGAGATCAAACGCCAGATCGTGCTGAACGCCGTCAGGAACGGGGTGCGCGACGCCGTGGCGACCAAGTCGATCAACGACATCTTCTCGCCCAACCGGCGTGACGTGGCCGACGCCATGCGGACGGAGATCCAGGCCAAGGCGGGGGACCGCATCGAGGTCAAGGACGTCTTCGTGCGGGACATCCAGGCGCCCTCACGCGTTCGTGAGGCGATCGAGCAGAAGCTGGAGCGCGAGCAGCAGGTCGCGGCGGAGGAGTTCCAGACCCAGATCATCCAGGAACAGGCCCGCCAGCAGGCCGAGGAGGCCAAGGGAATCGCGGAGGCCCAGCAGATCATCTCCGAGGGGCTGACTCAGGAGTACCTGACCTTCTTCTACATCCAGCAGTTGGCACAGATGCCCGAGGGGTCGCTGGTCTACGTTCCGACCGAGGGCGGCATCCCGCTGATCAGGAACCTGGGCGGCGGCAGGTAGGAGGTACCGGCGTGACCCCGGCCCCCGGGAAGTCCCGCACGGGGCGGCGGCCGCGAGCAAGGGCGCTTGCGGCCGCTGCCTGCATCGTCGTGGTGGCGGCCGCGCTCTGGCCGGGATCGGCGTGCTCGCCCATCTACGTGATCAAGGCAGGATGGGCCGAGGCGAAGATCCTGAGCGCGCGCCGGCCCATTCCCGAGGTGATTCTCTCTCCCGACACCGACGAGCGTACCCGGGGCAAGCTGACGCTGGCTCGCGAGGCACGCGAGTTCGCGATGAACACGCTGCGACTGGACGTGGGCGACAGCTACACGACGTACACGAAACTGGACCGCGACACCCTGGCCATGGTGCTGTCGGCGGCCCACCGCGACCGGCTCGCGCCCGTGACATGGTGGTTCCCGATCGTGGGCCACGTGCCCTACCGGGGATTCTTCGACCTGGATGAAGCGCTTCGCGAGCAGGAGAAGCTCGAAGAGGAAGGATTCGACACCTACCTCAGGCCCACGTCCGCCTTCAGCACGCTCGGCTGGTTTTCCGATCCGCTGCTTTCGACCGTCGTGCGGTATGACGAGGTGGAGCTGGTGACGACAATCATCCACGAGCTGTCCCACAACCACCTTTTCGTTCCGGGCCACGTGCGTTTCAACGAGAGCTTCGCGACATGGGTGGGCCGAAGCGGCGGCGCCGAGTTCTTCTGCACCCGCGAAGGAGGAGGACCCGATACCGTGTGGTGCGAGCGTGCGCAGGGCCGATGGGAGGATGTACAGCGTTTCTCGCTTTTCATCGACGGACTGGTGGCCGATCTCGAGGCGGTCTACGGAGATGCGACCATGACGGGCCAGGAGAAGATCGTGCGCCGGGACGAAATCTACGCGTTCCACCGCAGGCGCTTTCGCGAAGAGGTCCAGCCACGATTCGTCGCGCTGACCTTCGCCAGCTTCGAGACCCTTCCCCTCAACAACGCAACCCTGCTCAGCCGAATGCGTTACTACCACCGGCTACCCGACTTCGACGCCTTTCTCCGGGCGAACGGAGGGTCGCTCGCCGAGGCGGTCGAGGCACTCAGGATCGGGATCGAGAACGCGGACGATCCCTTCGGGATCCTGCCCGAAACGGCGGGCGGATCGGGCGCCGGGCTGTAAAAGGCCCTCCCCCTCTTTTAGCTTTCGGACTTGGTCCGAAGCCGGGCCCGCCTACCCGCAACCCAGGAAGGAAAGACGCGGCGATCCCCGCAGGGTGCAGAGCCGAACCGATCGACCCGCCATGCCTTCGAACGTCGACAACGCCTACGACCCCAGCGCGGTGGAACACCGGTGGCAGGCGAAGTGGGACCGCGACGGCACCAACGCCTTCACGCTCGATGAGCTGTGCGGCGCCGAACGTCCCTTTTTCAACCTGATGATGTTCCCCTACCCTTCCGCGGAAGGGCTGCACGTGGGAAACATCTACGCCTTCACCGGGGCCGACGTCTACGGGCGCTTCAAGCGGCTGCAGGGGTACGATGTCTTCGAGCCGATCGGGTTCGACGCCTTCGGCATCCACTCCGAGAACTTCGCGCTGAAGACCGGGGTTCACCCGAGCCGTCTGATTCCGGGCAACATGGCCAACTTCCGCCGGCAGCTGCGCCGCATCGGCGGCATGTTCGACTGGACCCACACGGTCGACACCACCGACCCGGACTACTACCGGTGGACCCAGTGGATCTTCGTCCAGTTCCTGAAGAACGGGCTTGCGGAGAAGAAGGAGGCGCCCGTCAACTGGTGCCCGTCGTGCATGACCGTGCTCGCAAACGAACAGGTCATCGTCGGGGAATGCGAACGGTGCGGCACCGCGGTCGAGCAGCGCTTCATACACCAGTGGTTCCTCAGGATCACCGACTATGCGGACCGGCTTCTGGAGAACCTCAAGCACATCGACTGGTCGGACACGACCCTGAAGGCGCAATACAACTGGATCGGACGTTCGGTGGGCGCGCAGCTTCGCTTCCCCGTCGCCGACGCGGACGATCTGGTCGTCGAGGTATTCACCACGCGCCCGGACACGGTGTTCGGAGCGACCTACGTGGTGCTGGCCCCGGAGCATCCCCTGGTCGATGCCGTCACGAGCGACTCGTGCCGCAAATCGGTGGAAGCCTACCGGGCCAGGACGCAGGCCATGGACCTGGTGGCCCGGAAGAAGATCGAGAAGGACAAGACCGGGGTCTTCACCGGCGGGTACTGCATCAACCCCGCCACGGGCGAGCGCGTACCCGTGTGGATCGCCGACTACGTGCTCATGGGATACGGCACGGGAGCCATCATGGCGGTGCCCGGGCACGACGAGCGTGACTTCGACTTCGCCCACGCGCACGGGCTGCCCATCCTGAGGGTGATCGCGGCCCCCGGCGAGGACGCGTCCACCCCCCTGTCGATCGCCTACGAGTACCCGACCGGCACGCTGGTCAACTCGGGACGCTACGACGGGGTGGCCGTGGACGAGGCGAAGAGGGCGATCGTGGATGAACTCGCCGCGGAAGGCCTCGCCGAGAGCCGGGTCACCTACCGACTCCACGACTGGTGCATTTCGCGGCAGCGGTACTGGGGCCCGCCCATTCCCGTCATCAACTGTGACCATTGCGGCGCGGTTCCCGTGCCCGAGGAGGATCTGCCGGTCGAGCTTCCGCACGTCGAGGATTTCAGGCCGGACCAGTCGGGGATCAGCCCGCTGGCGCGGGTCAGGGAGTGGTACGAAGTACCCTGCCCCTCCTGTGGCCGCGACGCCGCGCGCGAGACCGACGTGTCCGACGTCTTCCTGGACAGCGCCTGGTACTTTCTGCGCTACCCCTCCACCGACCTCGACGACAGGCCCTTCGACGCCGGGATCACTCGCCGCTGGCTTCCGGTCGACATGTACATCGGCGGCAACGAGCACGCGGTCCTGCACCTGCTGTACTCGCGCTTCGTGGTGATGGCGCTGCACGACATGGGATGGCTGGACTTCGAGGAGCCCTACGACCGGTTCCGCGCGCACGGCCTGATCATCCGCGAAGGCGCCAAGATGTCGAAGAGCAAGGGCAACGTCATTATCCCCGATCCGATCATCGAGCGGTACGGAGCCGACACGTTCCGGCTGTATCTCATGTTCCTGGGCCCCTTCGTCGAAGGCGGAGACTATCAGGACCAGGGGATATCCGGCCCGCACGGCTTTCTCCACCGCCTGTGGGAATCCGTGGTCCCCGAGAGCAGCGAACTCGCCACCGGAGATCCCGACCCCTCGGTCGACCGCAAGCTCCACCGGACGATCCACCGCGTCACCGACCAGATCGCGAATCTGCGCTACAACACGGCCATCGCCGCGATGATGGAGTACCTCAATGCGGTGCGCGCCGGCGGCCGCACGCCCGTGAGGGCCGAGGTCGAACCCCTGGTCGGCATGGTCGCGCCGTTCGCACCGCACATCGCCGAGGAGCTCTGGCACCGCCTGGGCCACGAAGGGAGCATCTTCGACGGCGCCAACTGGCCCGAATGCGATCTCGCGAAGTGCGTCGAGCAGCACGCCCGGATCGCCGTGCAGGTGAACGGCCGGGTGCGCGGCACCGTTTCCGTGCCGATGGGCGCCGGCAGGGACGAAGTGGTGGCGCAAGCCAGGGCAGAGCCCAACGTGGCGCGCCACCTGGAGGGTACGGAGGTGCGCCGAATCGTCCACATTCCGGACCGGCTTCTCAATCTCGTGGTGGCGCAGGCCGTCGCAGCCGGAAAGTGACCGGAACATCCGCGAAGAGACCCTGACGAGAAAACGAGGCTGACGCGATGCCCCAAGCCGTGGGCGGGTCCACAGGCACCGAAAAGCTGGCAATCGACACGATCAAGGTTCTGGCAATGGACGCCGTTCAGGCGGCCAGGTCGGGGCACCCGGGCACGCCGATGGCACTTGCGCCGGTCGGCTACGTCCTTTGGACGCGGCACCTCAGGCACAATCCTCGCGACCCCGGCTGGTTCAACCGGGACAGGTTCGTCCTGTCGGCCGGGCACGCCTCGATGTTCCTCTACAGCCTGCTGTATCTGACCGGCTACGACATCTCGCTGGACGACATCCGCCGCTTCCGCCAGTGGGGCAGCAGCACCCCCGGCCACCCGGAGTTCGGCCATACCCCCGGCGTGGAGACCACCACGGGCCCCCTCGGCCAGGGTGTCGCCAACACCGTCGGCATGGCACTCGCCGAGCGCTGGCTCGCCGCCCGCTACAACCGGCCGGGTCACGAGATCGTCGACCACCACACCTACGCGCTCTGCTCCGACGGCGACCTCATGGAGGGCATCTCCCACGAGGCCGCCGAAATCGCGGGGCACCAGCGCCTCGGCAAGCTCATCTGGATCTTCGACGACAACCGCATCACCATCGAGGGCTCGACCGACCTGGCCACGGCCACCGACCACGGCCGGCGCTTCGAAGGGTACGGATGGCACACCCTGTCCGTAGACGACGGCACCGACCTCGACGCCATCGACGCGGCGCTCACCGCGGCCAGAGCGGAGACCGGCCGCCCATCGCTCATCGTGCTCCGCACCGTCATCGCCGAGGGCAGCCCCAACATGGCGGGGTCGGCCTCGACGCACGGCGCCCCCCTCGGCGCGGACGAGATCACCGCCACCAAGCTCAACATCGGGTATCCGTCGCTGGAGCCGTTCCACGTCGAGCCGGCCGCCCTCGATCACTGGCGCGCACGGGGCGCTGCCGGGGCCCGCTCGCAGGCAGCGTGGACAGGGCGCCTCGAGGCCTACCGGGCCGCCTTCCCGGACCTGGCTGCCGAGTTCGAGCAGGCGATCTCGGGCGATCTGCCCGCCGGCTGGGAGGACGCGCTCCCGGACCTCACCACCGCACCGGCGACCGCGACCCGCAACCATTCCGGCAAGGTGCTCCAGGGGGCAGCCGGTGCCATCCCCGCGATGATCGGCGGCTCGGCGGATCTCGGCGGCTCCAACAAGACCGATATCGCGGGCGGCGGCGACCTCCTCGCGGAAAACCCCACCGGGCGAATCATCCATTTCGGGGTCCGCGAGCACGCCATGGGCGCCATCATGAACGGCATGGCGCTTCACGGCGGCATCCAGCCCTTCGGCGGAACCTTCCTGGTTTTCTCGGACTACATGCGGCCGGCGATCCGCCTCGCGGCCCTGATGGGACTCCCGGTCATCTACGTCTTCACGCACGACAGTATCGGTCTGGGGGAGGATGGGCCGACACATCAGCCCATCGAGCATCTCGCCGCGCTGCGGGGAATCCCCGGCCTGTTGGACCTGCGTCCATGCGACGGTCCCGAAACGGCCGAGGCGTGGCGCGCGGCACTCCGCAACCGCACGGGACCGTCCTTCCTGTCCCTGACGCGGCAGACGGTCCCATCGATCGACCGGGGGCCCGGCCGTCCCTCCGCCGACGGGCTGCACAGGGGCGGCTACATTCTCCGCGAGGCCCGCGCCAGTCGCCCGGACGCGATCGTCATCGCCTCCGGATCCGAGGTCGGCACGGCTCTCGAGGCACGGACTGGCCTCGCCGCGGACGGCATCCACGTGCGCGTCGTGAGCCTGCCCAGCTGGCGGCTCCTCGCGGCACAGCCCGCGGCCTACCGAAACGAGATCCTCCCTGCAGGGGTATTGAAGGTCTCGCTGGAAGCCGGCTGCACGATGGGGTGGGAACGATGGGTAGGGACGGACGGTATCTCGATAGGGGTCGACGGGTTCGGCGCCTCAGCCCCCTTCCAGGAGGTCTACCGCCGCTATGGTATGACCGCCGAAGCGGTGCGGCGCGCTGTCCGTGAGAGTATTTCGCAACGGAATTCAGCTGCGTAACCACAAGCGCCAACTCGAACGTTTTGGGCCGTGTGGGGGTCCAAGTCACGGGGGAAGGTGCGGTTGCAGAACCAGAAACGGGAACGGCCATAGCGACATGACCGGCGCAAGCAGAAGCACGATTTGCAAGGCTGCGCGTCTGTCTGCCCTGCTCCTGCTCGCGTTGGCGGCAGCTGCGGAGTCCCCGCTTGCCGCCCAGGACACCACCTCGGTCATGCGGTTGCGTGGCCTGCGCGTGGAAGTACCGCGGCCTTCCACAACGACGGGCGGGACCAGCGCGGTCGAGATCGCCACCGATTCGCTGAATGTCGTGGCGGCGGCGACCGCCGAGGAACTTCTCCGCCGCCTCCCTTCGGTCCAGATGCGCAGCAACTCGCGGGGCGAAGTGCAGCCCGATCTGCGCGGGGCCGACGACCGCCAGATCGCCGTATTCCTCGACGGCATACCCCTGACCCTGGGCTGGGACCACCGCACCGACCTCTCGATAATCCCCCTGACCGCTGTCCGCGCGGTGACCCTGCTGCGGGGCCTGTCCTCGATGCTCCACGGGCCCAACGTCCTCGGAGGCGCGCTCGAGTTCGACGTGTCACGCGGACAATCCGCCGGCCTCGGTGTTCAGCCCTTCGCGGGCGCCATTTCGTTGGACCAGGAGGGCGGCACAAGCATCGGGGCCACCTCGGGCACCGCGTTCACGCACGACTTCACCGACTGGGTGCTGAGAGCCGGCGCCGGCTACCGGGACAACCCCGGCGTCGCACTTCCCGAGGGCGCTCTCTCCGATCCCACGCTCAACACGGCATTGCTCGCCGACGCCGACGGTCGGCGTCTCAATTCCGATCGGAGACTCGCTGACGGCTTCGTTTCCGCGCGCTACCAGCGGCCGGGAGGGAGCTGGGTTTCCGGTCTGGTGACGGCAGCCGACGCGGCGCGCGGCGTTCCACCGGAGGCTCACGTGGCGGATCCTCGCCTCTGGAGGTATCCCGACCAGAATCGACTGGTGATGGCCCTGTCGGGAGGTTCCGGCCAGTGGCGAACGGAGCTTGGCGAGGGCGATGTGGAGGCCTCCTTCGGGCTGGACCGCTCCTCGACAGAGATTGAGGAGTATGGCTCGCCGGCCTACCTGTCGGTTGTGGGGGGTGAGACCGGACTCACGACCACACTGACCGGGCGGGTCCTGGGGGACTACCGCTTCAGCGCCGGACCGGAGTTCTGGAGCGCCTTCACCATCGCGAACGTCAAGCACACCGAGACGTTCGCCGACGGCCAGGCCTTCGACTACCAGCAACGCCTGTGGAGCCTCGGAACCGAGGTCGAAGTCGGAAACCGGGGCAACCCCGGGTCCAACGGCCTGAACACGATGTGGAGCTTCGGGGCATCGCTGGACGGAGCGGACACGCCTCTTTCCGGGGACAAAACGCCCCTGAACACCCTGTGGGACTGGGGGATGCGCGCCGGGGTCACCGTTCTCGGCGGCGGAGGCACCGTCCTGTATCACGCCGGGGTCAGCCGACGCACGCGCTTCCCGTCGCTGCGAGAACTCTACTCCGGTGCACTGGGGCGCTTCGAGCCGAATCCCGAATTGAGGCCCGAGAATCTGCAGGCCGGCGAGGTGGGCATCACGGCGAGCGTCGGGGACGCGAGGCTGCAGCTGGTGGGATTTCACCAGCGCCTCAGCGACGGGATCGTGCGAGCCCGCACGGTGACAACCGAAGGCATCAGGTTCAAGCGGGTGAACCGCGACGATATCCGATCCACCGGGGTGGAACTGCTTGGCGCGGGTACGCGCGGACGCCTGAATTTCGGCGGAGACCTCACGCTGAAACGGGTTCGCGTCCTGGATTCCAGCCTTGGCGGTGAGGCGCAGCGCGCCGAATACGAACCGGCGGTGTCGGCCACGCTGAACCTCGGGGTCGTCGCCCCGGAGGCCGTCGACGTGAACGGTTTTCTGCGCTACCGGGGCGTCCAGTACTGCGAGAACGTCGAGGTTGCAGGCCTCGACAGGCTCGACTCGAGCACGACCGTGGACCTCGAGGCGAGACGGATCTTCCAGGTCGGCGGGGGTTCATCGGGGCGCAGCGTCGCCGGCACCGTGGGCGTGGCGAACGTCACCGACTCGATCGTGCTGGACCAATGCGGTCTTCCCCAGCCTGGAAGAACCCTGCGCATTCAGTTCAACGTCAGATAATGTAATGCTGACTTGTCATTGTGTCGCCTCGACATTACATATTTGATCGATAAGCCCGGCCCCCTCAGATCACCTCGATCAGAGCGACCCGCAGCCAGCCAACCTTCCCGTCGGCCAGGACGATTTCGGCCCATTCACCCGTGCGCCGGTCGATGCGCACCTTCGTGCCCTCGTGAAGCGTGAATACGGCCAGACCCCCCTCCTCGGACGGCGCATTCAGCACGCGGGCCTCCGTCGCCATGACGACTGCATGCTCGGCGTGTCCGAGACCGGTCTCCCGAATCAGCAGCGTACCCCCCAGGATTACCGTGCCCACGGCCCCGGCGTACACGGCTCTCCGCAGGGCTGCACGCCAACCGCGGGGTCGATCCAGGACCATGAGGACCGCCGCAAGGCCGAGCACTGAATAGCACGCCGCCGCCGCGGTCGCGAGCCATCCTCGCGGAATCAGGGCCATCCACCAGTCGAAGACCGACAGCATCCAGAAGCGCGGCAACGGTTCGATTCTGTCCTGAAGCATCTGGTTGACGAGCGCCAGGTTCGCCTGGACATCCTCGTCCGCCGGGTCGAGCCGCGCCGCACGTTCGTAGTTGAGGACCGCCCGCGCCACTTCACCGAGGCGGAAGTGCGCGTTCCCGAGGTTGTAGTAGAGAGCCGCCGATTCGTACCCGCCTTCCAGCACGGCCACATAGCGGTCCGCCGCCCCCCCGAAGTCGCCTTCCTGGTAGAGGCGATTCCCTTCGTCGAAGAGCGCCTCCTGGGCATGGGCGACCGAGGGCGCGAGTAGCGCGGCGACGGCCGACAGCGCCAGCACCGGACCCCGCCTCACGTCGACAGCTCCCGCGCCAGATCGCCCATGATCGCCGCCGCCCGCTCCAGCACCTTCTCCGCCGGCTCGCGGTCCGCGCCCGCGGGTGCAAACCGCTGCCGGTCGCAGTCGTCCAGGCAGGCGAAGAGTCGAGCAAGCGTTTCAGCTGAAACACCGCGCCGCGCCGCGATCCTTCCCGCTTCCTCCCTCACCAGCCCCGCCTCGGCGATGTTCAGCTTGTCGGCCAACAGCCCCTGAAGCGCTCCCGCGACCTCGGCATGGAACTCCCTCGGATCCCCCGACGCCATGCCGCGGGCCCGGGCAAGCCGCCTTTTCGCCATGCGCCTGGCGCGCCTCACCCGGGCATAGGCCACGTCGCCCTCGAGCCGGTCCCGGTGCCGGCGCAGCACGAGCGCGCCCCCCGCGGCGACGAGCGGAAGCAGCAGCACCACCCAGAAGGCTCCCATCGAGAACAGCGACACATCCGCCCGCCTGAAGCGCGGCGTTCCGATCCGGATGAAGCGGATTTCCTCGCGCAGCGTCTCGACGGCCGTCGGCACCGCCCCGGCGCCTTCGCCGGCAGGAGCCTCGCCGGTAACCGTGATCCCCAGGGGCTGCGACCGCGCGCTCCCGAACCGTCCGGACGCAGGGTCGAAGTAGGAAACCTCCACCGGGGGAATCGTCAACTCGCCGGGCGCGCGTGGAATCAGCACGTACTCCCAGGTGCGCGACCCCTGCAGGCTTCCGCCGCCCTCCGATATCCGGTCGCTCGCCTCGGGCGGAAACGCCTCGAACTCGACGGGGAACTCGATGTCGGGCGGCACGAGCGTGCGCAGGTTCCCGGTCCCGGAATACTCGACCGTCAGCGTGACCGCCTCGTTCGTCTCCACCGCATCGCTGTCGAGCGAGGTGGCAACGTCCAGACTCCCGACATGCCCCGCGAACGACCCGGGCCTGCCCTCGACCGGCAACGGAAGCACCTCGACGGTCACCGGCTGCGAGGCCACCACCACCGGAATGCGGCGGTCCATCAGACTCGAGAAGTCGAAGATGTCGGCAAACGGATCAAGAGCCCTGCGATCGCGCACCCGCACTTGCGCCTCCACGCTCATGGGATCGAGGGTCCTGGTGCCGGGGCCCGTAGGGAACAGCACCATGCGCCGGATGGTCGCCGTCAGGTATTCGCTCCCATCCCGGATCACCTGCTGCGTCTGCGGCGAGGTGGGCTGCTCGAGCTCCTCCGACCAGAAACCCGTCGCCTGCGGCAGCGTCGTGATCGTGTACGTCTGCACGGGAACGCGCGTGAAGATCCGGTACTCGACGGTGATCGGTTCGTTCTCGAAGACCCGAGTCGTGGAAACATTCGTTTCGACAAAGAGGTCCTCCGGCGAAACAGCCACACCCGGATCGCCGGCACCAGCCCCCGCGCCGGGTCCGGGAGACGGCGGCGGAGCGTCGGAGACCACCAGCGTCACCCGCTCCGTGTGCACCGTCCGGTCCCCGACCGTGACGCTCACCGGCCCGATCTCGAACGTCCCCTCCTGAAGCGCCTGGAAGCGGTACTGGTAGGTGATCGCCATGCTCGTGCGCCCGTTCACGATCTGGATCGACGTGGACGTCCCCGCGCTCAGAAAGCCGGCAAACTCCTCCATGTCGGGCAGCACCGGATCGGTCTCCAGCTGCTGCGTGCCCGAAACCTCCACATTCAGCACGAACTGGCGCCCCACCCCCACCTGCGAAGCACTGAGGAACGCGCGCGCACCGACGTCCTGTGCAAGGACGGCGCCGGGCGAGGCCAACGCGATGATCCACAGGGTAAGGAGGCTCGACCACGGCGTGCCCCTCCCCGACCGTGATACGACCGTCACCCCTGCCACGCCTCCTCGCCTGCGGGAACGACCGTGATCGTGCAGGCGTGGATCGTCTCCCTCATCCTACCAGTCCCTCCTGGGCCGCGGGCCACGTGCCTGCGCCGCCTTCCGATTGACCTCGCCCGGATCTTCGGTAATCGCCTGCAACAGGCGCTCGGCCTGTTCGGGAGTCATCTGCGGTGGTGGCATCTCGGGCTGCCCCTCCCCGTCCTGCTGGTCCTCCGGCGACGATTCGCCTTCCGCCTGGCCGTCCTGCGGCCGGGGCTGCTGCTGCCCGTCCTCCCCCTCCGAGGGGTCGTTCTGCTGCTCGCTCTCCTGATCGCCCCGGGGCTGCTGCCGGTCCTGTCCCTGCTGCTGTTGATCCTGGTTCTGCTCGTCGCCTTCCTGCCCCTCGCCGCCCTGTTGCTGCTGCTGTTGCTCCAATTGCTGAAGCGCCAGCTCGAGGTTGTGCTTCGCGTCCCGATCTCCCGGATCCAGGCGCAGCGCCTGCTTGTACGCCTCGGCCGCCGGCCCCGGCTGCTGCTGCCTGATCAACGCGTTCCCGAGGTTGTACAGGGCGCCCGCCTGCCACTCCGGATCGGCTCCCTCGGCCGCCTCCAGGAATGCCTCCATCGCGCGCTGAAACTCCTGGCTCCGGTAGAGCGCGTTGCCCTCGTTGAAGCGGGCGAGCGGCAGCCCCGGGACCTTCTCGAGGGCTTCCAGATAGCGGGCGTGCGCCTCCTGGTAGCGTCCCTCGTCGTAGAGCCGGTTCCCGGCCTCGACCTCGCGGCGACCGTCCTGGGCGGCCGCAGGAACCGCCGGCACAACGATCGCGGTCATCATGCACGCCAGGGATAGCACGATCGCGCCGGCCGCGGATCCCGCGGCGTGCCGCCGCCGCACAAGCGAGCGAAGGGTTCTCATGTGGCTTCCTCCGACAGCCCGGATGCAGCGCCGCTCGAATGCCGTGGGGGTTCCATTCACGGGCGGCGTCGCCTGCCTGGCACGATGAACTCCGCGACCAGCATAAGCAATGCGGCGCCCAGGAATATCTGAAACTGTTCCTCGAACTGCGTGACTTCCCGTGACTCCACCTCCCGGCCGCCGTCTTCGATCCGGTCTACGAGGCGCGTCAGTCCTCCGGTGCCCAGGCCGATTCTGTGGTACTCGCCGCCCGTTTGCAGGGCGATGTCCTGAAGCGCGGTTTCGTTGAGCCGGGTCGTGATCACATTGCCCTGCTCGTCACGGCGGAACCTGCCCCGCGGCTCCATGCCCTCCACGTCGGGGAGCGGCACGCCCTCCACCGATCCCACGCCCACCGTGTGGATCGTGACCTCGGCCTCGGCCGCCGCCGCGATCGCCTCGGCGAGCCCTCCCTCGTGGTCCTCGCCATCGGTGACGATCACCACGATCCTGTTCTCGGCCGGAGTCTCATCGAGCGCCTCCACGGCCACCGTGATCGCCTTCGCAAGATCGGTTCCCTGCGTCGACATCAGCGTCGGGTCCATGGCGCTCAGGAACATCATCGCCGCGCCGTAGTCCGCCGTGAGCGGGCTCTGCACGAAGGCGTCGCCCGCGAAGGCGACCAGGCCGATCCGGTCTCCGTCCAGACGCTGGATGATGCGGCCGATCTCGATCTTCGCGCGCTCCAGCCGGTTGGGTGCGATGTCCTCGGCGTACATCGAGTTCGAGACGTCCAGCGCGACCATCACGTCCTGGCCCTGGCGGCGCAGCGTCTCCACCCGTGTGCCGAACTGCGGGCGCGCGAGCGCGAAGCCGAGCAGCGCGACCGCGCCCAGGATGAGCGCCATCTTCCACCGCACGGCCGTCGTGTTGACCGACGACCGCAGGCGTCGCACCAGCTCGTGCTCTCCGAAGCGGTCGAGGAGCGCGCGGCTCCGCCCGCTCGCGTACCAGTACAGCACGGCGAGCAGCGGGACGAGGGCCAGCGCCCACAGCCACGGACCGGCGCCGAAGCGGAACATCAGGGCAGTGTCCTCAGCCAGGTGCGCCTCAGTACCACCTCGAGAAGCAGCAGGATCAGTCCCGCAGCCAGCGGCAGGGTGAAGCGTTCGCCGTAGCTTGTGAAATTCTGCACAAGGATCTCGGTCGTCTCCAGTTCGTCGATCTCATCGTAGATAGCCTCGAGGCTCTCGCGATCGGTCGCGCGGTAGTAGCGGCCGCCGGTCGTCTCGGCGGTGGTCCGCAGCACCGGTTCGTCCACGTCGACACGGGTGGTGACGTAGCGGCGCCCGCCGAAGCGGTCCGTCACCGGAACCCGGGCCATGCCCCGCGCGCCCGCGCCTATCGTGTAGACGCGCACACCCAGCGCCTGGGCTGCCTGAGCGGCGGTGACCGGATCGATCTCGCCCCGGTTGTTGCGCCCGTCGGTCAGCAGGATCACGACCTTCGACGCCGCCTCGCTCGCCTGCAGCCGCTTCACCGCGGTGGCCAGCCCCATCCCCACCGCCGTGCCGTCCTCGACCATGCCGACCTCGAGTTCGGCCATCAGCGACGTCACCACGGAGTGATCCAGGGTGAGCGGGGCCTGGGTGAACGCCCTGCCTGCGAAGATCACCAGGCCGATGCGGTCGTTCGCGCGGCCCGCGGCGAAGTCGGCGGCCACCTCCTTGACCGCCTCCAGCCGGTTGGGCGCCAGGTCCTCCGCGAGCATCGAGCTGGAAACGTCGAGCGCCATCACGATGTCGATCCCCTCCGAGACGACGTTCTCGCCGGTCACCCCGGTCTGTGGCCGCGCGAACGCCACGATGAGGCAGACCAGCGCCAGTCCGCGCAGCGCGGCCGGCAGGTGCCGCAGCCACCGCCCCTCGCCGCCGTCGGCGCGCGCGAGCCCCGCAACGTCCGGGTGGGTGAGCGACCCCCGCCGCCTCCGCCCGCGCGACAGGTACCACCACCCCAGCAGCGGGACGACACCCAGGAAGAGCAGGAACCACGGATCCTCGAATCGAAAGATCATCGGCTACCCCCGGCTGCTTCCTCGGCTTCATCCGGCCGCTCGCCGTTGCCCGACTCCGGCCCCCGGCCCGGCCCGCTCGTCAACTCGACCAGGGTGCGCGCCACGCCCAGCACCTCCTGTGACGCGTCCGCGCCGGGTCGCAGCTTCGCGAACTTCACCAGGTCGCAGCGGGCCAGGAAGGTGTGGAAGGTGTCCGTGATCCGGCTGCCGAGCGCGGCGTTGCGCAGCCCGGCGACCACCTCGCGCGTGGTCATCTCGAGGGCCGGCACTTCGAGCTGCCCCTCGACGTAGGTGCGCACGATCTCCGACACGCGCACGTGCCAGGTCTTCACCTCGCCGCGCTCCAGCAGCGACGACCGCTCCAGCTCGTCGAGCGCCTCGAGCGCCACCAGGTGGTGCGGGCGCGGCGGCACCTTCGGCCTGGCGACTTCGGCCACGGGGCGCGCGCGCCTGCGCCGGTGAAGTAGGAAGGCACCCGCCGCGACGGCCGCCGCCAGCAGCAGCCAGGGGATCAGGAGCCACCAGTTGCGCGCGATCGACAGCGGCCCCCTGATCTCACGGAGGTCGCCCGACTCGTCGAGCCCGACGCTCACGACGCCGATGCGGTAGGGGTCGGTGAAGAGCGTTCGCACGGTGCCGTCGGGGCCCACCACCGGGATGTCGATCACCGGGATCTCCAGCTCGCCCAGCTCGAAGCTCGTGAGGACGAGCGCCGCGGCGGACACCGCTCCATCACCTCCCGGCGCGGCACTCGGTGGCGCGACCCCATAGCTGAGCACCTCGAAGGGCGCGACATCGAGCGAGTCCGCCCACTCGACCGACCAGTCCGCCGGGTGCTCCACCCGCAACAACACCGAGACCGGGTCGCCCAGGTGGATCATCGTCGTGTCGACGTCCATGGCGACGCGCAAGTCCTGCGCGGCCGCCTCCCGCACACCCGCGCCCGGCGCCACTCCCGCGCCTGTCGCCGCAGCCGCCGCGACCACCGCGCCCCACCAGGCCATGGCCCTCACCGCACCCGCCGTCCCCGCTCCTCGAAGAAGCGCCTGAGCGCCCGCTCGTACGGCACCCCCGTCGTCACATCGATCGAGTCCACCTTGCTGCGCCGGAAGACGTCGTCCACGCGCGCCCGCGCCGCCGCGCTCCCGGCCCCGTACCGGGCCTGGAACGCCCGGCCCGACGTGTTCACCACCACCCGCTCGCCCGTTTCGGCGTCCTCGAACTCGACGAACCCCATCGGCGGAACTTCGGCCTCGCGCACATCGCCCACGCGCACCGCGACCAGATCGTGCCGCCGCGCCGCCACCGACAGCGCCTGCTCGTACCCCTCGGCCAGAAAGTCCGACACCAGGAACGCAACCGCCCGCCGCCGCGTCACCCGCGCCAGGTACTCCAGCGCACCCGCGATGTCCGTCCCCGTCCCCTGAGCCGGGTGGTACAGCAACTCGCGCAGCACCCGCAGCGCATGCCGGCGCCCCTTCCGCGGCGGCACGAACCGCTCGATCCGGTCGGAAAACAGAATCAGCCCGACCTTGTCGTTGTTCTTGATCGCGCTGAACGCCAGCACCCCACACAGCTCCGCCGCCAGCTCGGACTTCATCCGCGCGCGGGTCCCGAAGTGCGCCGACGCGCTCACGTCCACGACCAGCATCAGCGTCAGCTCGCGCTCCTCCTCGAAGACTTTCACGTGGGGCGAGCCGGTCCGCGCCGTCACGTTCCAGTCGATCCCTCGAATGTCGTCGCCGTAGCGGTACTCCCGCACCTCGGCGAAGCTCATCCCCCGTCCCTTGAAGACGGAGTGGTACTCGCCCGAGAACACGTCGTTCACCAGGCCGCGCGTGGTGATCTCCAGCAGCCTGACCTGCCTGAGAATCTCGCGGGGAATCACCGGTCGCTGCCTTCAGCTGGCCACGCTGTAATGACAACATTACAAAATGTCATGTCGACCTTACTATCCTGAATCCTACGGCACCTCGATCGTGTCCAGCACCCGCGTCACCACATCCTCGGTGGTCACCTCCTCCGCCTCGGCCTCATACGTCAGGATGATGCGGTGGCGCAGCACGTCCATCGCCACCGAGCGCACGTCCTCGGGCGTCACGTAGCCGCGGTGCCGCAGAAACGCATGCGCGCGCGCGGTCTTCGCGAGGCAGATCGTGGCCCTGGGCGATCCGCCGAACGCGATGAGCGGGTCCAGCTCCCGCAGGCCACACTGCGCGGGTTCTCGTGTTGCGAAAACAAGCTCGACGATATAGCGCTCGACCTGGTTGTCCATATAGATCGTCTCGGCCGCCCGGCGCGCCTGCAGGATCTCGCCGGGAGTCACGACGGGCTCGGCCTCGGGCATGGGCCCCGTGCTCATCCGGCGCATGATCTCGAGCTCCTCGTCCTTGTCCGGATACCCCACCGACAGCTTGAGCATGAAGCGGTCCACCTGCGCTTCCGGCAACGGGTACGTGCCCTCCTGGTCGATCGGGTTCTGCGTCGCGAGAACCAGGAACGGCGACGGCAGCGGGAACGTGTTCTCGCCGATCGTCACCGTGTGCTCCTGCATGGCCTCGAGCAGCGCCGACTGGACCTTCGCGGGCGAGCGGTTGATCTCGTCGGCCAGGATCACGTTCGCGAAGATCGGCCCCTTCTTGGTCCTGAACTCGGTCTTCTGCGGGTCGTAGATCAGCGTGCCGATCAGGTCCGCGGGGAGCAGGTCCGGGGTGAACTGGATGCGCTGGAACGAGGTCCGGATCGCGTCGGCCAGGGTTCGCACGGTGAGGGTCTTGGCGAGCCCAGGCACGCCTTCCATGAGCACGTGTCCATCGGACAGAAGCCCGACCAGCAACCGCTCCACCATGCTCTTCTGCCCGACGATCACCCGGCCTACCTCGCTGAGGAGGCGGTCGACAAAGCCGCTGGCCTCCTGGATCTTCGCCTGTATGACTTCGATGTCGCGGTTCATGCCACCTTGTGGTAAGTGTTCGTGTTCAGGGAGTGCGCGTGGGCGCGGGAATCCCACCGCCCGCGAAGAGCGCGGCAGGGCCGCGGAGGCCCCGTGATTCGATTCGCAGACAATCTTAATGGATGAAGGGCTGCGGGGAACGGTTGCCGGGTGTTGGGCGAGCCGGCCGGGAAAGGTCGCCGGGACGCTCAGCCACACGTATCCTTTACGCATGAAGATCCTCATCGAGCGGACACTGCCGAGCCTCTGCGTCGCCGTCTTCTGGGTGGCGACGCCTGCCACGGCCTCGGCGCAGGACGTCTTCGCCTCCACGCAATCGGCGACGCTGCCGACTGCAGCCGGTATGAACGCGGGCGACATCCTGATCGAGATCTCGCACAGGTTCGGCTATCTGTCGGACGGCGGGAGCGACCTGTGGGGGCTCGACGGATTCGTGCTGAACCGTCTCGGCCTGGCGTACGCACCCCACGACCACTTCGCCCTCGGGATCCTCAGGTCCAACAGCACGGACAACCTGGAGTTCAACGCGCGCTTCGCCGGCCTGGGCCTCGATGCCGCGTTCGCGCCCGTCGAGTTTGCCGTGCAGTCGGGAGTGGCGTGGAATCTCCAGGAGGAAGCGGGAGACGATCACGGGGGTCATCAGCATCAGATCCTGGGCGACGGCAACGCCGGCAGCGGCACCCGCGACGACGATGCGGCCGAGGCGAACGAGATGCAGGCCTATGCGCAGGTGAT
>VXMI01000039.1 GCA_009841165.1 Gemmatimonadota bacterium | reverse complement strand
CTCGCCGAGGGTGGAGGCATGCGTGGTCACGATCACGGCCATGGCGACGGTCATCGGCGCGGTCGGCCCCGAGATCTGGGATCGGGTGCCGCCGAACACCGAAGCGAAGAACCCCACCGCAATTGCGCCATAGAGTCCTGCGGCCGGGCCGAGGCCCGAGGCGATTCCGAAGGCAAGCGCCACCGGGAGCGCGACTACCGCCGAGGTAAGACCCCCGAAGATGTCACCGCGGAGGGCGCCGGCGTCGTAGCCACGCCCGGGAATCATGCCACCGGCTCTCCGAGCCAGGACGTCACGACGGCCCAACCGCCGGCAGGATCCGCTCCTGGAGCGCCGTCCAGCTCGACATCTCCGCACGCTGGTGCAGCGTCCACCCGTTGAAGACCGAGATCAGGTCGTGTTCGGGGACGACGTGCAGGAACTGGCCGCCGTAGCCGTTGCCGGCAAACACCCGCGTCTCGCCGTCGTCGTGCACCGGCACCCACCACTGGTATCCGTATCCGCTGTCGGGACGGCCGTTGTCTGGAGCCACGTCGGGGACGACGGGCGATGTAGACACCCGCACCCACTCGCTCGACACGATCTGCCGGCCGTCCCACTCGCCTCCGCGCAGCATCAGGTAGCCGATCCGCGCCAGATCGTGGGTGGACAGGTAGAGACCGCCCTCCGAGTCGGCCTCGCCCCCCGGGGTGATCTTCCAGTAGTACTCGTCGATCCCGATCGGACCAAACAGCCGCTCCTCGGCCCAGGCGTCCAGCCGCTGCCCGGTCGCCTCGCGAACCATCTTGCCGAGCAGCACACTCACGCCGTCGTTGTAGTCGAAGCGCTCGCCGGGATCGGTCCCGATCGGCTGCTCCACCACGTACTCGATCCAGGCATCGCTCGCCTCCAGGATCGCGGTCGGGTGGGTTTCGTCGGTGTAGGGCTGCCCCGGACGCGCCCAGTCCATCCCGCTCCGCATGGTGAGGAGGTCCTCGATCGTGGTCGCCGCGCGCCGGGGTTCCGCGAGATCGACGTCCTGGTCGGCAAACCAGGGCCACGCCGCGTCATCCACGCCGGAGATGTAGCCCGCATCGACAGCGACCCCGAAGGCCACGGACATCACGCTCTTGGTCACGGACTGCAGCGAGTGCAGATCGGTGTCACGGTAGTACGGGTGCCAGTCGGGATGGTCGTAGTTGTATTGGTGCAGGACTGTGTCCGGTTGTTGGGTGAGGAGCTCGGCGTATTTCTCGCCGTGATCCCATCGGTGATCGGCAATGACGTATCCGTTGCGGATGAGGAGGAAATGGTCAATGAGGCCGTAGCGGCCCGCATCGATGTCGCGTACCAGCGCCTCGATTGCGGCGGCGTCCACACCTTCGGCCTCGGGCGTGGAGACGGGCCATGCCTCTCCCGGCCACACTGCGCCGGCATCGCCCTGCGGCGCCGACGATCCGCCCGGTCCTGTGCACGCCGCGGCGAGAAGCAGCACCCACGCAACGGCGTTTCCGCGCCACTTCGGCACCGATCTCGCGGGCAAATCGCCCTTGATCCCGCGACGGCGGGCTTCAAGCGGCGTGTCGGTGCCGGCGGTTCCGGGAGAAGTCGTTTCGTTCATGGTCGTTCACTCCGTTGTCGTGTCGGAAGCCGGGGGCATGGCGGCGGACGCCTCTGCACGATTCTCGTGTGCCGCGACGACCGCGATGAAGTCGTCGCCGTAGCGGTCCAGCTTCGTCTCGCCAACCCCGGCAAGTTCCGCAAAACCTTCCCTCGTGCATGGGCGCCGCGCAACCATCTCCCTGAGTGTCGAGTCGTGGAAGATGACGTAGGGCGGGACGCTCTGGGCCCGCGCGAGTTCGGTCCGGCGCGTGCGCAGGGCCTCCCACAACGCTTCGTCCCACGTGGCCGGATCGGGGGGCGGCGGGGCCTCGCGCGCCTTCCGCTTTCGCCGTGCAGCGGCCGGCCGCACGTCCATCCGCATGTGCACCTGGGCCTCGCCGCGCAGGATCGGCCAGCTCGCGTCGGTCAGCCGGATGGATCCGTACTTCTCGATCTCCACGCAGAGAAGGCCGTGAGCGACAAGTTGGCGGAACACCGAGCGCCACTGGTACGCGTCCAGGTCGGCACCGACTCCGAAGGTCGGGAGTTCGTCGTGCCCG
Organism: Gemmatimonadota bacterium; assembly: GCA_009841165.1. Classification (GTDB taxonomy): domain Bacteria; phylum Gemmatimonadota; class Gemmatimonadetes; order Longimicrobiales; family Gaopeijiaceae; genus Bin94. Next base: position 5,531 of record VXMI01000039.1, on the reverse strand, counting down.
AAGCGCCGGATACGCTCGGTGTCGCGGCCGCGCAGGACGTCGGTCAGGTACGCCGCGCCGAAGCGCTGCCCCGTCCGGTAGACGCACGACATGGCCTTCTGCGAGGCCTCGGTGGCGTCCCAGACCGCCACGGGCGTCAGGCAGTTGTCGCAGTTGCCGCAATCGCCCGAGGGGGTCTCGCCGAAGTATGCGAGCAGCGTCCGGCGCCGACAGGTTGCGAGTTCGCAGTAGCCGAGCATCGCATCGAGCTTGCGCACTTCCAGCCGCTTTCGCGCCTCGCCCGCCTCGGAGCTCTCGACCATGCCGCGCAAGGTGACGACCTCCTGCAGCCCGTAGACCATCCACGCGTCGGCGGGCTCGCCGTCCCGTCCCGCACGGCCCGTCTCCTGGTAGTAGGCTTCGATGCTCTTCGGGAGGTCTAGGTGCGCGACGAAGCGCACATCGGGCTTGTCGATGCCCATGCCGAAGGCGATCGTGGCCACGATGACGACGCCGTCCTCGCGCACGAAGCGGTCCTGGTGCCGCTGTCGCGTCGCCCCGTCGAGGCCGGCGTGGTACGGCAGCGCGCCCACGCCGATCTCCTGCAGCCATGCGGCGGTCTCGTCGACCTTGCGCCGCGACAGGCAGTACACGATGCCGGCGGCGTCGCGGTGTCCTTCCAGAAAGCGCCGGAGCTGGGCCCGCGCATTGTTCTTCGGGACGACGTGGTAGCGGATGTTCGGGCGATCGAAGCCGCTGACGAAGAGGGGGGCATCCCGCAGGCTCAGCCGTTGGGCGATCTCGCGGCGCGTGGGCTCGTCGGCGGTCGCGGTGAGCGCGATCCTTGGCACATCCGGAAACAACTCCGGCAGCGCTGAGAGCTGGAGATACTCGGGGCGGAAGTCGTGGCCCCACTGGGATACGCAGTGGGCTTCGTCGATGGCGAAGAGGGCCAGCGGGGTGCGCGACAGCAGCGCCAGCGTGCGCTCGCCGAGGAGGCGCTCAGGCGCGATGTAGAGCAGATCGAGCCGGCCCGCTGCGACCGCGGCTTCCGTCTCCCGCACCTCGTGGTAGCCGAGGGTCGAGTTGAGGCAGGCGGCCCGCACGCCGGTCTGGCGGAGCCCCTCGACCTGGTCGCGCATGAGGGCGATGAGGGGCGAGACGACCACCCCCACCCCGTCGCGCACGATCGCCGGGATCTGGTAGCACAGCGACTTGCCGCCGCCGGTGGGCATCAGCACGAGGCTGTCGCCGCCGGCCACCGTGTGCTCGATCACCGGCTCCTGCTGGCCGATGAAGCCGGAGAAGCCGAATACGCGGTGAAGGACCTGGCGGACGTTGTCGGTCATGCGCGGGGGCTGAAGCTGGCGAAATGGCGATGATGGAGGATGAACACCCGGCCGGCCCGCGACAATGTAGCGGCCGCGATCAAGGTCCCGTCAGCGGACCCGACGCGCTCACTCGCGCGGGGCCGGGCGCTCCAGGTCGCGCGCCCTACCCTCCGAACACGTTGAGCTGCCGGGTAAACTTAAGGTAAAACGAGCGCCCCAGCGGCCCCGTCAACGTCTCGATCCCCTGCACCTCGTTGTAGACGATGAAGAGGCCCGTGCCGGCGGTGTTGAGCCAGCCGAAGCGGATGTTGGCGGACCAGGTATCGATCTGGTCGGAGTACTGGATGAGGGACTGCACGTAGATCCGCGGCGTGAAGAAGTAGCCCAGGTTGACCCCGGCCAGGGTGGCGGTGAAGTCGCCCTGGGGCAGCATCACGTCGTTGTACGAGACCCGGAGGCCGGCACTGGTGCGGGCGCCGCGGCGGAGCGTCAGGTCGGCGGTCGTGGTGCGCTTGCTGCCCGAGAGGAACGCGCCCCAGTTGAAGCGCGTGTTCAGGGCCACCGGGCGGGACTGGTCGGTGAAGAATACGATCTGGGACTCCCAGCCGGCGTAGGTCCCGGTGGGCACCACGACTTCGGTTCCCGGGATGGCGAAGGACTCATACAGCCCTTCGGTCACGTAGTTCGCCCCCGTGTGAAGCTCCATTCCCGAGTGCCATTGCCAGTGGCTGTCGATGTGCCAGCGGGCCGACTCGTTGAAGCCGTTGTCCACGCCGCTGCGCATGGTTCGGTAGGTGAAGTAGGAGATGTGGGGGCGGATCTCGCGGAAGACGCTGGCCGGCCGATGCGTCCACATGCCGAAGACCTGGTAGTAGCGATGGCCGTTGCGGGGCAGGAAGCCGACCTCGGGGTTGAAGTGTTCGCCGATCTCGCGCACGGTGGCGTTGGCCGTGAAGCGCCGGCTGCTCCACGCGGCCGTGACGTTCCAGGCGGCGTCGGCACCCTCCAGGTCCGGGGTGTCGGTTCTTGCCACGAACGAGCTCAGGGTCAGCTGGTCGCCGAGGCCGATGCTGCCGTCGACGGCGTAGGTCCGGTTGTAGTCCCCAGCGAGGTTGCCGGCGCGGTTCACGAAGAGGCCGCCGACACGGGAACGGTTGGGGAGTTCCTTCGCGACGCGCGCGACCGAGTAGGCGTTTTGGGGCTCTCCCACCTCATTGGCGCCGGTCTCGATGTGCAGCAGGCCCAGATTCAGCCCCGCCACGCGCCCGGATAGCCTGCCGCCGCCGGTGATGGGGACGGGCTGACCGGCGGATATGCCTATGCGGCGGCTGAAGAAGAGGTCGGCGCCCCCCGCCCCGACGGTGAAGAAGCCCGCGTTCTCAAGGAAGAACGGGCGCTTCTCGGGAAAGAGCAGCGAGAAGCGGGTCAGGTTCACCTGCTGGTCGTCGACTTCGACCTGTGCGAAGTCGGTGTTGACGGTCATGTCGAGGGTGAGGCCCTGGGTGACCTGCACCTTGGCCTCTCCCCCGAATTCGGCCTGCCGTCCGAATCCGGTCTGCGACACGTCGGCGTAGTCACGGGTCGATGCTCCCAGCACGTACGGCGTTACGGTCGCGGAACGGCGGAACGGAGGTTCGACGCCCGTGAGCTGGCCGGCGAAGTCGAGCCGGTAGAGCCCGAACTCGCGGGGCACGGCCGCCCAGAAGTCCTCTTCGTTGAGCCGGCGGATCCTGCGTGAGACGTTGAAGCCCCAGGTGTCGGTCTCCGACCCGTAGCGCAGCGTGCTGAAGGGGATGCGGAACTCGGCGTACCAGCCTTGCGCATCGCGGGACGTGGCGACCGTCCAGCTGCCATCCCAGTTCTTGTTGAATCCGCCACCGGCGCCACGTTGGAAGCGGCGCTGGTTGTTCATGCCGCCGCCGAGGAAGAAGCCGCCGCCGCTGCCCTGTGAGGCAACCTGCCCGTCGTACTCGATCCCGGCGGGCGTGGTGCCGAAGACGAAGCCGTTCTGCTGGTCGTTGTAGGTGTCGAAGACCATGATTACCGCGTCGGCATCGGTGACCTCGTAGTCGCGGATCGACTCGCCCGGGACAATGGCGTCCGCCCGGGAATCGTAGGCCCAGACTGCGACGTAGACGGCGTCCTGGTCGAAGAGGATGCGGACCTCGGTGGGTTCGGAGGCAGGTTGGCCGTCCAAGGGCTCTCGCTGTGTGAAGTCGGCGAGGGGTGTGGCGGTACCCCAGGCTGCGTCGTCGGGGACGCCGTCGATGACCGGCGGCGCATCGGTGCGCGCGGCCGTCGCGATCCCGGGCGCGGGCGCGGGCTGGGAGGCGCCATTCCCGTCGACCAGATTCTGCTGCGCATGCGCGCCGGTCGGGAGAGGTGCGCCGGCCACCAGGAGGGCGGCGGTCAGTAGAATCGGGGCCCTGAGAGGAATGGAACGATGTGTCATTGCGATCTGTTATTGCGACGCTTTGTATCGGCGGTCGTTGCTCGGAGTGAAACGGTCCAACCCGGAAGTTAACGACAGTTGATCGGCCGGTTGCGTTGAGGCGTCGTCGGCTCCGACGCCCTGCATGCTCCCGGTGCACCGTCGGGAGGCGCGCCCTATGTTCAATGCCGTTGACCATTTGAAACTGCTAGAGCCCGTGGCAGGAGAGGAGATCGTCATGAAGAGAACCTCGACCGTCGTGCCGTTCATCGCCTGCCTTGCGGTAACCTGGGTGCTGACCGGGCCGGTGCTGGCACAGGAACCGCCCGATACCGTCTTCGAGGTGGAAGAGCTCGAGGTGGTCGTCGGTTCACGAGCGGGCGTGGCGAACCCGGCCACGCTCCCCGTACCGGTCGACATCTACGGAGCCGAGGAGATCGCCCGCCTGGGTGAAGTCGATCTGGCCGAAGTCCTGGGACGGATCGCCCCATCCTTCAACTCCACCCGCCTGTCCGCCGGTGACGGCGCCGCGCTTCACGTGGCCACGCTGCGGGGAATGAACGGGGACCAGGTGCTCGTGCTGGTCAACGGCAAGCGGCGCCACGGGGTGGCCTTCGCGAAGGTGCTCGCGGCTTCCGGCCAGGGCACGACCGGCACAGATCTGCGGGCCATTCCGGTACACGCGATCAAGCGAATCGAAGTGCTGCGCGAAGGCGCGGCTTCGCAGTACGGCTCGGACGCCATCGCGGGCGTCATCAACATTGTGCTCAAGGACGATCCCAGCGGGATCAGTGCGGCGACGTTCCTTGGACGGACGTCGCGCGGCGACGGTACGAGGCTGATCACGTCCGCCAACGCGGGAGTGCCCCTGGGCGACGGCTTCCTCAACGTCACCATAGAGGTGGCCAGGCAGGAAGTGACCAACCGGGCGGGGGCCGCGCCAACCTGTTTCGGCCCCGACCCGTCGTACGGCCCCTGCGCGGATGGAGGCAAGGTCATCCAGTTGCAGCGCAACGGCGAGCCCGACTACAGGGGCGCCGGCTTCATGGCAAATGCGGCGATCCCTTTCGGCGAATCGGCCGAGTTCTATGCCTTCGGGGGTTACTCCGGCCGTGAGGCGGTCTCCGACGGGCTGTACCGAAAGGCCGACTGGGTGCCGCGCTCGGTCAGCTACGTCTTTCCGGACGGGTTTTTTCCCGTCGAGGAGTCCGACCTGACCGACAAGTCGGCCGTGGCGGGGCTGCGCGGTGAAATGGGCAACTGGTCGGGCGATCTCAGCCTCGGTTTCGGACACGGCCGGTTCGCATTCGGGGCAGCCAACTCGATCAACCCGTCTTACGCGGCCGAGTACTTGGCCCGCAATCCGGGGGCGGACGGGGCGTCCATTGCCGCGAACGCCGGACCGCGCGACACGTTCAGCGGCGGCTTGAACGTGCGCCAGTGGACGCTGAACGCCGATGCAACGCGCGAGATCGAGGTGGGCTCGACCCCGGCGTTTCTGGCCGTGGGCGGCGCATTCCGGAGGGACTCGTACTGGATGGAAGCCGGCGACCGGGCCTCGTGGGCGTGCGGACCCAGCGACACGCCCGGGAGCTTCCCGGCCGCGCATCACCAGAACGACGGGTCGGTGTTTGCCAGCTGCGGAATCCAGGGCTATCCGGGCTACAGTCCTTCTTCGGCTTCGCTGAGTGAACGGGACCGCAACAGCTTCGGAACATACACGGACCTCGAGTTGCGCCCGTCCGACGGATGCTTGTGGATTTCCATCTTACTATAGCCGTTGAGTTTAC
>VXMI01000146.1 GCA_009841165.1 Gemmatimonadota bacterium | reverse complement strand
GACGGCTGGCCCATCGCGGCTGACCCGACTTCCGGGACGATCCCACCCGCCCGGAACCCGTTGGTCGATATGATTCGCGACCGTGGGCACTCATGATTTGCCGCTCGTGCGGCGGGTGCACGAATAGTGGCGGCCCGTTAGCTTGGGCCCATGTTGAGTTGGTTGCGTCTGACAAAACAGAGCTGTCGCGCGACGGTCTGCTTGGTGAGCCTGCTGGCTCCGGCATCGGCGGAAGGCCAGGTGGTTCGGGGCCGTCTCGTGGACGCTTTGGACGGCAGCAGCATTGGCACGGCCATGATCGTATTGGTCACCCCCCAGGACCTCGAAGAAGCGCGGGTGCTCAGCCGTTCGAACAGCGGCCTCTTCCAACTGGAGGCGTCCCGGCCCGGCAACTACCGCCTGCGAGCCGAACGGATCGGGTACGCCACCAGCTATTCCGAGTTTTTCGATCTTGCCGCGCGAGATACCCTGGTTATCGAAATCCGGGCCGAAGTGGAGGCGATCTCGCTTCGCGGCATCGAGGCCGTCGCCGATCGACAGTGCAGGGTGCGCCCCGGCGAGGGGCTGGCGGTGACCCGAGTCTGGGAAGAGGCCCGGAAGGCGCTGGAGGCCGCGGCCTGGACGCAGGAACTGGGCCTGTACCGTTACCATGTGCTTCGCATCAAGCGGCGGCTCGACCACCGCGCCCGCACGGTGCTGACCGAAGACCGAATCTACTCAGAGCTGCTTGCTGCGGCACCGTATGTCTCGCGACCCGCGGACTCGTTGCGGGCGGAAGGATTCGCGCGGTATTCGCCGGAGGAATCCGTCTTCTGGGCGCCCGATGCGGAGGTGCTTCTCTCCGACGCCTTCCTGGACACGCATTGCCTGGTGATCCGAGGCGGGCGAAACAACGACGCGGGCGTGGTTGGTCTGGATTTCGAGCCCGTGCCCAACCGGAACGTGCCCGGAATCGCTGGAACCATGTGGCTGGACCAGGAGACTTCGCGCCTCAGCCAGCTGGAATTCGAGTACCGGAACCTTGATGCGCCTGAATCGCTCATGGATGCCGAGCCGGGGGGAAGGGTCGAATTCCAGGCGCTGCCGGACGGCACCTGGATCGTCACCTCGTGGAGCCTGCGTTTGTTCCGTGCCAGGGTGGACCCGGATGGTTCCGGTAACAGATCGAAAGTCGAACTGGACGGCATCACCCTGGAGCAGGGAGAGGTGCTCCGGGCCCAGGGCAATGAAGGGACGGTGTTTCAGGGAAACCCCGGACGCCGGATAGCGGGCACGGTCTTCGATAGCACGGGAGTGGGGCTGCCCGGGGCGCGTGTATTCGTTTCAGGCGAGGGAACCGAAGTGCTAACCGACTCCCGGGGTCGCTTCGAACTCACGCACCTTGGCACGGGCACCTACACGGTCCGATGGGAGCACCCCTACCTGACGCAGCTGGCCTATCAACCCGAGTGGGCGGAAGTCAGAATGGGGCAGGACATCAACGAATTGGAGCTCATCGGGTTCGAAGCGCCGTCGCTGGAAGAGGTCATCAACGACATTTGCGACGGGGTGGCACAGCCCACCGCCCCCATGTTGTCCGGAGTGGACTGGGTCGCCCGAAGCGTCATCCTGACCGGCAGGTTGATCGGCCAGACTCCAAGGCCCGCCGAGGAAATGTCGGTCCGAGTGTATTCCACCGCCTTCGAAGCGGGGAGTTTTTTTGAGCCCTTTGACCTCGACCAACTGGCAGGCGGGACCTGGCGGACTCTCGCGGATGCGCCCGTGAGCCCCGACGGGTTCTACGGGGCGTGCTGGCTGCCGGCAGGCTCCCGCCTGATCGTGGCTGCGGTCGAGGAGGACGATGACCTCGACCCCAACGATGTCGGGCAGGTACTTCGCGTGATGGAGTTGTTCCCCGGGAGTGTGCGCTTCATCAACGTCCCTCCGGAGGCACCCTTTCGTATTCTGGATCTGAGGATCGGCTCGCGCTAGCGCTCACGGTCCTCCGGTTGAAGAGCATGTCGCCCCGCCCCGCTGCTGCGGGATGCTCCGCAACCATGCCTGGAAGACTCCGTTCGCCGGGGCACACAATTGCGTGCCGTTCCACTGGAAGGAGTCGAGCTGGAGATTGATGAACTCCTGCGGAATCCTGCCGGTCAACCCGTTCCCGTCCACATAGAGCGTCTTCAACTCGCGGAGGTTGGCGAGTTCGGGCGGAAGAGTTCCCATCAGTTCGTTACGTTGCAGCCCCAAATAGCCGAGATTCCGCAGGTTGCCGAGTTCCGGTGGAATGGACCCCGTTAGATTGTTCCCGTCGAGGCCCAGCCCGGTGAGGCTGTAGAGGTCCCCGAGCTCGGCCGGAATGGAACCCGAAAGGTAGTTGTTAATGAGCCCGAGGTATTGGAGGCTCCCAAGGTTCCCGAGTTCGGGCGGAATGCGCCCTGTCAGGTCGTTGTCACGCAAATCCAGGCTCCGCAGTCCGCTGAGCTCCCCCAGTTCGGGCGGGATCGGCCCCGCGAGCGCGTTGCCGCCCAGCGACAGAGTACCGAGTTCGGATAGTCTGCCCAGTTCGGGCGGGATCGGTCCCGTGAGGTCGTTCCCGCCCAGCGACAAGTTGTAGAGTCTCGTCATACTGCTCAGCTCGACCGGAATGGGACCACTAAAGTCGTTTGATGACAGGTGCAGCCACCTGAGTTTGGTCAGGTTGGAGATGGCGGCCGGAATGGACCCTGTCAGGTTGTTTCCCGTCAGATGCAGTCCCTCGAGTTCCTGGAGCCGGAAGATGCTTGCCGGAATGGTCCCCGTGAGATTGTTGAACCACAGGGACAGCGTACGAAGCCTGTGGAGGTTCCCCAGTTCCACGGGTATGCGCCCGGTCAGATCGTTTGATGACAGCATCAATGTCACCAGGTTGCGGAGCTTTCCGAGCGATGCCGGGATAGGGCCGGTCAGACCGTTGTCGGACAAGTACAGATGGAAAACCTCCGAGAGGTTTCCGATCTCGGGCGGGATGGGACCGTTGAGATTGTTGTCCCAGAGTTCCAGGCTAATGACTCGATCACCATCGGTTGTGACGTCGATCCACTGTCCAATCGGCGCGTCGGTGAGCCAACCTTGGTTTCGATCCCAGTTGTCGCCATCGGTCGCCCGATACAGCGCAACCAGCGCGGCCCAGTCAGGACTGACGACCTTGATTCCAGCGCTGCCATCCGTTCCCCTGATCGTCGCGGTGATCGTCGCCTTGCCCTCGCCCTTGCCCGTCGCGAGCCCGGTGCCAGCTTCTACCGAGACCAGTACCGGGTCGCTGGTGCTCCAGACGGGTTCCGCGTTCGGCACCGTGTCCCCGTTCTCGTAGATCGCGTAGGCGCGGTACCGCACGCTGTCGCCAACGACGACCGTATCGTTTGTCGGCACAACGATCACGGAGCGGATCGGCTGCTCAACGATTGCCGCTGCTGCACCGACGGCGGCCTCGTAGGTCGCATTGATCACGGCGTGGCCGTACCCCGTGGCCGTCACCTCGCCCCGAGAATCCACCGTGGCAACCGAGGTGTTGGAGCTTGTCCAGAGCACCCGGACCCCCGTCATGATCCGACCGTTCTGATCGCGCACCTCCGCGACGAGCGTCGCGCCCGCACCTACACCCACCATCGCCAGGACTCGCGGCATGATCGTCACTGAGGTGGCCACCGGTTCGGTGGGACTCTCGGCACAGGCAAGAAGCGCGAGCAGGACCAGGACAGACGGGATGCGGCTGCGGGCGGCGGACTGCCGAGTCGGAAAGATGATGGAGCCGGCCTCTCCGTCCGCTCCCGCCCGCCGCGCGGGGATGTTCTTTTCCAGCTTCTCTTCACATGTAGTGCTCGTGTTCCTCGGCCTTGTCCTCATGCGACATGGCGGCAAGAGCACCAGCGGAAATGCTTGCGAGGAAGCCTTTGCGCTCGACTTCCACCCATCGTGACCTCCAGCCAGGGGTCGGCGGCTTGTTTGTGCCGCCGATCCCGGCGGCACGCCGAGCCAAGGATCCACCAGACACTAGTAGGGCGCGGGTTTGGACTAGGGCAAGGGGAGCCGAGGAGATGCACCCGGAACCTTACGTCAGTCTGGCGGAAGCGGCTTCCCTCCGCGATACTTCGATGCGCAGATCGTGCAGTCCATCGAATCGAGAGGAATCGAACGATGGTACGCACGAAACGAAGCCGGTGCTCCTACGGCGCCGGAGAATGGGGCCGCAACCGGGTGAGGGCGTTCACTCGTGTCGGGAGTATGCTTGACGCTTGACTCTGGCGGCTACCGGGGCGGGAGCCGCTATCTTCTGGTCGTGGCTCCACACTCAATCTGCGACCGACGGAAGGAGCACACGACCCATCCGCGCCACCGTCTTTTCTCGTCCTGCCCGCCATGCGTTCGAATCCCAAGCGGCTCTCAATGCGGCGCTGGTGCTGGCCGTGGCGGGATGCGGTGTGGGCAGCGCGCCCTCGACCCCGGTCAATCTATTCGACGAAGCGGCGGGGACGGTGGTCACGAGACCCTTGGCTTTCGATACGCTGTGGGTTTACGGCGGGGCGGACGATACGGTCATGCTCAACGCCGACCGCGTAGCGGCGTTTCCGGGAGGTGACGCTGCGGTCCTTGATCTGTTGGGTCGGCGGGTTCACAGGGCGGGTGTCGGCGGCGTCGCTTGGTCGTGGGGAACCAGGGGTGAAGGGCCGGGGGAAATCGACCATGTGAGGGACCTGGACGTGAACGCCGAGGGGGAAGTGGTGCTCGCGGACGCCGGCAACGGCAGGCTGCACTGGCTGTCGGGGGATGGAACGTGGCTCCGAGAGGCTGGTCTGCCGGAGGGCACGATCAACGTGGACGCGGTCGCGGCGTTGGAGGGCGGTCACTACATCCTCTCCTCGCTGATGTATGCCGAGGCTCTTGCGGCCCTTGAGTCCACGCCACCCGGTCCGATCGCGGCCAATCGGTGGGTGCGGGTCTCCGCAGAGGGCGAAATCGAGGGGCTCGTACCTTTTCCCTGGGACGGCTTCCGCACGATGTCCTTCTTTCAGACGGTCGGCGACATCGCGGGTGCCCGATCCCAGTCCTCAAGCGGCGGCCGACGGTGGGTGTTCGGTTTTGGTCTGGGCAACGGCTTCTTCGTCTTCAACGACGGTTTGGCCAAGGCGTACCCCTATGTGCGCCATGCCGACTTCCCGGAGGTTGAAACGGGCGGCCTGGGGAGCTTCAGGACCGGGTTCCGGGTCGGCTATCGCGGAGGCCGTCCGGATCGGGTGGCGCGTGACGTGGCGATTCGAGGGGACACGGTATATGTGCTGGCGGGCAACCACTGGGAAATCGACCGCTACCAAGCGGCTACCGGCCAATACTTGGATTCGGTGCTGCTACCCGTGCCCCTGTCCCGGTTTGCGTTGGCCCGCGATGCGCTAATCGGCATCGTTGCCGGGGGGATGTACCCGCAGGTCATCGCGTTGCGAGCCAGGTAGCTGCTCCCGGCCGCGTCGGGATGGGAGATCGTCGAGCACCAGCGGGAGCGTCCTTGCATCGAAGCCGAAGGCCCCGTATCGGATCATCTCGTCGGCACAGCCCGGCGACTGCCTTGCAAGCGATCGTTTGGGAAAGAGTACGGGCCGCCCGAGCCTGATGGCCTCCCATCCCTGGTGCAGGAAGAGCTTGCCCGGGGCGGCTTTCAACTCGAACTCGTTAAGAGGTCGGAACACATCGTCGGGCACCACGGTCCTTGGCTGTCTCATTCTCACCGCTCCCGGTTCATGCTCCGTTCGCTGCTGAATCTGCTCGGCTGCTCTCTCCGCGCTAGAGTCGATGACGCAATACAGCGACCTTCCGCTCGCGCCGGATCATCAAGGAGACCCCCCCACCACCCTATAGCCTTCTGGAGACCCAGACGGCCGTCCGACGACGCGGATCTCCTCGGCGAGGCACTCGTGGCTGTCGTACGCGGGGTTGAGCGACTTGAGCACGACCTTGGGCGGGTCGGAGAGCGGCACGTGCTCGATCCGCTTCGCGACGAGTCCCATGCCGTCCCAGATCACGAAGATCCCCGGCCGGACCGGCACCGTCCGACTGACGTCGATCAGGATGCGGTCGCCGCTCGCGAGAACCGGCTCCATCGAGTCCCCGTCCACCGGAATCATCCACAGGTCGCCGGGCTTGGCCCGCGACTCGCAGCGGACTAGCGGGTCGCAGAACAACCAGGCCTCGTTCGCTTCCTCCAGATCTCCGGCGGCAGCCGCCCTCCGGAGATCGGCCTCCGGCACGGCACTGTAGCCCTTCGGGGCGGAGTAGGGACCAGATGGCGGCGGCGGTTTGGCATGCGCCGCGCGCCGGATTCTCCGGTCGTGCCTGAGCAGATCGGGCCTGCACCCCAGATGCTCGGCAAGGATCTCGCGATCGTCCTCGCCGAGGACCTTCGGCGTGCCCCGTTTGATGAACTGGTGCAGGTAGACGGCGTTGCGCCCCATGGCGAGCGAAGCGGTTCGCAGGTTCGAGCCGTTCGCAGCCAGTAGCTGGAGCAGCCGTCTGCGCACTGGATCCAGTGCCTTGTCGTTCTCTCGCTGCGTCATGGTGTGGGAGTCTACCTGCATTTCCTGCCCGGTACAACCCACGACCCCGGTGCGGCGGCACACCGGCCGATTCGCCGCCGATTCGGGGGCACGGGGGCGCGATTGGCGAGGGCAGCCAACGGGTTGACCCCACCGCTGGAACGCTCAGGAACGCTCTGGAATGTCGGGTTTTTCCTACCAGTTGACCCCCATGCGAACAGCGTTTCAACGTTTGTGGCATGAAGACGCTGGAAGGGCACTTCAGGTCGCGCTTGGACTCGTTCATCGAGAGCACGGGCATGCCCCTGTCCACGCTCGGCCGCAGGGCGATCGGCGATCCGAACCTGATGCGCGAGATCGCGAGGGGCCGCTCGCCGACGCTGCGAACGGCCGACCGGATTCTGGCGTACACGGCCACCTACGAGCGGGAGCGGCATCGCGGGCGGGATCCGCCGCCGCAGCGGCCCCGGAGGCGGAAACCGCAAGCGAAACGAACGAGGAGATCTGGAACGATGACCGAAAGGCCGAAGGACCCGCGCACTACTTCGCCCGTGCGCCTGCTGCGCCGGCTGGAGGTCGAGGCCCGCACCGGCCTGTCGCGGAGCTCCATCTACGCGCGGATGGCGGAGGGGACCTTCCCCCGCCCGATCCGGCTGGGCAAGTACGGCGTGGGCTGGATCGAGGCGGAGATCGACGAGTGGGTCCGCAACCGGATCTCGGCGGGCAGGACGGCGGAGAGACCGTCGTCCACGAACCAACAAGGAAAGGACGAAGAACGATGAGAACTTGGCTGACAACGATGATGGCGTGGGCCGTGCTGCTCATGCTGACCCCCGGCGCGCTGATGGCGCAGGGGACGAGTCCGTGGGTGGACGCGGTGAACGAGCTACAGACGCAGTTCACGGGACCGATCGCGCGGGGGCTGTCGCTGATCGCGATCGTGGTGGGCGGGCTGATGTTCGCGTTCGGCGAGGGCGGGAGCAAGCGCACGCTGGCCGGGATCATCTTCGGGATCGGGATGGCCGTGGGCGCGGTGAACTTCCTGGGCTGGCTGTTCTGATGCGGGGTCTGACGCGCTGGCCAGGCTACGGCGCGCTCAACCGTCCGCTGACGGTGCTGGGCGTGGAGCGGCGGCTGTTCCTGCTGGGCGCGACGCTCGCGGTCGCGG
>VXMI01000114.1 GCA_009841165.1 Gemmatimonadota bacterium | reverse complement strand
CCCCCGTGGCGCCTCCTGCGCCGCCGTCCCGCGTCCCCGCCACCACCGCGCCCAGCGACCTGTGGACCCGCTTCCACAGAGAGGTGGAGCATCCGAGCTTCCCGGTGCGCGACGGCGACCGGGTCGAGACCATGGACAAGGTGCGGCGCCTCACCGCCGAGCACATGGTGCTGGCGAAGCGGATTTCGTCCCACGTCCATTCCGTGATCGAGATCGACTTTTCGGCGGTGGACCGCATCCGGCGCGAGAAAAAGGCCAGGTGGGCCGAACGTGGAGCGCGCGTGTCCTACACGGCCTTCGTGGCCTGGGCGTGTTCCCGGATTCTCAGGGACTTTCCGACCGTCAACGGTGTCATTTCCGGCAAGAACATCATCTACCGGGGGTCCGTGAACATCGGGATGGCGGTGGACCTAAACCCGGGGCTCATAGTCCCGGTCATCCACGATGCCGACGATCTGAGTCTGGTGGGTACCGCGAGGCGGATCGTCGACCTGGCCACACGAGCCAAGTCCCGGGATCTGGCACCGAGCGAGATTCAGGGCGCGACCTTCACCATCACGAACCCGGGGGTGCTGGGGACCATGGTGGGAATGCCCATCATCCCCAAGGGGACCTCGGCCATCCTCGGGACGGGTTCGATCGACAAGCGCGTGGTAGTGATCACCGACGAGGCGACGGGACAGGACTCCATCGTCATTCGCAAACGGTCGTTCTTCTCGCTTGGGTACGACCACAGGCTGGTGGACGGCGCCGACTCGGCCCGCTTCCTGTCGCAGCTCAAGGAGTTGTTGCAGGACTTCCCCGAGGACGCCTGAACCGGGCAGGGGTTCACACCGTTGCCGGAGCCGTCCTGGGCTGAGCGCACTCTGGCGGTTCGCTACGCCGGCTGCGTCGCGTACCCGGAGGCGACGGACCTGCAGACAGATCTCGTCGAGCGTCGAAGGAGCGGGCAAATCACGGATACGCTCCTGCTCCTGGAGCACCCCCACGTCATCACCCTCGGATCGTCCGGTCACGACCGACATGTCCTGCTGACCAGAAGCGAACTCGCCGCGCGTGAAGTTGCCGTACACGAGGCTGGACGTGGGGGAGACGTGACCTACCACGGACCCGGACAGCTTGTCGGCTACCCGATCCTCGACCTGAAGCCGGACAGGAAGGATCTCCACCTCTATCTGCGCTGCCTCGAGGAAGTCCTGCTGAGGGTTCTCGGGAGCTTTCACCTCTCCGGCAGCCGCGATGACAGCGCAACGGGGGTCTGGGTGGGAGGTGCGAAGGTTGCCGCGATCGGCATCCGCGTGTCTTCGGGGTGGATCACCTCGCACGGTTTTGCGCTGAATGCGAACACCGATCTGACGTACTTCGACGCCATCGTGCCGTGCGGGCTGAGCGGCCGGCCGGTGACGAGCCTCAGCCGCCTGCTCGACAGGAATGTCACCGCACAGGAGGCGGCACCGATGGTGGTCGATGCGATGAGGGCGGTGTTCGGTTACGGCTTCGTCGACGATTCCGGCGCGGCGAACTCGAAGTAGTCCAGATACCGGCCTGATTCACGCTCGCTCTCGAGCCACTCCACAAAGCCCGACGGGACCGGTACCGGGGTGTCCGAGAGTTCGCCGGCCGCCCTCTGTGCCAGGACGTTGACGTACTCGTTCCTGGGGTCTCCCGCGTGGCCCTTCACCCACTCCCAGGAGACGTCGTGGCGGGCCATGGTACTGTCGAGTCGCCGCCACAGGTCGACGTTCTCGATCGGGCCTCCCTTGCGCTTCCATCCCCGCTGCTTCCACCCGGGCATCCACTCCGATGCGCCCTTCACCAGGTATTGCGAATCGGATACGAATCGTACGCGGCAGCGCTCACGCAGAACTCCGAGCGGGAGTATCGCGCTAACAAGGGCCATGCGGTTGTTGGTCGTCGAGGGGTCCGATGTCCAGACATCACGCCGCTCCCAGACCCGGCCCGTCCAATGCTCGAGCAGCGCCGCAGCCCCTCCGGGCCGGTCACGTCCCTTGAACTGGTTTCCGAGGCACGACTCGTCCGCGTGGATGTGAACAAATGGCTGATTCCGCTCCATCTTCTCCTCGTCCCGACCGCGAATCGGTTGCTGGCTTCCCCGGAAGATACCGACTCCTTACATTCCCCGGATGCGTATGCGCAACCCGGACAGAGAGACGGTCGCTCCAGCCTGCCTCCTCCTGGAAGACGGGCGGCGTTTCGAAGGGACTCAGGTGGGTGCCGGGGGTCCTGCGATCGGAGAGGTCGTATTCAACACGGCGATGACCGGCTACCAGGAGATCCTCACCGATCCTTCCTATGCCGGCCAACTGGTGGCCATGACCTATCCGCTCATCGGCAACTACGGCACGAACGCCGACGACATCGAGTCCGGCCGGCCCCAGGTGTCCGGCTTCATTGTGCGGGAGGCGGCGAGACGGCCCAGCTCGTGGAGGAGCCGCAGCACGCTGCAAAGCTATCTGTCGGAACACGGAGTGGTGGGGATCCGGGACGTGGACACGAGGGCGCTCACCCGACATATCCGCAGCAAGGGCGCCATGCGCGGCGGTATCGCCAGCGCCGACACGCCTGCGGACGAGTTGCTGTCGCGCATCCTGGCGCATCCGCGGATGGAGGGGTTGGAGCTGGCCTGCGGCGTCTCGACGGATACGAGCTATGTCGTAGGGGCCGCCAGCCACGACGAGACGTACCACGTCGCCGCCTTCGACTTCGGGGTGAAGTCGAGTTCTCCAAGACTCCTCTCCGAGCGGGGATGCCGGGTGACGGTACTGCCGGCGCAGGCCGGAACCGCCGATGTGCTGGCGCTGGAGCCCGACGGCCTCTTCGTTTCCAACGGTCCGGGAGATCCCGCGGCGGTCGAGCAGGCCGCGGAAACGATTCTGGAGGTGGCCGGCAGGGAGATCCCCGTCTTCGGAATCTGCCTCGGACACCAGTTGATCGCACGTGCCTTCGGTGGCGAGACGTTCAAGCTCCCCTTCGGCCACCACGGAGCCAATCATCCGGTAATGAACCATGATCGGAGTACCGTGGAGATCACCTCGCAGAACCACGGATTCGCGGTGCGGCGCGGGGAGCGGCACACTGTGCCCGGCGCTCCGGACCTGAGAGTCACCCACAGCAACCTGTACGACGACACCGTGGCGGGGATCGCCCACCGCGACCTGCCCGTGATTGCCGTCCAGTATCACCCGGAAGCCGCCCCGGGTCCGCACGACAGCACCTATCTCTTCGACGAGTTCATCGCCCTGATGGGGGCGCGTCGACGTGCCGCGGGTCGCTGACCCGAGCCCTCGATCCCCACGACAAACTTGACGCTGCGTGTTCGCCGCGATTACTTACTTTCCACACCGGAGCCCTGCCTCGACCGCAATCCCTAAGGGGGGACAATGACGAAAGCCGACCTAGTCGAGCAGGTCGCGGACGCCATCGGCCCGGGAGTCACCAAGCGGGACTGCGCGCTCGTCGTCGATGGGTTTCTCAACGCCGTCAAGCACGCTCTCGGGCGGGGCGAGAACATCGAGATCAGGGGCTTCGGCACGTTCAAGGTACGTCATCGCAAGGCACGCCTGGCCCGCAATCCCCGAACCGGGGAACCGGTAAGGGTGCCGGCGCGTTCCGCACCGGTCTTCAAGCCCTCGAAATACCTGCGGGCCCGGGTCGAACGTCTGAACGCGCAGGAGTCGGACGCCGAGGCATCCCCGCCACATGTCGGGTGGCCGCCCTCCGGTGGTCCGGGCTCCCCAGGCTACTGACGTCCGGGGGGACCCGGTGGACGTAACCGTACTGCTCTTCGCCGCTCACCGGGACCTTGCCGGCGCGGACCGGACCGTTGTGTCCCTGCCGGATCGCGCGACCGTTGCGGTGGTTCTCGCGGAGTTGCGGGGCAGGGGCGGGGGCTGGGCCGCGTTGCCCGAAAGGGCGGCCGTGGCCGTGAACCGCCGCTACGCGCACATGGAGACGGAGCTGGCCGAGGGGGACGAGGTCGCGCTGATCCCTCCCGTGGCGGGAGGATGACGATGATCTGGAGCGCGATCACGACCAGCCCGATCGACACCCGCGAGGTGCTTTCCCGGGTCGGGGGGGAGGAGGATGGGGCCGTCGCCCTGTTCCTCGGGATCGTCCGCAACAGCAACGAGGGCCGTCCGGTAAGTGGAATGGAATACGAGGGTTACGCCGAGATGGCGCGAGAGCAGCTTGCGGAGATCGCAGGGGAAGCCGCGGAGCGGGCGCAGACCGATCGGGTGGCCGCCGTGCACCGTCTGGGGGCCCTTGGGGTGGGAGAGGTGAGTGTGGCGATCGCGGTGTCGACCCCGCACCGCGCTCAGGCCTTCGACGCTGCCAGGTATGTAATCGAGCAGATCAAGGTGCGGCTGCCGGTGTGGAAGCGGGAGTACTATCTGGACAGGGACGCCGAATGGCTCGACGGCCAGGTGCCGGTGGCGCACGGCGGGAAGGTCGGGTAGCCGCGTGCAACCCTTCGAGGGAATCTCCAACGGGACCGCCCCGGGAATGGTGGACGGCTACGGCAGGCGCATAGAGTACCTGCGCATATCCGTCACCGACAAGTGCAACCTGCGCTGCGTCTACTGCATGCCCGAGGAGGGACTCCCCTGGCTTCGCCGCGCCGAGATCCTCGACTACGAGGAAATCGCCGAAATCGTCCGGGTGATGGCCGGGATGGGGCTGAAGCGCCTGCGCCTTACGGGCGGCGAGCCGCTGGTGCGGAAGGACCTGCCGCGCCTGGTCGCGATGCTCGCTTCCATCCCGGGAATCGAGGACATCGCGCTGTCGACCAACGCCGTCCTTCTTGCGCCGATGGCCCGCGGCCTGAAGGACGCCGGCATCACCCGCGTCAACATCTCTCTCGACACGCTGCGAGAGGATCGCGCCGACGCGATCGCCCGGCGGCCCGGCACATTGCCCAGGGTCCTTCGGGGCCTGGATGCCGCGGAGAAGGTCGGCTTTGAGCCGATCAAGATCAATGTGGTGCTCATGCGCGGGGAGAACGACGACGAGGTCGCGGACTTCGCCGAGCTGTCACGCAACCGGCCCCTTCATGTCCGCTTCATCGAGGTCATGCCGACGGAATCGAACCTCGAACTGAGCGCCTCGAGCTTCCTCTCGTGCGACGAAGCGCTAGCGGCGATCGCCCGGGTCGACGCCCTGGAGCCCGTTCCCGGCCCCCCGGGCAACGGTCCCGCCACCTACTTCAGCTTTCCCGGCGCGCGGGGCACCATCGGCGTTATCACGCCCATGAGCCACAACTTCTGCAGCCGCTGCAACCGCATGCGCCTCACGGCCGACGGTCAGCTTCGACCCTGTCTCTTCGGGACCATCGAGACGCCGTTGCGCGACCCGCTCCGGCGGGGCGAGGATCTGCGGCCTCTCGTCGAGGAAACCCTGCGGATCAAGCCGGAGAAGCACCTTCTGGTGCAGGGATCGTCGGCAGGTTCCGGGGGACTCATCGCGCTCTCCCAGACGGGCGGATGACAGGACTTCACGACGGCGACAGATTTCATCGGCCCCGGAGTTTCCGGGAATTCCGTCTGGTCCACCTCAACACCAATGGAGCAGTGCACTGATGTCAGCCAGGAAGATTACGGTTGTCGGTGCGGGACACGTGGGTGAAGTCTGTGCCCAGCGCCTCGCCGAGAAGGAGCTGTGCGAGGAAGTCGTCCTGATCGACATCATCGACGGCATCCCGCAGGGGAAGGCGCTCGACCAGTGGGAGAGCGCGCCGGTCGAGGGATTCGACACGATGGTGACCGGCTCGAACGACTACGGGCCCGCCGAAGGGTCCGACCTCTTCATCGTCACGGCCGGCATCGCCCGCAAGCCGGGGATGAGCCGCGACGACCTCCTGCGCACCAACGCCGGCATCGTGCGTTCGGTGAGCACCGAGATCGCCCGGGTCGCGCCCGATGCGGTCGTCATAGTCGTTTCCAACCCGCTCGATGTGATGGCGTATGTTGCCAGGGAGACCACCGGCTTCCCGCGTGAACGAGTCATCGGCATGGCCGGTGTGCTCGATACGGCCCGCTTCCGCTCCTTCATTGCCATGGAGCTGGACGTGAGCGTGGAGGACATCCAGGCGATGGTCCTGGGCGGACACGGCGACACCATGGTGCCGCTGGTTTCCTACACGGCGGTGAGCGGCATCCCGGTGTCCCGCCTGATCCCGCCCGACCGGCTCGACGCCATCATCGAACGCACGCGAAACGGCGGCGCCGAGATCGTCAAGTTCCTCAAGACCGGCAGTGCGTACTACGCTCCGTCCGCCGCGGCGGTCCAGATGGCCGAGTCGATCGTGAGGAACAAGCGGCGGATCCTTCCGGCGGCCGCCTGGCTGGAAGGCGAGTACGGGCAGGATGGGGTCTACCTCGGCGTGCCCTGCAAGCTGGGCGCGGGCGGTCTGCAGGAGGTGGTCGAGGTCGACCTCACCGGCAGCGAGGCGGCGGCGCTGGCCGCGAGCGCGGACCACGTGCGCAAGGTGATGGCACGGCTCTGAGCCCGGCCGTCGACGCCGAGGCCGAATCGACGCGGCCGCCGGGAACGGCGGGGAGGCGAAGGGGCGCGGGCTAAGGTCCCTTGAACATCGCCGGATCCAGATCCGGATTCAGCACGAAGTCGCTCGTAACCAGGATCTTCCAGACCTTGCCCTCCGCATTGACGTGCACCCGCCGACCGGTGAAGACGTAGCCGCCCACCTCCTGGACGTCCTCCCAGTAGGTGCGGCTGATGTTCTGCCGGCCCTCCTCGCGGTATCCGATGGATACCGGCATCGCGCGGCCTTCCTCGAAGACGTAGAACCAGGTGTCGTTGTGGTCGCCGACCCCGTCGCCGAAGGTCACGCGCACCAGGTGCCGCCCCGCCTCGTCGGTGCCGTCGTAGTGCAGGAAAACACCGGGGTCCCTGAGCTTGAACGGCAGCCCGATCCAGTAGAAGACGTCGCCGGACACGTACCGCGCCTCGTCGTAGTCCTTGTCCCCGGGTCCGAGGACCTCCCCGTTCATCACGGCCCACTCCTGCACGCCGTCGAAACCGTGCTGGATGAAGTCGTCGCCCTCCCAGCGCTCGATGCGGGCGGCCTCACCGGCCTCGAGGCGCGCGATGGCGACGTAGCGCGGACGCGCCCGTCGGAGCCGGCCGCTCTCCGGGTCGTAGATCTCGGTGGTGAGCGTGTAGCGCGCGCTTTGTAGCTTCCAGTAGGTCTCCATGCCGCCGAGCGCCTCGATCCAGCCGTCGACAAGCGCCTCGGCCGTCTCGTCGCGCACCTCCGCAAGAGGCTTCGATCCCGGTTCCCCCGAACCCGCGCCGAGGAGCAGCCATGCGGCCGCCAGGGTGCAGCTTCCGATTGCGATCCTCATTCTCTCTTCTCCGTGCAGATGACGCCGTCGCCGGGTGGCCTTGCCGCCCCGGGAGACTTCGTTCAGACTGGTTTTCCGCGCGATCCTCCCCTCGCAAACCGCTCCGTTCGCGTGAGCAAGGCTCAACTGTATGATACGCTCCCAGTGGTTCGCCCGCCCGCGTGCCAGGCACCTGGCGGCGCTCGCACTCGCTTTTGTACCGGGCGGATGCGCTCCCGAAACGGGCCCCGGTGTCGACCTGGTGCTCGTCGGCGGCACGGTCTGGACCGGGGTGGACGAGGCTCCCTGGGCGGAAGCGGTTGCCGTCGAGGGAGATCTGGTCGCGGCGGTCGGCGAGACGGGGGACGTCTTGGCGCTCGCGGGTCCGACGACCAGGGTGATCGAGTTGGACGGTCGTTTCGTGTCGCCCGGATTCATCGACAATCACACCCACTTCAACCGGGCCGGCGAACTCCTGCTGGGCGTGAATCTGCTGGACGTGGCGGACGCCGACGGGGTCGCGCGCCGGGTGCGGGAGGCCTCGGAGCGGCTGCCGCCCGGCGCCTGGATGGTCGGAGGGATGTGGGGCGCCTACGAACAGTGGGAAGCGAGTTCCACCGGCAGGGAGGAGGCAGCGGCCGGCGACGGGGTTCCGTTCGATCCGGACCGGTCGGTCATCGACCCCGTCTCTCCCGCCAACCCGGCGATCCTCTGGAACTGGGACCGGTCGCTTCACCTGGCGAACGAAGCCGCGCTGGGCGCCGCCGGAGTGGACTGTACGTGGACCGGCGTCGAGTGCGAGGCCGGGGCACCCACGGGGCGCGTCGACAGAGCGGCCGCCGACCGGATCCGGGGCGCAATCCCGGCGAAGACCATGGACCAGCGTCTGGCCGAGGCCCGCGTCGCGCTCGCCCGTCTGGCCGAGAACGGGGTGACGACGATCTTCGACATCACGCCACCGGAACAGTTGCCCGTGTACCAGGAACTGCGGGAGCGGGGAGAGCTCACGACCCGGGTCAACGTGCGTCTGGTCCTCGACACCTGGGACGAACTCGGGCACTCCGGAATCGGCCACGGCTTCGGCGACGGCTGGATCCGTTTCAACGGCCTCAAGGGGTTCGTCGACGGAATCATGGGCAACTCGTCGGCCCGCTTCTACGAGCCCTACCTGACCACCGGAGTGCGCGGCGAGTGGCGCAATCCGACCAACACGGGACACGTCAGCGACCGGGGCTCGGGGATGGACCCGCCGGGCAACATGGAGCGGCTGGTGTTCGGCGCCGACTCGATCGGGCTGTCCCCCCGGGTCCACGCGATCGGCGACGAGGCGGTCGACTCGCTCCTCGACATCTTCGAACGCGTGATCGAGACGAACGGCCCGAACCCGGACCGCCGGTTCGCGGTCATCCACACACAGGTGTTGCGCGGGGCCCAGGTGGCGGCGCGGATGGCCGAACTGGACATCATCGCCGAGATGCAGCCCTACCACACGATCGACGACCTGCGCTGGATGGAGGAGCGGATCGGGGAGCGCGCCCGCTGGGCCTACGCCTTCGGCACGCTGGAGGAGGCCGGCGTAGTCCTCTCCTTCGGGAGCGACTGGCCCGGGACGAACGCCGCCTGGTACACCTCCAACCCGCTCGTTGGCATGTATTCGGCGGTTACCAGGCAGACGCTCGACGGGCTTCCCGAAGAGGGGTGGTTCCCCGAGGAGCGGATCAGCGCCGAGAGCGCGCTGCGCGCCTATACCGTCAACAACGCGTTTGCATCGGGAGAAGAGGATGTGAAGGGCCGCATCGCGAAAGGGTACTATGCGGATCTTGTCGTCGTGGACCGCAACCCGCTCGATGTGAATCCCCCCGACCTCAGGGATCTGCGCGTCGAATTGACCGTGGTGGGGGGCAGGATCGTCCATGACCTGCTCGGCGTCTTGTGAAGCGCTTCACAAGCAGCGCCGTGAACGAAGGTCGGCGCCGGTTGCGGTCGCTGTTCCTCCCTGGCGTGGCTACACTGCCGGTTGTGGCCGGCTGCGGCGTTGAGAGCGACCCGCTGGACCCCGGCCCGCCCGACATCGAGAGCCTGGTCTTCGCCGCGTCCCTGGGTGTCGACCTCTCCGAGATGACCCTGCTCCCGTCGGGGCTCTACATCCGCGATCTGACCGTGGGCGAAGGCGCCTCCGTGGGACAGCAGCAGGGGGCCCGTTTCAACTACCAGGGCTGGTTGCACGACGGGACTCCCGTGGACGGGGGCGAGTATCCGATCGATCAGTTTTCGCCCGGGGCGTTCATCAGCCCCTTCGACGGCGAGGTCTACTACCTCGTCGGCAGCGGGCAGACCATCGCGGGGTGGGACATCGGGCTCGAGGGAATGCGCGTCGGCGGCGCGCGCCAGATCGTCGTACCGCCGAGGCTCGGTTTCGGTGCCGCGGGTTCCCTGGACGGACGCGTTCCCGGCAACGCGGTCCTGGTCTACCGCTTCGAACTGCTGGCGGTGGAGCCCTGAGCCAACGCGTCCACGGCCGGTGCCCACTGCCGGTACCCCGCTGGACCGCTACAGCTTCGGGAGCGTCACCCCCACCTGGCCCTGGTACTTGCCCTTGCGGTCCGCGTAGGCCACCTCGGGTGCCTCGTCGCCCTGGAAGAAAACCAGTTGGGCGATGCCCTCGCCTCCGTAGATCCTGGCCGGGAGCGGAGTCGTGTTGGAGATTTCCAACGTCAGGTAGCCCTGCCAGGTGGGTTCGAGCGGAGTGACGTTCACGATGATTCCGCACCGCGCGTAGGTGCTCTTGCCCACGCACAGTACAAGCACGTCGCGCGGGATGCGGAAGTGCTCCACGGTCCGCGCGAGAGCGAACGAATTCGGCGGTATGATGCACTCCGGGGCATCGACGTGCACAAAGGACCGCTCATCGAAGGACTTGGGGTCCACAACCAGGTTGTGAACGTTCGTGAAGACCTTGAATTCGGGCGCTACGCGGATGTCGTAGCCGAAGGAGGAGAGCCCATAGGAGATGCGGCCGTTCCTGATCTGTCCGGGTTCGAACGGGTCGATCATGCCGTGTTCACGGGCCATCTTCCGGATCCAGCGGTCGCTCTTGACTGGCATCGAAGGTGTCGGCGGTTGGGTGCGGGATGGAAGCGGGATGTGGACCGGGCGCCGGACCGCAAGCCTAAGTCGCCCGGCGGCGTGGACTGCGGCGCCAAGATAGCCAGGACGGGGCGCGGGTGCCAAGACTCCCGGTCCGCGGCGCACGGTTTTGACACCCGCCTCCGCAAACTTGAATCTGCCCGCGCGCCCCCGTATCTTTGGGCGTTGATTCCGGGAGTTCGTGAAAGTTTTCACAAGCTCGCGGCGCAGAGTCCCGGCTTGTCCGGGCGGACGAAAACTGCAACAGGGCGGGGTGCCACCGCGGGGAGAGGCTGCGCAGCATGGCGAAGTCCTACATACCGCTCCTGATCATCCTGGGCGTGACGGTCCTCAACGCCGTCGGGATGGCGGTCGCCTCGCACGTTCTCAACCCCCGCCGGCCCACGCCCCAGAAGGCGATGCCGTACGAATCGGGGATGATCCCGCTGGGCGATACGCGGGCCCGGTTCTCGATCAAGTTCTACATGGTCGCGATCAGCTTCATCGTGTTCGACCTCGAGACGATCTTCCTCGTGCCCTGGGCCGTTCGCGTGCGCGAACTCGGATGGGGACCCTTCGTGGCGGTCCTCCTCTTCGTTGTCGTGCTGGGGGTGGGGTTGTTGTATGAATGGAAGAAAGGCGGTTTGGAATGGGAGTAGAAAACCCGGGCATGTCGGGTTCCGCGAGCCCGACCTTCCTCACCACCAGACTTGACTTCGTGGTTAACTGGGCCCGGCGCAATTCGCTGTGGCCCATGCCTTTCGGCACCGCCTGCTGCGCGATCGAGATGATGGCGTCGGCGGCCAGCAACTTCGATCTGGCCCGCTTCGGGATGGAGCGCATGTCCTTCAGCCCCAGGCAGGCCGACGTGCTGATCTGCGCGGGCCGCGTTCCCTACAAGCTGGCTCCGGTGCTCCGGCGGATCTGGGATCAGATGATGCAGCCCAAGTGGTGTATCTCGATGGGCGCGTGCGCGTCGTCAGGCGGCGTTTTCGACGTCTACTCGATGGTGCAGGGCATAGACACGATCGTGCCGGTCGATGTCTACATCCCCGGATGTCCGCCCCGTCCGGAGGGGCTGATCTACGGGCTCATGATGGTCCAGGAGAAGATCCGCGGCGAGAGTCTTGCCAACCATGCCGAACTGCGTGCGGAGGATCCGCTGGCGGCCGGCCGTCCGCGCGCCGACGACCGGGAGGTCTTCGACCTGACCGGACCGTTCGGGAATTCGACACACCAGAACCGGGTGAGCGGCCTCGTCGAGACCGACGCCGTCAGCCGCTCGGAGGACCGCCTGCCTTGAGCCCTCCGACGTCGCAGGGTTCGCCGTTCGATCTCGTCGCCGCGGGTACGGGGCGCGGGCGCGAGTCGGCCGCAGCCATCGAGGCGCCCGCGGTCGTTCCCCCCGGCAATCCTGCCGTGACCGCGCTTCGGGAGCGGTTTCCGGACGGGGTCTTGCGCAACGCCGTGCACGCAGGCGACGAGGATGTGGTGTACATCGATTCCGCGCGTGTCGTCGAGATGCTTCGCTGGCTCCATGACGCGCCCGAGCAGCAGTACGATCATCTGGCCGATGTCACCGCGGTGGACTACGGTGGTGGCAGGCCCCTCGAAGTCGTCTACCAGCTTTGGTCGATCCCCCACCGAAGGGCTTTGAGAGTGAAGTGCGAGCTTCCCCTCGACGGCCTCGAAATCGAGAGCGTTACCGGGATCTGGGCCGGGGCGAACTGGCTGGAGCGCGAAGTTTTCGATCTCTTCGGCGTCGACTTCGCAGGGCACCCGGATCTGCGCCGCATTTTGATGCCGGACAACTACGCCGAGGGGCACCCCCTGCGAAAGGATTTCCCCCTGCGCGGCCGGTTCTCCCGTGCCGAGCAGACCCGCAGGGCGCTCACCCAGGATCCGGAGGACTACTACGTGCCCGGTGAGATCGGCGAGCGCGTGCCCCAGGTGATCGGCGCCGATGCGGAAGGCGATGAGGGAGGCGACGATGTCGACTAGAACGGTCGAGTACGGCGTCAGCCGCAACCCCGAAATGGGGCCCGGCGGCACCCTCGTCGCGAGTCCCACGGAGCCCTTCGACGCACCGGAGCCGGAACTGGGGTCCCAGACCATGCTGGTCAACGTCGGGCCGCAGCATCCGGCGACCCACGGGGTTCTGCGGCTGGTCGTCGAACTCGACGGCGAGACCGTGGTCAGCGTGGTCCCCCGGCTCGGATACCTGCACTCGTCGTTCGAGAAGCTGGGCGAATACCGCACGTGGAACCAGATCGTCACGCTCACGGACCGCATGGACTACCTCGCGCCGCTGATCTACAACTGTGCCTATGTGATGGCCGTGGAAAAGCTTATGGGCATCGAGGTAACGGATCGCTGCAGGGTTGCCCGGGTGATCTGCATGGAGATGGACCGCATATTCTCGCACCTGCTCTGGCTCGGGACATGGGCGATCGACGTCGGCGCGTTCACTCCGTTCCTCTACGCCTTCCAGCAGCGTGAAAAGGTCTACAAGCTCCACGAGGCGCTGACGGGAGCACGGATCACCACGTCGGCGACCCGGATCGGCGGCATGATGGCCGACCTTCCCGTGGGCTGGACGGACGGGGTGAGGGAGTTCGCCGACAATCTGCCGGCAACGCTCGACGAGATCGACGGACTGCTGAAGCACAACGCGATCCACATCGGGCGCACGCAGGGGATCGGGGCGATCTCGGCGGAGGACGCGGTAAACCACGGCCTTACGGGCGCCAATCTGCGTGCCAGCGGCGTTCCCTACGACGTGCGCAAGGACCGCCCCTACTACGACTACGAGAGCTACGACTTCGAGGTCCCGATCGGGTGCCACGGGGACTGCTACGACCGCTACCTCGTGCGCATGGAGGAGATGCGCCAGAGCATCCGCATCCTGCACCAGGCGCTCGATGGTCTGCCGGGCGGGCCCATGGACGTGGCGGATCCACGCATCAGCCTGCCGTCCAAGACCGACTGCATGTCCGACATGGAGTCCATGATCCATCACTTCAAGCTCATCACCGAGGGAATCCCGGCGCCCGCCGAGGACTGCTGGTTCTCCGTCGAGGGTTCGAAGGGCGAGCTGGGGATGTACGTGGTCGGCGACGGCGGCCCCAAGCCGGTGCGCTGGCGCATACGGCCCCCGTCGTTCGTCAACCTGTCGGCCATTCCGAAGCTCGCCGAAGGGCACCTCATGGCCGATCTGATCGTCATCAACGCGAGCCTCGACATCGTGCTCGGGGAGATCGATCGTTGAGCGACGTCCCCTTCCGCAACCCCGGCTGGGCCGGCAACACCGGCGAGTTCGACCTGAGCGAAGCCGACGTGCGCGGCACCACCTACGCTGGCGAGCGGCCCCTGGACGGCGGGCACCCCAGCACCTCGGCGAGCTACCCGTTCATGCTGGTCGCGAGGAACCCCGGTGCACCGCTGTTCGAGGGCCCCTACCAGGAGCGTTTCGAGAAAATCCGGGGGCGCTATCCCACGGCGAGGGCCGCACTGCTGCCGGCGCTCAACCTCGCGCAGGAGATACGCGGCCACGTCTCCCCGGAGACGATGGACGAAGTGGCGGCCCTCCTTGGACTGAGCAGCGCGTACGTGAGGGGAGTGGCGACCTTCTACACGATGTACAACAAGCGTCCCGTGGGGCGCTTCCTCATACAGGTGTGCACGAACATCTCGTGCAATCTGTGCGGCGCGGACGAGGTTCTGGCGGCGTTCCTCCAGCACACGGACACGGAGCTGGGCGATACGTCGGCGGACGAGAACTTCACGGTCGTCGAGGCCGAGTGCCTCGCGGCGTGCGGATTCCCGACGTGCGTGCAGATCAACGAACGGTACTTCGAGGATGTTGCGGCCGGCGACGTGCCGGACATCCTGCGTCGATTGACCGACGAACTCAAGGGCGACTAGCGCGGGGAGATCCCCGGGACGGCACTTTGGCATACCCCTACCGACACGACAAGGAGGTCCGGGTCCTCAGCGAGGGATTCGGAGATCCCGCCGCGCGCACCGTGGAGGGCTGGAAGCGGTACGGCGGCTACCAGGGGATTGCGCGGGCGCTGGAGATCGGGCGGGACGCGACGATCGACGAGGTGAAGAACTCGGGGCTGCGCGGGCGCGGCGGGGCGGGTTTCCCCACCGGACTCAAGTGGTCGTTCATGCCGAAGGACTCGGGCCGCCCGCACTACATGCTGTGCAACGCGGACGAATCCGAGCCCGGCACCTTCAAGGACCGCGAGATCATCCGCTGGACCCCCCATCAGCTCATCGAGGGATGTCTGGTGGGATCGTACGCCATCGGCGCGTCGCACTGCTACATCTACCTGCGCGGCGAGTTCTTCGAGACCACCAATGTGCTCGCCCGCGCCCTCGAGGAGGCCTACGAAAAGGGTCTCGTGGGCAGAGACATCATGGGCTCCGGGGTGGACATCGACATGACGCTGCACGTCGGCGCGGGTGCGTACATCTGCGGCGAGGAAACCGGCCTCATGAACTCCCTGGAGGGCCGGCGGGGAGAGCCCCGGATCAAGCCGCCGTTTCCGGCGGCGGTGGGCGCCTTCGGCATGCCCAGCACCATCAACAACGTCGAGACGCTCGCGGCGACGCCTCACATCGTGCGGCACGGCGCAGAGTGGTACCGGCAGTGGGGCACCGAAAAGAGCCCGGGCACCAAGCTTTTCTGCGTATCGGGCCATGTGAACAGGCCCGGGAACTACGAACTGCCGCTGGGCTTCCCGATGATGGAGCTCATCGAGGACATCTGTGGCGGCATGCGGGACGGCAAGGCCCTCAAGGCAGTGATCCCGGGGGGGAGTTCGGTTCCCATCATGAGCGCGGACGACTGCCGGAGCTGCACGCTCTGCTACGAGGGCGTCGAAGCCGCGGGCTCCCTGCTCGGCTGCGCGTCGGTGATCGTGATGGACGAGAACACCGACATCGTCAAGCAGGTCAGGCGCATGGCGTACTTCTACGCGCACGAGTCCTGCGGGCAGTGTACGCCCTGCAGAGAGGGAACGGCGTGGGCCACGCGCATCCTTCGCCGCATCGAGGACGGGCTCGGGACCGAGGACGACCTGGACACCCTGATCGAGATCTCGGAGCAGATGACCGGCACCACGATCTGCGTTCTGTCGGACTCGCTGGCGATGCCCATCATTTCCTCGATAGAGAAGTTCCGCGAAGACTACCTCGCCCTGATACGGCGGGGCGAGCGGGTGGGAGCAGCCTGATGCGCCCGCGCACCCGGCACCCGGCACGCCCGCCGCTTACCGGCGGTGACCGCTTCACGCACCCGAGGAGCCCCCATGGCGGATGTTAGCCGCAGAGCCGATACGGTCACCCTCACGATCGACGGCCACGAGGTCAACGTGCCGAAGGGGACGTCGCTGTTGCACGCGGCCGAGACGCTCGGGATCGAAGTGCCGCACTACTGCTATCATCCGGGCCTGTCCGCCCCGGCCCAGTGCAGGATCTGCCTGGTCGAGGTCGAGGGGGCGCCCAAGCTGCAACCGTCGTGCGTGACGATGGCGCAGGACGGACAGGTGGTCCACACCGAGAGCCCGTCGGCCAAGCGGATGCGGCAGGGCGTGCTTGAGTTCTACCTGGTCAACCACCCGCTCGACTGTCCCATCTGTGACATGTCGGGCGAGTGCAAGCTGCAGGACTACGTGTTCGACGAGGGGCGGGAGCAGGGGAGGGCGCGGGAACCCAAACGCGTCTTCGGCCGGGACGACTTCGGCGGCGACGTGTTCTACTACGGCGACCGGTGCGTGATGTGCACCCGTTGCGTGCGCTTCATGGACGAGGTCGCGGACGACGCCCGTCTGACCGTTGTGGAGCGCGGGGACCGCGCGGTGATCGACACCTTCTTCGAGAGTGGGCTGGACGATGCGTCCTTCGCCGGCAACATCGTCGACATCTGCCCCGTGGGTGCGCTGGTTTCGAAGGATTTCCTCCACAAGGCACGGGCCTGGGACCTGGATCACACCCCATCGATCTGCCCCAACTGCTCGCAGGGGTGCAATATCGACCTGCATGCCCGCGACAACCTGGTGCAGCGGCTCAAGCCCCGGGAAAACCAGGAGGTCAACGGCCACTGGATGTGCGACTACGGTCGCGCCAACTACGAGTGGATCAACCGGGCTGGACGGATCGAGAGTCCTGGCGTGGGACGCGGCGGGAAGCGGCGGGCGGCCGACTGGCAGACGGCGCTGGGCGCTCTCCTGGACCGGCTGCGAGAGATCGAAGGGGCCGGCGTGAGGATCGTCGGCTCCCCCTTCGCCTCGAACGAGGCACTCGGGACGCTTCACCGGCTGGGCCGGGCCGTGGGGAACGTGACCGAGAGCGTTTTCCGCTGCCGACGGGCCGAGGACGAAGACCCGCTGCCGGGCTTCCCGCTGCTCGTTCGCCGGCGGGACCTCGCACCGAATGTCGACGGGGCGAGCATTCTCGGGTTCGAGCCCGCCGGCTCGGACGACGCCACCGGCGGACTGGGCGCGGCGGCGAGCCACGACGGAATCCTGGTGGTGCTGGGCGACCAGCTGGGCGATCAGCCCGAGGACTTCGGTGCGGACGCCAGCCTGTACGTGTATCTCGGGACATTCGAATCTCCCGCGGCACGCAACGCCGACTTCGTGCTTCCCGTCACGACCTTCGCCGAGGAAGACGGAACGTTCGTGAATGCGCAGGGCCGGGTGCAGCGTTTTGAACAGGGCTTGCAGGCTCCCGGGTCGGCGCGGCCGGCCTGGCTGGTGCTGGGTGCGCTGCTGGCGGCGGTGGAGGGCGGCAACCCCCCGGGAAGCGCCGCCGACGCGTTCGCCGCGCTTGCCGTGGAGTACGCCGCATTCGCGGGATTGAGCCACGACGCCATCGGCACCGCGGGTGCCGTGCTGGAGCCGGCCCATGCATGAGATGAACCAGCTCACGACCTTCTGGTTCTGGGTGATCGGCGGCGTGAAGGTCCTGGCCGTGTTCACCGTCGTCATGCTGGTGGTGGCATACATGACGCTGGCCGAACGCAGGGTGTCGGCCTTCATCCAGGACCGGCTGGGTCCCAACCGCGTCGGGCCGTTCGGACTCCTTCAGCCCATCGCCGACGGCCTCAAGAATATCATCAAGGAAGAGACGATGCCCGGCACCAGTGCGAAGCTCTACTTCGTGCTGGGGCCTGCGCTGGCGATCATGCCGGCCGTGGTGACCTTCGCCGTCATCCCATTTGCGGCGCCTCTGCCCACCCCCGTGGGTACGGTCGACATGATCGTGGCCGACGTGCCGATTGGAATCCTCTACATCCTGGCTCTTTCCTCTCTGGCGGTCTACGGGATCGTGCTCGCCGGATGGGCTTCGAACAACAAGTATGCGTTTCTGGGGGGGCTGCGCGCGTCCGCGCAGATGATCTCCTACGAGGTCGCGCTCGGACTCTCCGTGATCGCGGTACTGCTGCTGGCCGGCAACGTCACGCTGACGGAGATGGTGTGGCAGCAGCAACAGCTGGGCTTGTGGTTCGTCTTTCCGCTGTCGCTCGCCTTCATCTTCTTCGTGATCTCGGCGCTGGCCGAGACGAACCGGCTTCCTTTCGACATGCCCGAGGCCGAGTCGGAGCTGATCACGGGGTACCACACCGAGTACTCCGCAATCAAGTTCTCGATGTTCTTCATCGCCGAGTACTCGCACGTTCTCACCGCGTCCGCGCTGATGGCCACCCTCTTCTTCGGCGGCTGGGATATCCCCGTCTGGACGGGCGACGACATGTTCTGGCACGAAGGGGCGCTGATAAGGGGTTTCGACGATGCGGGCGCGCCGATCGCGGCCACGCCGAGCGTCCTCATCACGCTGCTGACCCTGGGCGCGTTCTGCACCAAGACGGCCTTCTTCGTCTTCCTCTACATCTGGATTCGCTGGACGCTGCCGCGCTTCCGCTACGACCAGGTCATGCACCTGGGCTGGAAGGTCCTGCTGCCGGCCGCCCTGGGCTACATCGTGCTGATCGCCGGTACCATGCTCGTCCTCGACCAGCTCGGTGTGCCGTTCGGCCTCCTCTACGGCCTTGTCCTGACAGGGGTGAGCGGGGTGACGACGATCGCCTTCTTCTTCTTCATCGATCGCGACCGCGTCATCGCGGGAGCGCATGGCATGGGCGCCGTTGCCCGACGCCGGGAAGCCTCGCGAGCGCTCCTGGCGAGACGGGCGGCCGCAAACCCGGACGGGAGTGTCTCATAATGGCGATATCGGTCAAGGTCATGCGTCGCCCCGAGGCCGGGCGAACATCGTACATGCGGGCCACGCTGAAGGGGATGAGCCTCACCTTCAAGCACCTGCTGCGCGTCAAGAAGGTCACGCTCGAATACCCCGAGGACCAGCCGGATCTGCACCCCCGCTGGCGCGGCACGCACCGGATGGAGGTGCATGCGGACGGACGGCCGAAGTGCGTGGCGTGCGGACTCTGCCCGACGGTTTGTCCGGCCAACTGCATCCGGCTGGTGGGTGGAGAGGACGACCAGGGCAACCGCTACCCGATCGTGTATGAAATCGACGAATTCCGGTGCATCTTCTGCGGCATGTGCCAGGAGGTCTGCCCGGTCGAGGCGATTCACGTCGGTCAGCACTTCGAGAATGCGGAGTACACCCGGGACCGATTCGTCTACGACCTCGACCGTCTGATGGAGCAGGATCACCCGACGACACTGCTCTGGGACCCCTCCGACCCCCGCTCCGAATGACCGAGATTCTCTTCGTCCTGTTCGCCGTGGTCGCCCTGGGGGGAGCGTTCGGCGTGGTGCTCAGCCGCACGCCGGTTGCAAGTCTCCTCTTCATGGTGGCCACCCTGGCCAGCGTCGCCGGGATCTACGTGCTCTTCGAGGCGCACTTCCTAGCGGCGATCCAGGTGCTGGTCTATGCCGGTGCGATCATGGTCCTCTTCCTGTTCGTGATCATGCTGCTGAACCTCGGCCACGACTACCGGGCGGATCTGAAGTACGGCCTGTGGTCGTTGCTGGCGCTCGTGGTCGCGGGGCTCACGGCGGGTGTCCTTGGACAGGCGTTCTGGGGCGCGTCGGACACGGGGTTCCGGGGTGACGGGGCTGCCGTCGCGGCCGCGCTCGACGCCGCCGTACGCGAGCAGGGGGCGGCGGGCGTGATCGCCGAACCCCTCTTCACCGACTACGTCGTCGCCTTCGAACTGATGGGCCTGCTGCTGCTCGTCGCGATCGTCGCCGCCGTCGTGCTCGCCAAACCGAAGACCTGAGGGGAGGGGGACCGCCATGCTCGCCTACGCCCTTCTGCTGAGCGCCGCGCTCTTCGTGATCGGAACGCTCGGCGTCATCGTCCGCCGCAACGCGATCATCATCTTCCTCAGCATTGAACTGCAGCTCAACGCGGTCAACCTGGCCTTCGTGGCGCTGTCCCGGTACACCGGGATCGAAGGCCAGCTCTTCGTCTTCTTCGTGATGACCGTGGCCGCCGCCGAAGCGGCCGTCGGGCTCGCGATCATCATCTCCATCTTCAGGCACTACAAGACGGTCAACGTGGACAGATTCAACCTGCTGAAGTGGTGACCTGATGGGATTCGCCGCATCCGTGCCGGGGCCACACCTTCCCGTCCAGGAAGTCGCGCAATGGGAGCCGGTTCTGCCTGGGCTGATCATACTGCTCCCGCTGCTGGGGTTCGTGGTCAACGGCGTTCTCGCGCTCCGGTCGGCGGCTCGGTCGTCCGCGGCGCTCCGCTCGGGCACCGAGTGGGATCCCTTCGCCGGACCCGCACGCCCCCGCACGCACACGCTGCCCACCTGGGTCGGTCCCGGGGTGATGTTCGTCGCGTTCGTCCTCGCGCTTTGGAACTTTGCGGGCATGTACGGGGCGGAGTTGCACGATCCCGTGGTGGTGAGGTACTGGACCTGGATCGTAACCGGGAACCTGCAGATCGACGCCGCCATCCAGCTCGACCAGCTCTCGATGATCATGATGCTGGTCGTGACGGGCGTGGGCTTCCTCATCCATGTCTTCAGCGTCGGCTACATGAAGGACGACACGGGCTACCCGAGGTACTTCGCGTACCTGAACCTCTTCGTCTTCTTCATGCTGGTGCTGGTGATGGGCGCCGGCTACGCGATGATGTTCATCGGCTGGGAGGGCGTCGGGCTCTGCAGCTACCTGCTGATCGGGTACTGGTTCACCGACCGTGAGAAGTCGGACGCCGGGAAGAAGGCGTTCATCGTCAACCGGATCGGGGATCTCGGCTTCCTGCTGGCGATGTTCCTCCTCTTCCAGGCGTTCGGGACGCTGGACTTCGGCCCGGTATTCGAGGGAGCCGAGGGCCGGCTGGCGGCGGGCGGCGCCACCGTTACGGCAATCACGCTGCTGCTCATGCTCGGCGCCGCAGGGAAGAGCGCACAGGTTCCGCTTCACGTGTGGCTGCCCGACGCGATGGCCGGCCCCACGCCCGTATCCGCGCTCATCCATGCGGCTACCATGGTCACGGCGGGCGTGTACATGGTGGCGCGATCCTCTGTTCTGTACGCGCTCGCACCCACCAGCCAGGCGGTGGTGGCCGGGGTAGGGGTGCTCACCGCACTGCTGGCGGCGACCATCGCCCTGCAGCAGCACGACATCAAGAAGGTGCTCGCCTATTCGACCGTCTCGCAGCTCGGCTTCATGTTCCTGGGAGCGGGTGTGGGAGCGTTCACCGCCGCCATCTTCCACCTCATGACGCACGCATTCTTCAAGGCGCTGCTGTTCCTCGGGGCCGGCGCGGTCATCCACGCAATGCACCACGCCCTGCACAGGGCCGACAGCCACGAGGATGCGCAGGACATGCGGAACATGGGGGGACTGAAGGACCGCATGCGCATCACCTGGGTGGTGATGTGGGTCGCCACCCTCGCAATCGCCGGGATATGGCCACTGGCCGGCTTCTTCTCGAAGGACGAGATCATCTGGTATACGGCGGCGTGGGCCGGCGCCCCGTCCAATCCCTTCGGGACGCTCTACACGGTCTACTGGCTGGTCGCACTCGTCACCGCGATGCTGACGGCCTTCTACATGACCCGGCTGATGGTGATGACCTTCCACGGGGAAAGCCGCGTGGAACGCAACGCCCGCCCGCATCTGCACGAGGCGCCCCGCGTGATGTGGGTACCCCTGGCGATTCTGGCCGTGCTTTCGGTCTTCGGCGGCTGGGTCAACGTCCCCGAACCGCTGGCCGAGTCCTTCCTGGGGCTCTTCGGGGCTCTGCCGATGAGCGAATGGCTGCATCACTGGCTCGAACCCGTCACGCACGATGCGGCCGCAATCCAGACGGCCGCACTGGGAGAGCCGGCATACGGGGCTCCCCTTGTCGGCGGTGGGGAATTCGCATGGGCGCTCGCGTCGACCCTCGCTGCGGCCGTTGTGGTCCTGGCGGCGCTCCGGGCGCTCGGCGGGCGCAAGTACGTCGCAGCTGCCCGGGACACTGCGGCCCCCGGGGGGCTGCGCGGGATTCTGGCCAACAAGTGGTACTTCGACGAAGTCTTCGACGCGGGGATCGTACGGCCGGTGCTGGCGGCCTCGCGGTGGTGCTGGAAGGTGGTCGATGCGGTGCTCATCGACGGTTTCGTCAACTTCGTCG
Organism: Gemmatimonadota bacterium; assembly: GCA_009841165.1. GTDB lineage: Bacteria > Gemmatimonadota > Gemmatimonadetes > Longimicrobiales > Gaopeijiaceae > Bin94. Next base: position 43,245 of record VXMI01000114.1, on the reverse strand, counting down.
GCAACTTCACGCGTCTCGCCGGCTGGACGGTCAGTCTCTTCCAGACCGGCCAGGCAAATACATATGCATTCGTGCTGACCCTGGGCGTGCTCCTCGTGCTCGGGGCCGCGGTCTTCCTCTGATGACGACATGACGGATTTCATCGCTTCGATCCCGGCCCTGTACGAGGACTGGGTCCTTCATGCCCTCCTGTGGCTCCCTGTCGCGGGGCTGTTCCATGTGATGGCCGCCGCAGAGGACAGGGCGAAGCACATCGCATTCTCGTGGTCCGGAACCGTCTTCGTGCTGAGTCTCGGGCTCTGGTGGAGCTTCGACCCGGGCGGCGGCGGCTTCGCCATGCAGTCCTCCACTCCCTGGATCGAGTCCTGGGGCGTGAGCTACGCGCTGGGCCTGGACGGGATTTCGGTGTTCATGGTCATGCTCACCACGCTCACGACACCGATCGCGATCCTGGGTTCGTTCGAGTACATCAAGACCCGTCGCAAGGCCTTCTACGCCCTCATGCTCCTCCTGCAGACGGGCGTGGTCGGGGTCTTCCTCGCGACCGACATCTTCCTCTTCTACGTGTTCTTCGAGCTCACGCTGATCCCGATGTACTTCATTGTGGGCATCTGGGGTGGTGAGCGCAGGATCTACGCGGCCGTGAAATTCTTCCTCTACACGGCGGTGGGTTCGCTGCTGATGCTGGTCGCCATTCTCTACATCTACTTCAGCAGCGGCTCCGGGTCCTTCAGCTACGAGGCATTCCTCGGTGCCGACCTGACGATGCGCGAGCAGCTTTGGCTCTTCGCGGCCTTTGCCCTGGCATTCGGGATCAAGGTTCCCATCTTCCCGCTGCATACCTGGCTTCCGGACGCGCACGTCGAGGCGCCCACGCCGGGGTCGGTGATTCTGGCCTCGCTGCTGCTCAAGATGGGCACCTACGGCTTCCTGCGCTTCCTCCTGCCTTTCTTCCCGGGAGCGGCGCAACACCCCACGGTTGTCGCCGTCATGCTCGTTCTGGGCGTTGCGGGGATCATCTACGCGGCATGGGTGGCAGCCGTGCAGCCCGATGCGAAGAAGCTCGTGGCCTACACCTCGGTCGCGCACATGGGCTTCGTGGTGATCGGGGTCTTCGCGCTGACGGTCAACGGGCTGCAGGGCGGGCTCGTGGTCATGATCAGCCACGGCATTTCCACCGGAGCGCTCTTCCTGCTGCTGGGGATGATGTACGAACGCCGGCACACGCGGCGAATCGAGGACTTCGGGGGGATCGGCCGGGTTGCACCCTTCTTCGCCACGGCGTTCGTGATCACTGCCCTGGCATCGATCGGCCTTCCCGGCACAAGCGGCTTCATCGGCGAATTCCTGGCGCTGATCGGCACCTTCGAGACCCATGCGGTGACGGCGATCATTGCCGCGACGGGCGTGATCTTTGCGGCCTACTATATGCTTCCGATGGTACAGCGGGTGCTCTTCAACAAGCTGGACAAGCCAGAGAACAGGACCTTCGCGGATCTGTCGCGGCGGGAGTGTGTCGTGCTCGGGCCCCTCGTGGCGCTGATGATATGGATCGGCGTCCATCCGGCACCCTTCCTGCGGCGAATGGAGCCGAGCGTCCAGGTGGTGCTGGAGCGTGTGGAGGAGGCGCGAACGGTGCTGTTCGACGGTGCGTCGGATCCGGGCGCCGGGCTCGCACCCAGACCTGCCGGCGAGGAGGAGTAGACCGATGCTCCTCGACTATACGTCCAGCTTCCACTACGTCATGGCGCTTCTCCCCGAGGTCGTGCTCTCGTGCTGGGGGATGGTCATCCTGATCATGGGGGTGGTCCGCAAGGACGGTGGAGGACGGGGCCAGGAAACCGGCTGGATGGCTGTGGCGGGACTGGCTCTCGCCGCGGTCGCCAACGGATGGCTCTACTCCGGGGTGGCCGAGGACGGTGCCAGCGCCATGATCGCGGTGGACCGGTTCCGGCTCTTCGCGAACTGGATCTTCATACTGGCTGCCGCGCTGTCGATCGTGATTTCCCTGGCATACGTCACCCGGCAAAAGCTCCAGGCGGGCGAGTACTACTCGCTGATCCTGTTTGCGACCGTGGGGATGATGGTCATGGCCTCGGCGCGCGACCTCATGGTTATCTTCCTGGGGCTCGAACTCATGTCGATCGGCGTGTATGCCCTGGTCGGATTCAACCGCCGGGATCGGCGGTCGGCTGAAGCCGGACTCAAGTACTTCCTCCTGGGCGCGTTTGCCACCGGGTTCCTGCTTTTCGGAATCGCGCTGATCTACGGTGCGGCCGGAAGCACGAACATCCAGATGATCGCTTCGGCCATCGGCGCGGGAACCACGGCGAACCAGCTGCTGGTTCCCGGAATTGCGCTCCTCGCGATCGGATTCGGCTTCAAGGTGGCGGCGGTACCATTCCACATGTGGACCCCCGACGTGTATGAGGGGGCTCCGACACCGGTGACCGCGTTCATGGCCGCTGCGGTAAAGGCGGCGGCGTTTGTGGCGTTTCTGCGGGTCTTCGTGGTGGGACTCGAGGGCGTGTACGGGCAGTGGTGGCCGATTCTGTATTGGCTCGCGGCGATTACCATGGTCGTCGGCAACGTCGTGGCGCTGGCCCAGTCCAATGTGAAGCGGATGCTGGCCTACTCCTCGATCGCACACGGCGGCTATCTGCTCGTGGCACTGGTGGCCGGCAACGACACCGCGGTCGCTTCGCTCCTCTTCTATCTCCTGGTCTACACGATCATGACCATCGCGGCCTTCGCCGTCGTGGTCACGGTCGGCGGCCAGTCCGAGGGGAACAGCCGGATCGAGGACTACGCCGGGCTCGGGTGGCGTCGTCCGGTTCTGGGCGTCTTCATGACGGTGTTTCTGCTCTCGCTGGCCGGGTTTCCGGGTACCGCAGGCTTCATCGCCAAGTACCAGCTCCTGCTGGGAGCGGCCGAGGCCCGTCTGTGGTGGCTGTCGGTCGTGCTGGTGCTCACCACCGTTGTGTCGTACTGGTACTACCTGCGCGTGGCCTGGTACATGTGGATGAAAGAGGGTGACGATACCGCCGCCGCCATCGCGTCCAGCGCCGATCCCCCCTTCGCCACCCACGCGGTGCTCGTCTTGAGCGCCGGACTGATCATCCTGGGCGGGATCTTCCCCGAAACCGTTCTCGATCTCGCATATGGTTCGGTCGAAGGGCTGAGGCTGTTGGTTGCGGGCGCGTCCCAGGCGCTGGTGCCCTGACGCGAACGAGCACGAGGCGCGCGGCGATGCCCCTCCGGGAGCACATCTTCCGCAAGTACGACATCCGTGGAATCGTCGGCGAGGAACTTGATCCTTCCGTCGCCGAGGCGGTGGGGAAGGCCTACGGCTCGGAGTTGAGACACCGAGGCGCGGTTGGCCGGCCCAGGGTTGTGGTAGGCGAAGACAACCGTCCATCGTCGCCCGCACTGCGCACCGGGATGGTTCGCGGGCTGACGTCCGTCGGATGCGACGTGATCCGGCTCGGCACGGTTCCCACCCCGGTGAGCTATTTCAGCGAGTATCGGCTCCAGGCCGACGGCGCGGTGCAGATCACCGGGTCCCACAACCCCGCGGAGTACAACGGCATCAAGATGACCATGGCGGGGGCGTCCATGCACGGGGACGCGATACAGGGCCTCCTTCGCCGCATCCGCAACGCCGAGTTCACGGCGGGGACAGGACGGGCGGAATCCAGTGAGGTGCTGCCGGGCTACGTGGACGACCTGGCTGCACGGTTCAAGCTGGCACGCCCGGTCAAGGTGGTGGTGGATTGCGGAAACGGCACGGGTTCGGTGGTCGCCGTCGAGCTTCTCGAGGCGATCGGGGCCGAGGTCATTCCGCTGTACTGCGATTCGGACGGCACCTTCCCCAACCATCACCCCGACCCTACCGTGGACGAGTACGTTCAGGACCTCATCGCCTCGGTGCGGGCGCACGGCGCGGAGTTGGGGATCGGGTTCGACGGCGACGCGGACCGTATCGGCGTCGTGGATCACCGCGGAGGCATCGTCAGGGGAGACGTGCTTCTTCTGCTGTTCGGACTGGATCTGCTTCGCCGCCGCGGGCCGGGCGAGAAACTGGTGTTCGACGTGAAGTGCTCGCAGGTCCTCCCGGAGGTCTTTTCGGAAGCGGGCGGCGTGCCTGTCATGTGGAAGACCGGTCACTCGCTCATCAAGGAGAAGATGAGGGAAACAGGCGCACGTCTCGCGGGAGAGCTCTCCGGTCACATCTGCTTTTCGGACGACTATCTGGGATTCGACGACGCCCTCTATGCGGCCTGCCGGCTGCTGGATCTTGTATCCAGATCCACGCGCCCTCTCTCTCAAGTAGTCGACGGTTTTCCCAGGTATGTCTCGACCCCCGAACTCCGAATCGCCGTCGAGGAGGATGAGAAGTTCGGGATCGTCGAACGTGCCCGCGAGCACTTCAGCTCGGGCTACAAGGTGGTGGCGGTGGACGGTGTGCGTGTGCTCTTCGAGCACGGATGGGGGCTGGTGCGTGCGTCCAACACCCAGCCCGTGATCGTGACGAGATACGAAGCCCGGTCCCGTGAACGGCTGAGAACGATCCGGGCGACGCTGGAGGACTGGTTGCGCAGGCAGGGCGTGCAGGTCTGACTCCCGGGCGACGCCGGTCGCCTTCCTGGTGGGCGCAATGACTCTTCGCTGACGGTGTGTCCCATCCAGCTATCCCAACGCCCCCGAAAAGGGTTCATCTTCCTTGGGCCTGACTCGAGTCAGCTCGATCCCGCCGTTTTCCGGGGTCGAAGATCACGGAACGAAGCACCCCACCGGGTCGAAGACGGGAAAAGCCACCGATGGCAATGAAGACGAGCGGACGCAGCCGCCAGCAAACCAAAGCCAAGCAAGGAATCTGGTCCAGATTCAATTGTCGAGAAAACACTGGGTTCGGGCTTCGTTTTCCGCTCCTTCTTCCCCTCGTGCTGGCATTGCCTTCGCGCGCGACACCTCGGAGGGCGACCTGGTGTGGAGGGCGGCAGACATGCCCAGGCTCATAGACGGTCGACGCCGGACTGTTCTACTTCAGGCACCCGATTCGTCGCGGCATCGGGTCGGCGGGCCGCCTGGCGGTCCGCCGACCCACCGTCGGCTCCAATCCTGAATCAGCCGATCAGAAGGAGCGGACCGACAGGGTTCCGAGGGTCGACGCCTCTACCGTCTCCTTCGTCCAATACGGTTCCGCGTATCCGCACCGGATCAGCGCGCCGTACGAACCATGGACGTTCCTGATCTGTTCGAACAATGGCCGGTCGCCGCCCGGAAACACCTCGCCCATTCCGGTCTTTCCCCGAAACTGGGAGTCGTAGCACGAAAGGGCGTCGATCTTGCGATCCATCTCGCCGGTGATGTCCACAACGAACGTCGGCTTGATGGGATTCTCCAGAAAGGAAAGGGCGTACACCAGCTTTTCGGGCCGGTGCGGAGCTCCCGCGACAGGGAGCTTCAGGAGTCCGGAGAGAAAACTCGCGTCCCGAGCCAGGCGCGCCGCTTCCCGATGGTCGGGGTGCCTGCCTTCGGTCCAGTGCGTCACGACGACACGCGGCCGGAGCGCCCGGATCATACCTGCGACTACCAGCCTGGACTCGCGATCATTCGTCAGCGCCGAGTCCTCCAGGCCGGCACAGCGTCTGACCGCCAGACCCATGACTCCGGCGGCGCACTCGGCCTCGCGGGCGCGGGTGGCGATCGTCCCGCTCGACCCGGCTTCCCCCGCCGTCAGGTCGAGCACGCCGGTCCTTTCCCCGGCTTTCGCGGACTTGATGAGAGCGCCGCCACAGAGTATCTCGGCGTCGTCCGGATGCGCCATCACCGCGAGTACGTCCAGAGGTTCGATCATCCGGATTCAAGTTCGCCGTGTCCGCCGCCCGTGGGAATCCCGGTCACTCGTACCTGAGCGCTTCGACAGGATCGAGGCGGGCGGCTCGCAACGCCGGGAGCATGCCGAACAGGATGCCGGTGAAGGTCGCCAGTATGATCGCCGCAACTACCGACCACAGTGGAATCCTTGCCGGCAGCGGTGAGATCGCCGCCAGGGTTTCCGAGCCGGCCCACCCCACGAGGATACCCGCCAGCGCTCCGGCCGCGGTGAGGAGCGACGCCTCGATCAGGAACTGCCACTTGATCTCTTGCTGCGTGGCGCCCACGGCCTTGCGGATGCCGATCTCCCGGGTTCGCTCGGTCACCGAGATGAGCATGATTCCGATCACGCCGATTCCGCCAACCAGCATGCCGACCGAGGAGAGACCGAGGATGACCGCGAAGAACATGGCCGTCATCTGGTTGAAGAGGTCAACGATTTGACCGGCCCGCACGATGGCGAAGTTGTTGTTATCAGCCGGGCCGAGTTCGCGCATTGATCGAAGCGCGGAGATGATCTGGTTTTCCGCCTCCTCGGACCCGACATCTGCTCGCGGCACGATGTCCACCATCATGAAGGTCCAGCGATCGCGGGCCTTGAGGCGTTTGTCGGCAGTAGTGAATGGAACAACGGCGAAATTGTCGGTGACCTCACCGAAGGCGTTCTCGAGTGGCGCGTAGACCCCGACCACGGTAAACAACTCGTTTGCCGCGCGGCGGCCGGCATTGACCCTTACGCGCCTGCCCACGGGATCCAGTTCTCCGAACACGGCCGTCGCCACTTCATTGGAGATGACCACGACCGCCCGGGCCTGGTTCACTTCGGCCTGTGTGAAGTTCCTGCCCGCCACGAAGTCTCCCGGCCGTGAGATCGTCCAGGAGGAAGACATGCCGTGCCACTGGAGGTTCCTCACCCAGTCGGAATCGAACCGAATCGCCGCGCCGAAGTCGAAGAAGGCGTTCAACTCGTGTACGGCAGGGAGCCCCTGCATTCTCCGAATCTCTCTGTCGGAAATCTCGGGACGATCCCACCAGGGCGGCCTTCCGGATCCGTCAAACGCGATTCGGACATCGGAAAAGTCGAAGGGCATGACGGTGAAGTTGTCGGGACCCGATGCCTCGAAGATGTTGAGAACCTCGGTGCGGATGCCCGTCATGATGGCCGCCACGGTCACGACCACGCCCGTGCCAACCCCCACGCCGAGTATGGCGAGGAGGGTTCGCGTCCAGTTGCCACGGAGGGCGTCGATCGCCACCCCCACGCCATCCTTGAGGATCCTGGCGAAGCCGGGCGGGCTCGCCTCCGGGGCACCGGGCGGGCGTCGATTCGCGCGCGAGGTCCGAAGATCGTCGGTCATTCGTACCTCAGGGCGTCCACGGGGTCCAGCCTTGCAGCCCGTGATGCCGGATAGACCCCTGAGACAATTCCGACGACGACTCCGAGTGACACCCCTAGCAGGATCCATCTGGGCGCCACGGCCGCCGGAAGGGGAGTTACCGTCCCGACGATGACTGTCATTCCCACGCCGATCGCGATTCCGAAGAGGGCCCCGACTCCCGAGAGCGTGGCGCTCTCGATCAGCACCTGAGCCAGGATGTCCGCGCGCCGGGCACCCAGGGCCTTGCGGATCCCGATTTCGCGGGTCCTTTCCATGACCGACACCAGCATGATGTTCATGATTACGATCCCCCCGACCACCAGAGAGATCCCGACCAGACCGGGGAGCGCCATGAAGAGGATCTGGCTGATTCTCTCCCAGAGGCTGAGTGACTCTTCGGTGGTTTCGGCGGCAAAGTTGTCGAGTTCACCCGGGCCCAGCCGACGGTGGATCCGCATGATCTCGACAACCTCTTCCCACAGCGGCAGTACGTAATCGGGCCCTTCCGCCTTGAGGATAATCTGGTCCACTCGACCTCGCGGAGCGGTGAAGCTCTGCAAGGGCGAGAGTGCCGGACCGACGGCGAGGTTGTTCAACGACTGTCCCAGGAACGATCCCTGATCCTCAAGTACTCCGACGACCCGGTAGGGGAAGCCACGGATGCGTACACGTTGGCCGATCGGGTCCGTATTCTCAAACAGCACCTCGGCGGTGGATTGCCCGAGTACCAGGACCGGAACCCCCCGCTCGGCTTCCTGGCGCGTGAACGCTCGGCCCCGCTCCAGCTTCCAGTTGCGGATGTCGAAGATCTCCGCCCCGGCTCCCACGATTCTGACGTTCTCGACCTTGCGGCCGCGATCCGATTCCAGTTCCCCGCTGGCGTCGGATTCCGGAGAGATGACTGCGGGCAGGGACACGCGATCACGCAAGCGTTCATAGTCCTCGTATGTGAGGCGGGGCGCTCGGTTCCAGGCTCTCCACTGTTCGGGAGAGGCGCTCAGCGGTGCCCGGGGAGTGCGGTTGACCGACACCGTGTTCACGCCGAAGAACCGTTCGGTAAGCGTGCCCCGAATGTACTGGTCCATGCCTTCGACGATGCTGACCACCACGATCAGGAACATTACACCGACGATGACTCCCAGCAGACTGAAAAAGCTCTTCAGCCTCTGGGTACGCATCTGGTCCCAGGCGAGCCTGACCCCTTCCAGGATCCGCATCGGAGCCGGTCGGTCAGTCGGTTTCGTTCAGGGGTTCGACGCCTGGCGACTCGTCCGCCCTCACCTCGGAGCTGTCCGCCAGGGTACGCACCACCTGATAGGGGCCACTGACTACGCTGTCTCCCTCCGAGAGGCCGGAAACGACCTCGAAGTATTCCTGGCCGGCGATTCCGATCTCGACGGGGGTGAAGACCGCAATGCCGTCCTTGACCACGAAGACCCCTTCAATCGGCTCGGAAGCCGTGCGCCCTCCGTCCTGGCTCGAAGTCTCGCCGTTCGGGCCCTCGCGGTCCTCTTCGCGCAGCGTCAACGCGATGATCGGGATGGCCAGTTGGTCGATCCGCGTGTCGGTCACGACCTCGGCCGTGGCTGAAAGGTCGGGGCGGAGTTCGGCGGCGGGGTTCTCCAGCGTCACCACCACCTCGAAGTCGATGGTCGGGGTCTGTCCGGTTCCCGCGACCTGCGAGGGTGGTCGTATCGCGCTATTCCCGATCTCCGTGACAGTCCCCGGAAAAACGAGGTCGGGGAAGGCGTCGAGTTCGACCGCCGCGCTGTCCCCCAGTGATATCTCGGGCACATCTGTTTCGTCGACCTCGAGGACAACTTCCATGACCGACAGGTCCGAAACGGTGAGAACCAGGCTGCCCGGGTTGTTCATTGTTCCGACGATGACCGTTTCGCCCTGTTCGACGTTCAGGCGGGTCACGCGTCCCGATATGGGTGCGCGGATAATCGTCTTGGACAACTGATCCCGGGCTTCCTCCACCGCGGCCTGAGCCTGGTTCACCCCGTACACCGCGGCGTCCCGCAACGACTGTTGCACCTCCAGATCCGTCTCGGCGTTCTCGACGTCCTGACGGCTCACCAGGAGCGAATCGCGCGCTCGCAACGAGACCATGCGCTCGGCCTGCCGTTGCGCGCGCAACAGGTTCGCGCGCGCCTGCGCGACCTGGGCCTGTGACGCACTGAGGTTTGCCTGGCTACGGTCGAGCGCGGCCTGGTAGCGGCTCGGATCCAGGCGGAGGAGGATCTGGCCCTGCTCGACATCCTGGCCCTCGTCGACGAGTAGCTGGGCGACGCGTGCGGAGATGTCGGAACTGATGTCGACCTTTCTCCGTGCGCGGACGTTGCCGCTGGCCGTGACGGTGGCAACCAGATCGCGCGTGTCGACGGCCTCGGTTCGGACCGAGACGCCTCGAGCGCGGCCATTGGTGCTGCCGAGTACGGCTGCCACGGAAAGCAGCGCAACAATCGCTACGGCGATGATGACCTTGGTTCTTGTTTGCATGGTTTCCCTTATTGATTCCTCAAGGGAGTGCCAACCACCGCCTCGAGGTCTGCCACTGCGTCATGATAGGTAAAGATGGAAAGAACGCGCTCCCTGTCCGCCTGGGCCTTGACCGTTTCCGCCTCGACCAGCGCGATGAAGTTGGACAGCCCCAGCCGGTACTGCTCCTGTGCCAGACGAAGCTGTTCATCGGCGAGCGCCTGGTTGCGCTCCTCGATCAGCGCGCTTTCGTATGCTGTCTGAACGATCGCGATGCGTGATTCGATGTCCGCGCGGAGCGCCAACTCCTGCTCGCGGATCAGGAATCTGTTGTCGTTCAGCTGCGCGCGGGCGCTTTCGAGTTCACGTTGCCGTCCGAGGCCCTGAAAAACAGGGATGGAGATCGTCAGACCCAGTGACGGCGGTTGTCTCGTGAAATTGAATGGGAAAGCGTCGTTCTGAGCCCGGATTTCTTCGAGCGCGGACTGGGGTGTCGCCAGCAGCGAACAATCCTGCGGTGGAGGGGATGCGGGCAGCAGCGACAGAAGGCCGTTCAGCGTTCGGCACTGCTCCATTCGGGCCCGCCCGGCGGCGATGGCCTGCGCTTCCTGTCCCGCGGTGCTGCTGGCCTGGCGTGTGAATCCGCTGATGCCCGCGGAAAGCGACAGGCTGGGAAAGTAGGCCGAACGGGCCATGCTCACGCCGTACCGTGACGCCTCCTCCTGGGCGCGCAACGCCTGCAGGTTCGGGTTTGTCCCCACGGCCATGTCATAGAGGTCGTCGGCCGACCATAGGGGTTCAGTCACGGCGAAGGTGGTTTCCAGCACAGGTTCCGCGGCCAGCGTCACCCCCAACTGCTGCAGCAACTGGATGCGCGACGTGCGCACTCCCGTGCGAGCCTGAATCAGGGCGATCTCCGCCCGCCCCACGCCGACCTCGGCCTGCTGAACGTCGATGGCGTTGCCCGATCCTACCTCCTGCCGGCCCCGGGCCAACCTGAGGTTGAACCGCGCCCGCTCGAGTTCCTGTTCCGCCAGCCCCAGTCCCTCGACTTGCCGCAACCCTTCCAGATACGCCCTGGTGACGTTGAGGCGCAGCACGGACTCTTCGGAACGAACCTGCGCCCGGGTGGCGTCTCGATTCCTTCTCGCCTGTCCGGGCGCCATGAGGGTGCGGCCGTTGAGTGAGTAGTTGATGCCGGCGCTATAGGAACTGAAGAAGAACGAAGGCTGATCCTGAAAGCCCAGCTGGTCCGCGGTAATGCTCCCGAACCGCTGTTCTCCGGCTCCCTGCCAGGAGACGCTCGAACTCAGGGAAGCCGAGGGAATCCATGAGCCGTACGCGGCGTTGAGATTCCAATCCGCGACCGCGATGTCGTTGCGGGCCGCCTGGAGTCGGGGGTTGTTGCGGATGGCGAGCCGCAGGGCTTCGTCCAGGGTCAGGGATGCCGGCACCATGTCCTGGCCGATGACCGGTCCCGGCACCGCTGCCGCCATCAGAAGTCCCGCCGCGACGAGCGTCTTTCTCCACACGCGTGATCGCCGCAGGCCCGGGCCGATGAGCGAACTCATGATGTTCTGCATTGGTGTGTCTCCATTCGACGACCGAATGCCGCAACTTCGCCTGCGGGCGCAGATCCGGCCGACACTGCTGCGTTCAGGAACGGACCCAAGCCCTACGCCGTCCCCTCCGGTACGGTTTCCGTCTACGTCAGGCGCGCCGAGTCTCTTCATGACCTCGACTTCAGGGCAGGCGCACAGCGACGAATCCCTGAGCGAACAACTCCACGCGCACGAGCCGGCCGCTTCCGTCGAACCACGCTGCACCGGCACGATCGTCGGCTCCGAACAGCACACGGGTCGTTTCCACGGTCGTACCCTGCAGGTCGAGAGCGTCGGGCGCCGCCTGGATCTCGGTGGTCGCTTCCGCGCGGTCCGACAGCGGGGCGAAGGCGTGCAGCGTAGCCGCCGGATTCCCGCTGGCCGTATGCAAACCGAGCACGAAGTAGTGGTGGGCGACGCCCTCCTCGAAGATGACGGTCGTCGGATCGGCCCGGTACTCCCGAACCCGCTCCCGCTGCCTCTCGACGATGGTTCCCTGCAGACGGTTTCCGGCACGAACGAACTCCACCTGGGCGGTGTCGGTACCCGTGAGCGTCGCCCGGTACCCCTGCAGGACCATCGCCGGGCCAACCATCTGCAGGACCGTCTCCAGGACCCGGCCGTCGCTCATGCTGACGTTCCCTCGCGCGAACGTGCGCTGAGCGTCTCCAGTGCCGACTCTCTGGATCGTGAACTCCTCCATACCCACCTCGACGCCGTCCACAAGGAGCCGAAACACGCCGTTGTCCACGAGCTGGGCCGCAGCGAGCCACGGAGCGAGAAGCAGGGCTGCAAGCGGTACGGCAACGAGGAGCACGGTGCGCAGGAGAGCGACACCAGGTGGGCGTATCCCTCGAAATGCGGCACCTGGCCGGCGGGGCGGCCGAAAAGACGACGGGCACATTCGATGATCCATTAGGATAGATAAGGTAATGGCAAAGGGGGGCGATGCGATGTCTGGACGGGACACCGTGAGAACGCGCACCGGATGACGGACACTGCCGGTCGTATCGGAGACCGATTCCGGGGGAAGACCGTGACCTGGATCGGCTTCTTCTGTCTGCTTGCCTGGACCCGGGTCGATTCCCCGTGGATCCTCGCGGCCACATCTATCTGCATCGCGCTCTCTGCTGCCCGCGCAGCCAGGGGTTGGCGTCACGCCTCCGCAACACTGCTGCTCGGTGCCGGAGTCGTGGTGGGTTTCCACACCGAAGCCATGACCCGACGACTGTCCTCGGACTGGGCGGAATACTGGGAGGAACGGAGGAGTGCCGTTGCCGATCGGGTGGGTCTGGAGTTCGATGCCCTGGTGGTTGAAGGGGAACGAACGGTCGCCAGAGTATCGGAACTGGCGCGCGGCGGATCGCCGCCGGCCGTTCTGCAGGATTCGCTGCGGAACATTCTGGAGGAGTCCGGTATGGCGGCCGTGGCGGTCCTTGATGAAGACGGCCGGTTCGTCGCATGGGAAGGAAGCCACCACGGCCGTTTGCCCGAAGGCGTCGCAGCCGGTACCAGTCGGTACGCGTATTCGGGAACCCCCCTCTTCTCCTACCTGTACTTTGCGGCGGAGCTGCCCGCCGGTGGCGGAACCGCCGTCGCCGCGTCGCTGATGGGATCGGACCTTCCGGCCCCATTCGCTTCGGGCCTCGGCGACTTCGCGTCGCGGTTCGCCGAGGAGTCCGGTGAGCGGATCCGAATCGAGAGCTCGGAGAGAACCGCTGGGCCCGGGGTGCTCGATCTTGGGTGGCCGGACGAAACGCTGCTGAGCATTGCGATCATCGAGCCGGATCCGTCCGAACGCCGCTCGGAGGTGCGGGCGTCGCGGGCAGGATTGGTGGTGATTCTGGCGGCCCTCGCCTGGCTCCTCCACGCGTTCTACGGCGCCAGAGGGGGCGTTCGGTACGCAGTGGGCGGGCTTGTCGCCGCCGCCATCCTGGTGCCGCTCGAGAGCTTTCTGAAGACGCCGGAGTTCCTTGCCCTGGCAACCCGGAGTCTGGACGGACCACTGCCATTGTCGCTGGGACGCGTCCTGCTTCTGGGTGCCGCCGCCGCACCGATCGTTATCCTGGCCGGGCCCCGATGGCGTCTTCGATCGGCCGCCTTGGTCCTGCCCGTGACCGTGGCGATCAGCTTCCCTCTGATCCTGTCATGGCTCGGAGATGCCGCTTCACTCGAGGTCCTCGGATCCAGCGACCTCCAGTGGGTCGTCTTTCAGCTCGCTGCAACATTGGTGCTCACGCTTGTGGCCGGGACGGCGCTACTGTTCCGGAGCAGCGCGGATTCCCGCAGCGGTTCGGGGCTGGCGGTGGTCGGGATGGCCGTGGCCGTCGGTCTGGGTGTCGCGGTGGCCGCGGGTGTCCGGACCGGTCCCCATGTCGCTCCAGGCCTGGCGATGCTCTGGGTGCTGCCCGCGATCCTCGTCGGGCGTGGAGTGGAAGCGGGTAGCCGCGTTTCCTACCCGCGATGGTTCTGTGCCTTCTGGCTCTCCGCGACCGCCGTCCTGCCGTTCGCATGGTCGATGAGGACCGAGGCGCGCATGGCCATCGCGGAGCAACAGCTCGGTCAGCTCGGAATCGCGCCGGATCCCGAGGTGCACACGCTGCTTGACCGGTTCGCCAACCAGGTGGATTCGCTCCACCGGGCCGGTGCCGGAGCCGTCGAGATGATGTATCAGAGCTGGGTGTCGAGCGGGCTCTCGGCTCAAGGCTCACCGATCTTCCTGACGCTGTGGTCCGGCGAAGGGAATCCCGAGCAGGAGCTGCGGCTCGGTGTCAAGGGAGACCTGCCGCCCGTTGTAGGCGAACTCCTGCCCGAGATCCGCACCGCCGGAACCAGGGAGCATCACCTGCTTGCAGAGATCGACGTACGCCACCTCATTGCCGTGTCCCTCTCGGATGGGCGGGTCGTGACCGGGACCATTCCGCCCCGGCGCACGATCGCCGAGCCGTCGGAACTCGGGCCGCTCTTCTCCGCCGTGGAAGAAGGCGGCGATCAGGAATTCCTCACGCTGGTTCGCAGTCCCGGGGGAACCCCCGGCCCCGGTCCTGGAAGGGTCGCATGGAGCCGAAATGCGGAAGGCTGGATGGGGGAGAGTTCCGCCGCGTTCCCCGACGGGAACTACTCGGTTGCCTATACCATCAGCATTCCCAATCTCTCGGTGATGTTCGCGCGCGCGACTCTGGTGCTGGTGCTGAACCTCGTCGTCATCTCGCTGCTGTGGCTCCTGAGCGTCTGGATCCTCGGGTTCCGCTTCTCGGTTCCCATCGACTGGAGGGAGCTGTTCACGTCCTTCCGCGCTCGGGTGACCTGGACGCTCTTCGGTTTCTTCATCCTTTCCAACGTCGTCTTCGGCACGCTTGCCTACCGAACTCTGTCGGGCGCCTCGGAAAGAACCGCCACGGCCCTTGCGGAGCGCGTCGTCAGCCAGATTGCGGAAGTGTACCGCGAAGAGGGTGGTTCGATGGAGCTGCTGGCGAGGCGGGTAGGCGCGGACCTCCTCGAGTACCGGCGGGGGGAACTCGTCGGAGGCTCCGCCGACGAACTGATCGAGCTTGGGCTGTACGAGAGTTGGGTGGATCCAGAGATCTACGCCGCGCTTGAAACGGGACAGCAGCGGGAGGCGTCGAAGGTCGCCAGCCTGGGTGACTGGCGATACGTGCTCGCGCATCGTCGTCTTCCCGACGGGGATATCGTCGCGTCTCCGGTGCCCCTGAGGGCCGGGGCGGCGGCGCTCAGGCGGCGTGATGTCGCCGACCTTCTCGGGGTGGCCATCGTGCTGGGGCCGATCCTCTCGCTGGGACTGGCCCTGATCGTGGGCAGGGCGCTGGCCAGGCCGATTCAGACCTTGCAGGTGGCGTCGGAACGGGTGGGGCGGGGGAACCTGGCGGTCCACCTTCCGGAAGACCGGCTCGACGAGTTCGGAGCGGTGTTCACTGCGTTCAACAGGATGGTGCTCCGCCTCGGCGAAGCGCGGAGGGAGCTGCTGAGGACCACGCGCCGCACCCAGGCAATCGTCGAGGAGGTCGCTACGGGGGTGATTGCGCTGGACACGCGGGGTCGCGTGACAGTCGCGAATCCGGTAGCGGAATCGCTGCTGGGAGCACCACTGGAAACGGGAGTGACAGTCCCGAGGAGCGGAGAGAGGGGCGAGGAGCTGGCGGATTGGCTCGACACCTACAGGAAGAGCGGCGCGAGCGAGTCCGACGGGGACTTCCGCTGGACCGACCGCAGGATCCGGGCCAGAGCCAGAAGAGTCGTGCAGGAAGGACGTGTGGGCGGGGTAGTGGTAAGTCTGGAGGACGTTACGGACGAACTCCGCAGTGAACGGATTCTGGCCTGGGGCGAGATGGCCAAGCAGGTCGCGCACGAGGTGAAGAATCCGTTGACGCCGATCAAGCTGTCGGTGCAGCACCTGCGCCGGGCGTGGAGCCACCGGCGCAGCGACTTCGGCGGGATCCTCGATCGCAACGTCACGACGATCCTCGGCGAGATTGATCGACTCGCGGCGATTGCGCGCAGCTTTTCGCGACTCGCCTCGCCCGCCGCGGAGAACACGGGGCCTCTGGAGGCAGTGGATGTCGAGTTGGTCGTTGGGGAGGTTCTGGACCTCTACGAGGGAGGCGCACAGGCTTCGGTCCAATTGGTCGGAGAGTTGGCCGACCAACTGCCCCGGGTCGCTTGTCGCGCGGATGAACTCAAGCAGGTGCTGCTCAATCTGGTCGAGAATTCCCGCGCTGCGATGCCAGGCGGCGGCGTGGTGCGCATCATGGCCGCCGAAGCGGAGGACCGCGCCGGCGAGGTGGCGGTCACGGTCGTCGACCAAGGCCGGGGGATCCCGGCGCAGCTGCTCCCGCGCATCTTCGAGCCGCGATTCTCCACCCGCTCGAAGGGCGCCGGCCTCGGGCTCGCCATCGTGAAGCGTTTGGTCGATTCGTGGAGTGGAACGGTGGAGGTTGAGAGCAGAATCGGACGCGGCACCACGGTGCGCATCAGGTTGGGGAAATGGCTTGGCAGTTCCGGTGCGCCTGCGGTAGAATGAGGATGTGCTCACCTTGACGCCTGGCCACAACCGCGACCCCGAGGCCCGTGCGGCCGGCCATGCGCGTGTTCGTCCCTTCGACCTGGCCGGGTGGATACACGAACATTCTCCGGGGCTCGCCGAGAGATGGGCACGGGGACTCGCGGCATCCGGCGAGACGTGGAGTGGCGCCAGCGAGTCCATTCTGCGACCGTTCTGCCGGACGCTGGTGTCCTTGCTTCCGGGAATGATCAGCCCTGGTCGAACCGAGATCCTCCCCCTCTGGTCGGAGTGTGCGGAACTCTTCGGGTCGGTCGCGGCGAGGCGGGGGCTGTCGGCCGGCGAAGTTATCGAGGAGTTCCAGCTTCTTCGCGAAGTAATCCTGCGAATGGGCTTCGAAGTGGGCGCGCCCGGATCGTCGCGCGGGGCGCCGCTCAGAGAGATCCTCCTGCTGAATCGCGCAATCGACATCGGCGTTACGCAGTCGAGCGTAGGCCACACCGACCTTCTGTTCTTCAGCCTGCTGCACGGTTCGGGCGCGCCGGAACCGCTGCGTTCCGAGGACCTGCGTGAAGTCCTCGATCAGATCGGCCAGCTCAGGGACGAGGGCCGCCGAACCATGCGGCACGTGGTGCAAGCCGGCTCGGGGTGACGAACGGCGCGCCGGGCGGGATGCGCGGCCGGGCGGCCGCTCCTGCCCTCAGGCTTCCCGCACCTCCTTGACCAGTTCCGTCATCTGGTCCCTGGCATCCCCGAAGAACATCAGGGTGTTGTCCATGTAGAAGAGGTCGTTGTCGATGCCGGCGAAGCCCGGGCTCAGCGACCGCTTCATCACGATCACGGTGCGCGCCTTGTCGACGTCCAGGATGGGCATCCCGGCGATTACCGAATCCGGGTCGCGCGCGGCCGGGTTGACCACGTCGTTGGCGCCAACGATCAGCACCACGTCCGTCGAGTCGAACTCGGCGTTGATGTCGTCGAGGTCGAGGAGCTTGTCGTAGGAGACATCTGCCTCGGCCAGAAGCACGTTCATGTGACCCGGCATGCGGCCGGCGACGGGGTGGACACCGAAACGGACGGTCACGCCGCGGTCCTCGAGGAGGTCGCACACCTTCTTGAGTTCGTGCTGGGCCTGCGCCACGGCAAGCCCGTACCCGGGCACTACCGCGACCGAACCCGCGTACGCCAGGACCATCGCGGCCTGCTCGGCGTCGACGTCCCGTACGGGCCGCTCACCGGTCTTCGCCTTCGCCGTCTGCCCCTCGGTGCCGAACGCCCCGAAGGCCACGTTGCCCAGCGAGCGGTTCATGGCCTTGCACATCAGCTGCGTCAGTATCAGTCCCGCCGCACCCACCAGCGACCCGGCGATGATCAGGATGTAGTTGTTGAGCACGAAGCCGGTGGTCGCCGCGGCGATGCCCGAATAGGAGTTCAGGAGCGACACCACCACCGGCATGTCCGCGCCCCCGATCGGGATGACCAGGAGGACGCCGAGGATCAGTGCCGCGACGACGAGTGTGAGGAAGAACGGTCCGCTGATCTCCAGTCCGCCCATGCCGACGAGCGGCGCGACCGCGTCCGCCACCGCAACGTGGGCGAGACTGGCCCCGACGAGCAGGGTGAGGAGGAAGAGCAGCCCGTTGAACGTCTTCTGGAGGGGGAACGTGACGGGCTTCCCGGTAACTACGCCCTGCAGCTTGCCGAAGGCGATGAGGCTGCCCGAGAAGGTCACCGCGCCGATCAGAGTGCTCAGCACGATCGTGACGCCGACGTCGACCCCGAGCGACGGACTGCTTCCACCCGCGCGCACGAACTCGGCAGCCGCGACCGCCGCCGAAGCACCGCCGCCGAAGCCATTGAAGACGGCGACCAGTTGCGGCATCGCGGTCATCTCTATGTACCGGGCCAGAAGGCCTCCGATCACCGCGCCGGCTGCCATTGCGGCCAGCACCGTCGTCCAATTCAGAATCTCATGATCCAGGAGTGTGACGACGATGGCCAGGAGCATGGCCAGCGAAGCCCGTGCGTTTCCCGAGCGGGCCGTGGCGGGCGAGGACAGCAGCTTGATCCCGGATACGAAGAGAACCGCCGAGATCAGGTAGACGATTTGGGTGATGGTGTTTTCCACGTTTTCCTCAGCGTTTCCGGAACATCTGCAACATGCGGTCGGTTACCATGAAGCCGCCGACGACGTTGATCGTGGCCATCACGATTCCCGCGGTGCCCAGGACCTTGACCCACAACTGACCGGCGGCGGCGGTCACCATCAAGGCACCGATGATGGCGATCCCCGAGATGGCGTTTGCACCGGACATCAGCGGTGTGTGGAGCGTTGGGGGCACCTTGGAGATGACCTCTCGTCCGGCGAGCGTCGCCAGGACGAAGATGTAAAGCAGGATCAGCAGTTCACCCATGGATCGGTTACTCCGGTGCGGACGCCAGCTTCGCTCTGACGCGTTCGTTGGTGATTTCGCCGCCGTGGGTGACGCAGGTGGCGGCAGTGATCTCTTCCTCGAAATCGATTGCCTCTTCGCTGTCGAAAAGGTCGTCGACGAAGCTGGCCAGGTTGCGGGCGTACATCTGGCTGGCGTGGAAGGGCAGTTCGGCCGGCAGGTTGGTCGGCCCCATCACCGTAACGCCCCCCTGGTCGACGGACTGGCCGGCCACGGTTGCCTCGCAGTTCCCCCCGGACTCCGAGGCGAGATCGACGATGGCGCTGCCGGGGCGCATGGTGGACACCATTTCCTCGGTGATGAGGACCGGGGCGGGCTTTCCGGGAATCTGTGCGGTGGTGATGACGAGGTCCTGGTCCCTGATGTTGTCAGCGATCAGCTCGAGTTCACGCTGGTGCTGCTCTTCCGAGAGGGCCCTGGCATAGCCGCCCTCGTCCTCGGAGCCCTCCTCCAGCGTGGCCTCGAGGAACTTTGCCCCCAGGCTCTCCACCTGCTCCCTGACCGCGGGCCTGATGTCGAAGGCGGAGACCACGGCGCCCAGCCGGCGTGCCGTCGCGATGGCCTGGAGTCCGGCCACGCCGGCGCCCAGGATGAGGGCTTTCGCCGGGCGGACCGTGCCTGCCGCGGTGGTCAGCATCGGCAGAAACCGGGTCATGGCATTGGCGCCGAGCAGTACCGCCTTGTAGCCGGCGACGGTGGCCTGCGACGAGAGCACGTCCATCTTCTGCGCCCGCGTGATTCTCGGGATGAGCTCCACGGCGAAGGATGTGATGCCGCGGTCAGCCAGCGCCTCGATGACCTCTGTGGGGCCCAGCGGATTCAGCTGGCAGACCAGTACCGTGCCCGGCGGCAGCGCGGCGACCTCCTCAAGCGAAGGCGGTTGCACCTTGAGGACGACACGGGCGCCGTCGAGCAATGCCTGCCTGTCTGCTACGACCGAGACGCCGGCGGCTTCGTAGTCCGCATCCGGGAAGGAGGCCCCGACCCCCGCGCCACCTTCGACGCGAACGCTCCAGCCTCGTTTCAGGTAGTAGCGTGCCGCTTCGGGGACGAGGCCCACCCGGCGCTCGCCGGGCAGGCTCTCGGCCATGATCGCGATTGTCATGAAGTTCTTCTCCTGGTCAAAAGCGCGACCAAAGTGCATTGTCGGGGCCGATTGCGCCAGTCCCTGCCAGGACGGCGGGAAGTCTGGGCGTGGGCGCGACGCGAGGCAAGTGTCCCATCCAGCCATTCCTTCGCCCATGGATTGGGGGCACCCTTTGCGTCCACGATTCTCGCGGAGGGATGCCGGTGCTCGCTGTCGTAGATTCCTGCTGGGTCCATGGTGTGGAGGGGAAGCCCGTAAGGGTCGAGGTCAAGGTCCAGGACGGGCTGCCGATATTCACCGTCGTGGGTCTGCCGGCGGGCGCGGTGCGCGAGAGCAAGGAGCGGGTCTTCGCGGCACTGGCGCAGACGGGATTCCGACTTTCACCCAGGCGCGTCACGGTCAATCTCGCCCCCGCCGATCTGCCGAAGTCCGGGTCGGGGTTCGACCTTCCGATTGCGGTCGCGCTGCTCGCCGCTCGCGAACGCGTCTCCCGAAGCGGGCTGGGCGGGACCGCGTTCGTGGGGGAACTCGGACTCGACGGCTCGGTGCGGCCGGTGCGCGGGGCCATCGCGCTGGCGATGAGCTGTCGCGAGCATGGTCCTGCGCGTCTCTTCGTGCCCCATGGGAACCTGATTGAAGCGGCGGCGGTCCCCGGCGTGGAGGTCATGGGGATCCGCACCCTGCGCGAGCTGATCGGGATACTCGACGGAGACATCGGTTTCCGTCCGCAACGCCACCGGGCCCCGGTCGCGGTGCTGCGCTGCCCCGATCTGAGCGAGGTTCGCGGACAGGGTCTCGCAAAGCGCGCGCTGGAGATCGCGGCCGCAGGGGGGCACAGCCTCCTGATGTCGGGCCCCCCCGGATCCGGCAAGACGATGCTCGCCAAGAGGCTGCCGGGGCTCCTCCCTCCATTGGCGGAGTCCGAATGCCTGGAGGTGACGAGGGTGCACTCCGTGGCCGGGTTGCTGGACAGCGAGGAGCCGGTGAAGACCACGCGTCCGTTTCGGGCCCCCCATCATACGATTTCCGCCGGTGGCCTGATCGGAGGGGGGAATCCGCCGCGTCCCGGCGAGATCAGCCTCGCGCATCTTGGGGTGCTGTTTCTCGATGAGTTCCCCGAGTTCGGCCGCCAGGTGCTCGAGACGCTGAGACAACCCATTGAGTCCGGGGAGGTTCACATCGCCAGGGTGCGCCAAACGGTCACCTTCCCCGCGCGCTTCCAGCTGATCGCCGCCATGAATCCCTGTCCGTGCGGCATGGCGGGAGACAACTGCGTCTGCGGCGTGCGCGAAATCACGCGATACCGCGTGCGTCTCTCGGGCCCGCTGCTCGACCGGATCGACCTGCAGGTATGGATGGACCCCGTTACCTGGGACGAACTGGCCCGGACGCGCGCCGATGGGACGACCTCGGGTACCGTTCTTCAGCGGGTCATCGAGGCCAGGGCACGCCAGGCCGCACGCTTCGGCGGGGATCATGGGCTCAACGCCCTGTTGCCTGCGGACCGTGTGATGAAGCTATGCCGCCTTGACCCCGCCGGAGCGAGGCTCCTGGACGAAGGCGTCAGGAGATACGGCCTCTCGGCACGCACGGTTCATCGCACGCTTCGAGTCGCTCGCACGATCGCGGATCTGGGTGGAAGGAGTGACATCGGAGAGTTCGATGTGGCCGAGGCGCTGCGGCTCCGCGCGGGATCGGGCTCGCGCGACGCCTTGTCCCCAGCTGGCCGCACAGATTAGGCTGCAAAACAGGAGACGTCATGTTGGCAAACGTGCGACCGGGACCGGAGCCTTGCCTCATTACCTGGACTATGCCGCCACGTCGGCGATTCGGCCGCCGGAGGTTGGGCGGGCGATGGCCGCATTCCTCGATGGCGTCGCCTGCACTCCCGGCCGCGGAGGCCATTCGGGAGCGGTGGAGGCGGCGCGCCTTGCCTTTCGCTGCCGGCGCGCCCTGTCGCGGACGCTGGGACTGCCCGGCGACCCTGGCCGCATCGCCTTCATGCACAATGCCACGCACGCGCTCAACACCGCGCTTTGGGGGCTCCTGGGACCGGGGGACGTCCTGGTGATCTCCCAGTATGACCACAACGCCGTGCTTCGACCGGCGCACCACCTTTCCCGTGACAGGGGAGTCGGCGTGCGCATGCTGTCGGGCAGTCCCGACGGCGGGGTCGACCTCGAGGAGGCTGCCACGTTGCTCGACGGCGCGAGTGTGCTGGTCGCGAACGTGGCCTCGAACGTCCTCGGCACGCTTCTGCCGATGAGGGAGCTGTCGCGAATCGCACACGACGCGGGCGCGGTGGTGGTCGCGGACGTGGCGCAGTCCGCCGGACACTCGGTTGAAAGCCCGGCCACCCAGGGGGCCGATGTCGTCGCCTTCACCGGGCACAAGGGGCTGCTGGGCCCCCAGGGAATGGGAGGGTTGTGGGCCAGGGAGGGTATCGAGGTCGACCCGCTTCTGAGCGGGGGTACCGGAGGCGATTCCCGCAATCGGGAGATGCCTGCCGCCATGCCCGATCGCCTGGAGGCGGGAACCGGCAACTCTCCGGGAATGGCGGGCCTGCTGGCAGGTTGCGCGTTCCTCAGGGACACGGGTGTTGGAGCCATCCATGGCCGTGAAATGGCGCTCAAGGCCCGGCTTCGCGACGGACTGGACTGCATCGCGGGTCTTCAGGTACTCTCGCCCCCGGGACCCGAGGGGGTTCCCGTCGTCACCGTGAAGGCGGACGGAATGGATTCGGCCTCGCTGGCGGGCCGCCTGGATTCCGAGTACGGCGTCCAGACGCGCGCCGGACTGCACTGTGCTCCCGAAGTGCACCGAATCCTGGGCACCACCGAATCTGGCGCGGTGCGGTTCTCGCTCGGCTGGGCATCGACGCAGGAGGACGTGGACGCGGCCGTCGCCGGTGTGGCGCAGTTGCTCAGGCCCGTGTCCGTCCCGGTTGCACGAGCCGGATGAGGCTCTTCTTCGCCGTCTGGCCTCCGGAGGCGCTACGGATGCGGCTGTGGCGGGCGTTGGCGCCCTTGCGCAATGCCGCACCCGATGTGCGTTGGGTGCCGCCGGAACGGTATCACATCACCCTGCGGTTCCTGGGTGATGTGGCCCCTCCCGAGGTTCCGCGGCTCACCGAGGCCGCCGAGGCGCTGGCGCGCGAACCGGTCTTTCCGGCACGGCTCACCGGAACGGGCACCTTTCCGCGCCGCGGCGTCCCGCGCGTCTACTGGGTCCGGGTTCGGGCCGGTCCGTTGCGGCCTCTCCGCCGGCGCCTCGACCAGCTGCTCGCGAGCAAGGGAGTCAGGGGAGGTGACGATCGCTTTTCTCCTCACCTGACGATTGGTCGGTCACGGGGACGGAGGCGTGGCAGCTTCCAGTCGGGCCGGGAACGCCCTGATCCCGGGTCCGAACTGCGTGAAGCCTGCTCCGACTTCGTGGTCGATGCCGTTCATCTGGTTCGCAGCGACCTGTTCCCCACCGGGCCCAGATACGCCAACATTCATTCTGTAGAGCTGTCGACCAGCCAATTGGGTGCGGATTGATCGGGAGTCGGGATTCCAGGATATGGCCAGGATTCTGATCATAGACGACGAGGAGTCGGTCGGTGTCGCGCTGCGACAGCTCTTCGAATACGAAGGGCACCGCGTCCACATCTGCGAAAACGGTCCATCCGGTCTGATCGACTATCCCGACTTCAGGCCCGACGTGACCTTCCTGGATGTCAAGATGCCCAAGGTCGACGGGCTGGAAGTACTTGCAAGGATTCGCGAACGCGACCCCGCGGCAGTGGTGGTCATGGTTTCCGGTCATGGCACCATAAGCACGGCCGTGGAAGCGACGCGCAGGGGAGCCTTCGATTTCCTCGAGAAGCCGCTCGATACCGACCGTCTCCTGGTTACGTTGCGAAACGCGCTTACGGTGCGTGGGCTGACCGACAGCGTTGAGCGCCTGACGAGTGAAATCGAGATTCATCACGACATCGTCGGAGGGTCACGCGCGATACGGCAGGTGCTCAACCAGATCGAGATGGTCGGAGCTACCGACGCCCGCGTACTGATCACGGGGGAGAACGGAACGGGCAAGGAACTGACCGCGCGGGCGCTGCACAGACGGTCGAGCCGGTCCCGACGGACGTTTGTGGAGGTCAATTGCGCGGCCATTCCCTCCGAACTGATCGAGTCGGAGCTGTTCGGCCACGTGAAGGGGTCTTTTACGGGAGCGGTGACGGATCGCGTCGGAAAGTTCGAACAGGCGCACCGGGGAACGCTGTTTCTGGACGAGATCGGAGACATGTCGCTGACCGCTCAGGCCAAGGTCCTTCGCGCGCTGCAGGAGGGGGACATCACTCGGGTCGGCGGTACCAGGCCGGTTTCGGTGGACGTGAGGGTCATCACCGCAACCAACAAGGACCTGCACGACCAGATTGAGAAGGGCGAGTTCCGCGAGGACCTGCTTCACCGTCTCGACATGGTCACCATCCGCGTGCCGCCCCTCAGGGAGAGGAGGGGGGACATTCCCATGCTGGTGGCTCACTTCGCGGAGTTGGCGCCGGGAAGCTACGGTGTGCCCTACAAGCGTTTCGCCAAGGACGCGCTGGAAGCTCTCACGGACCTGGAATGGCCCGGCAATGTCCGTCAGTTGAAAAACGTGGTCGTTCGTCTCATGCTCCTGAGCCCCAGCGAAACCGTCGAGCGGAAGGACGTCATACAGTCGGTGTCCATGTCGGGGTCGGAGTCGGGTGTGCCGGACAACGTGATGTCACTGGCAACCCTGAGCGAGTTCAAGGACGCGTCCGAAAAGGCCTTTATCGCGATGAAGCTGCGGGACTACAACTGGAACGTATCCGAAGCGGCACGTCAGATGGGGATGCCGCGTTCGAACCTTTACAAGAAGATCGAGAGGCACGGACTGGTGCGAAGCACCTGACCCGCTGTTGCGTCGGCGGGCATCGACATCGCGACTGTTCCGGGCGGCGATCGATACTGGGGACACCATGACAACACCTGCGTTTTCCGAAGCCATGGACGGCTCGCTGGGCCAGTACTTCAAGGAAATCAGCCGGTATCCGCTGATCGACCGGGACGAGGAGGCGCGGCTCGCCAGGGGGATTCGTCGCGGGGAAGAGGAGGCTCTCGACAAGCTCGTAAGGTCCAACCTGCGTTTCGTGGTGTCCGTATCGAAGAAGTACCGGAACCAGGGAGTTCCGTTCCCCGACCTGATCAACGAAGGCAATCTGGGTCTCATTCGGGCTGCCCGACGATTCGACGGGACGAAGGGCATCCGTTTCGTAACGTACGCCGTTTGGTGGATCCGCCAGGCGATTCTCCAGGCGCTGGCCGAGCAGAGCCGCATCGTTCGGGTCCCCCTGAATCGGGCCGGTCAATTGCACCGCATCGCCCGCCGAAAAGCGGAGTTGGCTCAGGAGCTGGGCCGCGAGCCCACGGCGAGTGAAATCGCCAGGGTTCTGGAACTGCGCGCGGAAGACGTGGAGCAGGTATTCGGCATTGCGAGTTCACATCTGTCCCTGGACGCCCCTCTGTTTCCCGGTGACAACAGCAGTCTCCTGGACTGTCTGCCCGACTGCATCTCCCCGGGCCCCGATGAGGAGACCTTCGAGAATGCGCTTACCGAAAGCCTGGAGGCGGCGCTGTCCACGCTCGACGAGCGGGAGGCCACGATCCTTCGCCGGTACTTCGGCCTCGGACACCGTCCGCCCAGGTCTCTCGAGGAGATCGGATCCGAGATGGGCATTACCCGCGAAAGGGTGCGCCAGATCAAGGAGAAGGCTCTGACACGGCTTCGGCACGCCTCGAGAGCGCGGATTCTGGAGACCTTTACGGACTAGCGGTCCGTCGAACAAGCCACCCGGGCACCACCGCTTCCGAACGCACGAGAATCGGTTGACACCAGAACGCCAGCCGAATATGATTCAATGCTGTGGACATTCCGAAGCCGCACCCCGTGTCCAGTGGCTGCCGGGGGCGGCTTCGTTTCGCCGAAGGGGATCGAGTGACCAGAACCATCACACCGAAAACAGCCGAAATCCACCGTGTGTGGTGGATCGTGGACGCCGAGGGACAACCGTTGGGAAGGTTGGCCTCGGAGATCGCCCGCATCCTGCGCGGCAAACACAAACCCATGTACACTCCCCACCTCGACACCGGCGATCACGTGATCGTCATCAATTCGTCGAAGGTCCGCCTTACGGGCCGCAAGGCCGAACAGAAGACCTATTTCCGTCATTCCGGGTTCATGGGAGGCGACAAGCACATCCCGTTCAAGACGATGCTTGACAGGTTCCCCGAGCGTGTCGTCGAACTGGCGGTACGCGGGATGCTCCCCAAGAACAAGCTTGGGCGGAGAATGCGAAAGAAGCTCCGGGTTTATCGGGGCGCAACCCATCCACATCAGGGCCAGAGCCCCCGGGCTCTGGAGATCTGACCCGCGAGAGGACTGCATGGCCGGTCAAGAGCCCATTCAGACGGTCGGACGTCGCAAGACCAGCGTCGCCCGCGTCATCCTCAGACCCGGCGGCGGTCGCTGGTCTATAAACGGGCGCCCGCTGGACGACTATTTCCCCAGACCCGCGCACCGCGTCCGGGTTGAAGATCCGCTGCGCGTGGCCGATTCCGAAGGGGTCTTCGACATCCAGGTCCGTGTGATGGGCGGAGGACTCACCGGTCAGGCCGACGCGATCAGGTTGGGGCTCGCCAGGGCGCTCGCCGCCCATGACGAGGACGCCCGCGTGCCTCTGAGGCAGGGCGGGATGCTCACGCGGGATGCCCGCAAGGTCGAGCGCAAGAAGCCGGGTCGACCCAAGGCGCGGAAACGCTTCCAGTTCAGCAAGAGATAGAACCGACTTCCATGAATCAAGCGTTGAACGAGGTCGGGCTGCAGGAATTGCTCGACGCCGGCGTCCACTTTGGACACCAGACAAGGCGATGGAACCCGAGGATGCGCCCGTTCATCTTCGGCGAACGCAATGGGATCCACATCATCGACCTGCGCAAGACCCTCGATCGGCTCGAGCGGGCCCGGGATGCGGTTCGGCGGATCGTCCTCAAGGGAGAGAACGTCCTCTTCCTCTCCACCAAGCGGCAGTTGAAGAGCATTATCGAGGAAGAGGCGGTGCGATGCGGCGCCCACTTCGTGACGGAGCGCTGGCTGGGCGGAATGCTCACCAACTTCCAGACGATTCGCCGACAGATTCGGCGACTCAAGGAACTCGAGCGCGGACAGGAAGAGAACGCCTTCGAGTTCTACACCAAGAAGGAGCGGTTGCTCCTCGAGCGCGAGCGGGCAAAGCTGGAGAAGTACTTCCATGGTGTGCGGGAGATGACCCGCCTGCCTGGCGCAATCTTCGTGGTGGATGCCCGTCGGGAGATCATCGGGGTCCGCGAGGCGCACAGGCTCGGCATTCCCGTCATAGCCATCGCCGATACCAACGTGGATCCATCCCTGATCGACTACCCGATCCCAGGCAACGACGACGCGATCCGTTCGGTCAGCCTGATCGCGTCGCAGATAGCCGATTGCATAGCGATCGCGCGCCGTGAGGTTCCGGACGATCAACTGCGGCGACAGGCCGAGATGGAGGTCACCACCTACTCTACGGAGACCGGTGAAAAGTCAGCGGATACCAGTCAAATGCGGCCGCGGCCCCGGCGACGGAGACCCCGGCCCGAGGCGATCGCGCAGGTCAGGAAGGTTGGCGACGGCGACGACTCCGCGGCGAAGGGAACCCGGCAGAAGCGACGCAGGTCCTCCCCTCCGCGTGGAGAGCGATCCGCCGGTCAAGGTGCCGGGGTCTCCTCGCCCGAGCCGACGCCCCCGTCTGACTGACGGCTCGGGCACCGACGCCCATGTGCCCGGAAGGCGACCGTCGGCAATGGGAGGCCTCCGGTCGCAGCGTGCCCCTCTCCGGAATTCGTGCCGGGTGGGCAGCAAGGGATAGACCACGTCTGAAGAACGGTTCACGATGAAGATCAGTGCGAAACAGGTAAAGGAACTCCGCGACAGGACCGGAGCGGGGATGATGGACTGCAAGAAAGCGCTCCAGGAGACCGATGGCGATACGGAAGCGGCGATCGATCTCCTTCGCAGCAAGGGAGAGGCCAAGGCGGCCAAGAGGGCCGGGCGGTCGGCCAACGAGGGTACCGTGGCGAGCTACATTCACCACGGAGGACGCATCGGCGTTCTCGTCGAGTTGAACTGCGAGACCGATTTCGTGGCCAACACGGATCATTTCCGGGCCCTGGCCAGGGATGTTGCCATGCATGTGGCCGCTGCCGACCCTCTCGCGGTGGAGGCCCGAGACATCGATCCCGCCCTGGTTGATCGGGAAAGGGCAATCTTCGCGGAACAGGTGACGCGCGACGGGAAGCCGGAACACATCCGGGACAGGATAGTCCAGGGGAAGCTCGCGAAGTTCTTCAGGGAACGGGTTCTCGTCGAGCAGGCCTACATCAAGGACCCCGACCGGACGGTGGGGGAGCTGATCACCGAAGTCTCGGCGCGGACCGGCGAGAAGATCAGGGTGGCCCGGTTCTCCAGGTTCCAGGTGGGTGGGTGACGGTCCCTGGCATGAGCGGGAAGAGGAGCACCGGGTACGGTCGCGTCCTTCTCAAACTGTCGGGCGAGGCGCTAGCGGGAGAGAAGGGATTCGGGATCGATCCGCAGGTTGTGGATGGGCTCACCAACGAGATACGGAACATACACAAGCTGGGCGTGGCACTGGGGCTGGTCATAGGTGGTGGCAACATCGTTCGAGGAGCCATCGCCAGCCAGCGGGGCATGGACCGGGTATCCGCCGACTACATGGGCATGCTGGCCACGATCATGAACGCGCTGGCGATCCAGGATCTGCTGGAACGAAAGGGTGTCGATACGCGGGTGATGACCGCGATTCGCATGCCCCAGCTCGCCGAACCGTATATCCGCCGCAGAGCCGTACGGCATCTCGAAAAGGGCAGGGTCGTGATCTTTGCCGGCGGAACCGGCAACCCCTACTTCTCGACCGATACGGCTGCGGTGCTCAGGGCCATTGAAATGAATGCGGACATCGTCATAAAGGCGACCAAGGTGCGCGGTGTCTTCACGGCCGACCCCGAGAGCGATCCGAACGCCGAGTTCATCCCGCACATTTCGTTTCACGAGGTGGTTGCCCGCGACCTGCGCATCATGGACACGGCGGCCGTGTCCCTTTGCAGGGACAACGATCTGCCTATTATCGTGCTCAATCTTGACGACCAGGGCGCCGTGCGTCGGGCGATCCATGGCGAGAGGGTGGGAACGCTGGTCTCCTAGCGAGGTTTCGCTCACAGAATACCGATTTCGAGAGGAGGACGTCTTGCCGGTCATCGACGATACAAGAGACAGGATGGAGAATGCCCTGGCAGCGGTGCGCCGCGAGTTCGCCACGGTTCGAACCGGCAAGGCGGTCCCAGCGCTTCTCGATTCCGTCCGGGTCAGCGCCTACGGGGGTCAGATGCCCTTGAATCAGGTTGCAACCGTATCCGCTCCCGACCCCTCGCTCCTGGTGGTCCAACCCTTTGACCCGTCTCTGCTGTCCGAAGTGGAGAAGGCGATCCTGACCGCGAACCTGGGACTGAACCCGTCCAACGACGGGTCCATCATTCGCGTGCCCGTACCTCCTCTCAGCGAAGAAAGGAGGAGGCAGTACGTGCGCCTGCTCCACCGGATGGCCGAAGAGGGCCGGATTTCGGTGCGGCACGCTCGCCAGGCAGGGAATGACGAGGTCAAGAAGCGCCTCAAGGCCCACGAGACGGGCGAAGACGAAGCGCATCGGCTCATGGCCGAAGTCCAGAAGCTCACCGAGGAATTCGGCGGAAGGATCGACACCGCCCTCGCCGAGAAGGAGAAGGAGGTGATGGCGATCTGAAGGATCGACTGGACCGGATCAGGGTGAACGGCAGTGTCCCCCGCCATGTGGCCGTGATCATGGACGGAAACGGTCGTTGGGCACGACACAGGGGTCTGCCGCGACACGCGGGACACCTCGAGGGGATGAAGGCGGTTCGTGAGACGGTTGAGGGTGCTTGCGCGACGGGAGTCGAAATCCTGACGCTGTTCGCTTTCTCGACGGAGAACTGGAAGCGTCCCAACGACGAGATCGAGGCTCTCATGGGTGTGCTGCAGACTTTCGCAAGGAGCGAGCGCGACAACCTGGTTCGTGAAGGTGTGGCAGTCAGGGTCCTGGGTGAACTCGATCGTCTGGACGGATCATCGCGTGCGGCAGTGAGGCGCATCATGGACGCCACGCGCGGCGGAAGCAGACTGCTGCTCAATCTTCTGGTTTCCTATGGGGCCCGCGAAGAGATCGCTCGCGCGGCCCGCGAACTGGCTGTGCAGGCGAAGGACGGTGTCCTCGATCCGGAACAGATCGACACGGACACCGTGGCCAGCGCGCTCTACACCGGCGATCTGCCGGATCCGGACCTTCTGATCCGGACTTCCGGCGAATTCCGGATCAGCAATTTCATGCTCTGGCAACTCGCGTACTCTGAACTGTACATCACATCCGTGTACTGGCCGGACTTCACGCGTGAAGACCTGTTTGCCGCCATACTCGACTACCAGCGTCGCGACCGCCGCTTCGGCCGGATCGTGACGGGATGACAGTAGTGTTGGCGCGCCGAGAGGCGGGGTTCAGCTCGTGATTTCGCCGGAACTCCGCGCTCGCTTCCTGGTGGCCGCATGCGGGATCCCCCTCGCCCTCGCTGCGATGTACTTCGGGGGTTGGGCTCTTGCGGTGATGCTGTCCGGCGTTGCCGCGCTCGCGGCCCGGGAGTTCTACAACCTCAGCTCCGATCCGGGCGGCCGTCCCTTCCGGTGGCTCGGGATTCCCGCGTCCGTGCTCCTGGTCGTGTTGGCGGCCGTTGAAACCGACTTTCGGCGGTGGTCCGACCACGCGCTTGCGTTGCTGTTGCTCCTTGGTCTCGCGAGCCTCGCCGCTGCGGTCTTCGACAAGCGCGTCCAGCAGGCGCTTCTTTCGTCCGCGGCGACGGTTTCCGGGGCGCTCTACACGGGAGGGACCCTCTCCTTCGGCATCTTCATCCGCAATCTGCCCGAGGTCAGGGGGACATCCCCGGCACAGCCGTCGGAGGGGTTCATTCTCCTGCTGCTCCCCGTGCTGGTCACATGGGCGTCGGACACCTGCGCCTATTTCGCGGGGAAGACGCTCGGCCGCAGAAGGCTTGCTCCCCACGTCAGCCCGGGAAAGACCGTGGAGGGTAGTATCGCCGGTCTGATGGGAGCCGCGGTGATGGGCTTCGCGCTCGGGTTCCTGCTCGACGACTACCCCGGTTTCCCCATTGTACCCGCCACCGGCGCACTGATTGGACTCCTGCTGGGCATTGCGGGCCAGCTCGGCGATCTCGCCGAATCCCGCCTGAAACGGGAGGCGGGGGTGAAGGACTCGGGGAGCATCCTGCCCGGGCACGGCGGAATGCTCGACCGTTTCGACGCTCTGTTCTTCACGATTCCCCTGGCCTATGGACTCATTGTGATGAGCGGGATCCTGTGGTGAAACGCATCGTGGTCCTGGGCGCGACGGGGTCGGTCGGACGGTCCGCCCTCGAGGTGATACGGCGGCACCCGGCGCTTTTCCGGATCGTCGGCCTTTCGGCGCGCCGGTCGGTTACCGCGCTCGAAGCAGTCTCGCGTGAGTTCACGCCGGACGGAATTGCGCTGGCGGACCCGGCGGCACTCGACGACAGACCTGATCTGGTGACCGCGGGCTGGCAGGCGGGGCCGGAAGCCGTGACGGAGCTGGCTCGCCTTCCGCAGGCCGATGTCGTGCTCAATGCGGTGGTGGGCGCCGCCGGCCTCCGAGCGACGATCACCGCCCTCGAGGCCGGAAAGCGCTGTGCGCTGGCCAACAAGGAGTCGCTTGTCGCGGCGGGGGAACTGGTTCTCGAAGCCGGGCGGCGCGGCGGCGGTGAACTGGTGCCCGTCGACAGCGAACATTCGGCGATCCTGCAGTGTATGGGGGGGGGCAGCCGTCCCGAAGTGCGGCGCATCATCCTGACCGCCAGCGGCGGTCCGTTCCGCAAGACCGGCATGGCCGAACTGGAACGGGTCACGGCCGGGATGGCACTGCGGCACCCAACCTGGAACATGGGGTCCAAGATCACGATCGATTCCGCCACCCTTGCGAACAAGGCGCTGGAGGTGATCGAGGCACACTTCCTCTACGGGCTTCCCTACGACCGCATCGACGTCGTCGTGCACCCCACTTCGATCGTCCATTCCCTTGTCGAGTTCGTGGATGGTTCGGTGCTCGCCCAGATGGGTGAGCCCACCATGGAACTCCCCATCCTCCACGCACTGACCTGGCCGCGCCGGCCTCCGGATGAGAAACTGTGCACCTTCGATCCGGTACGATGCTCGCCGCTCGCGTTCGAATCCGTCGACGAGGAACGCTTCCCGCTCTTCGCGCTCGGAGTAGCCGCGGGCCGGGCCGGCGGTGCCGCGCCGGCGGTGTTCAACGCGGCCAACGAGGCGGCCGTGACCGCGTTTCTGGACGGGAGGGTTACCTTCACCGGAATGGCCGACGTGGTCGCGGCGGTGCTGCGCGGCCTCGAGGGGCGGAACGCACGCTCCCTCGAGCAGGTGGTGGAGGTAGACCACGACGCCAGGCGACTGGCTGAAGCGGAGATTGCCGCTGCCGGAGGGGCGTGATCGCAAGCACGGAAGCAAGGAAGGGATAGATGACGATATTGGCGACGATCGTTCTGCTCGGCGTCCTCATCTTCGTTCATGAACTGGGTCATTTCTGGGCGGCCAAGGCCGTGGGCGTGGGAGTAGAGCGCTTTTCGATCGGGCTGGGACCCCGGATTTGGGGATTTGAGCGCGGAGGCACCGAATACGTCCTGGCGGCCATTCCCCTGGGTGGCTACGTGAAGATGCAGGGGATGGAGGACGAAGTAATGGAGCACCTCGAGGGTGGCCGCGGGGATGCTCCGAGGAGGCCCCGGGAGGGAGATTTCGACGGACGCCCCATCTGGGCCCGTGCCTTCGTCATCTCGGCCGGGGTCGCCATGAACATGCTCTTCGCATTCGTCCTCTACACCTCCGTCGCCGCCTTCTGGGGCTACCGGGACATGGCCACGACCCGGGTGATGGCGGTGGACGAGACTTCTCTGCCGGCCGGAACGGAGGCACTGGCGGGGTTGACCCCGGGGGCCGAGATCGTGGGCGTCGGGCCGGTCGTGCCCGAACTGTGGGGCGACGTGCGGCGTGGTCTTGTCGACGCAGTCCCCGGTCCGTTGACGGTCGAGACCGTCGATCCCTCCGCCCGCTTCGAGATCCGGATACCCGAGGATCCCGACGCGCGGCTCGCCCTCGCAGGCGCTCTCCAATACTGGATCGATGCGGTTGTGGGTCGCGTCGAACCGGGGACTCCGGCGGCCGATGCGTCGATGGAGGCGGGAGACAGGGTGACGAGTGTCGCGGGTGTGCCCGTCGCGAACTGGGCGGAGATGGTAAGGGAGATCGGCGCACGGCCAGGAGAACGGGTGGAGATCGGTGTGCTGCGAGGCGAGACTCCCCTCGTCCGGGCGGTGGAGCTGGAATCTGTTGGTGATGGAGAAGAGGAGCGCGGCAGGTTGGGCGTCGTGCAGACGCTGCCTGAGGTCGCGGTTCCGGTGCGCCCGGGGCAGGCCGTCGCTGCCGGCTGGGACGAAACCGTCGGGATCACGCGATTGATCCTGGGCTTCCTGGGTGATCTCGTCACCGGAAGCGTCTCTCCCCGCGACGTGGGCTCCATCGGGACCATCGCCGTGGCGTCAGGGGAGGCAGCGTCGCAGGGGGTTGCGACGTTCCTGCGCTTCATGGCTCTCTTCAGCGTAAACCTGGCGATCCTGAACATGCTCCCCATACCGGTGCTGGATGGGGGACACATGGTGTTTCTGGGGATCGAACTCGTCCGAGGCGAGAAGCTGTCGGTCAAACAGCGAATCCGCTGGAGCAAGGTCGGTGTGTGGGTCGTCCTGGGAATCATGGTGTGGGCGCTCGGCAACGACCTGCTGCGCTTTCTGGGGCTGTAACCTCAGAAGAGCGATAGCTGGGCAGGCGCGGCACGCCTCCGCAACTCAACAAGGTCGAGGAGCGGGGTAGGCTCCTCCATTCCGGCCACAAGGACCTCACCGGCGAACCCCTGTCGCCGCAGGGCCCGCGACATGACGGACCTCGCCAGCTCCGGCGTGTTCGTTTCCTCCGAGAGATGGGCCAGTACTACGACCGAGAGGCGGGAGCTTGTCAGTTGACTTGCAAAGGCGGCTGCGGCCCGGTTGGAAAGGTGGCCGTGGCTGGAAGCGATTCTGGACTTGACCGACAACGGGTAGTCGGCTTGCCAGAGCATCGCCTCGTCGTGATTCGACTCGATCACCAGGGCATCGCAGCCCCTCAATGCATGTCTGACCTGGGTGGTGGGCTTACCCAGGTCCGTCGCGATGCCCAGACGCAAGCCGGTCAAAGCGTCGGCGACGGCGACCGCGACAGGATCGGCTGCGTCGTGAACGGTGATGAACGGATCAATTCGGAGGTCACCGAGAGCGAGTTGGTAGCCGGGTCGGTAGACGTGGACTGTTTCGTTGCCCCGCAGCGATTTGCGGTAGGCGTGCCTTGTTCCTGCAGTCATGTACAGCGGGGTGCCGTGGGCCCGCGCAAACACGCCGGCTCCCCGGGTGTGGTCGCCGTGCTCATGTGTGATCAGGATCGCGGAGAGACTGTCCGGGGTCACCCCGAGCAGGTTTAACCGTCTGCCCAGCTCACGGCCGCTGAGTCCGGCATCGACCAGGATCCGCGTAGACTCCGTGCAAACCAGGGTCGCATTGCCACGGCTGCCGCTGGCCAGTACTGAAAAGCGCACGATTCAGGAAGGCTGCGTGGAAGCTCGAAGGGGAGCTGTGGAACTGAAGGCGCGGCGGTAGAGGCTCCGCATCCCGTTGTTCATCGGTACTCCTCGCCGCGCCATGACCCTTGCGGCTGTCTCCAGAAACCGGTCGAGGCGGTATTCCCCGAGTTCCCTTTCGCCCCCCCAGGAAAACGGCGGGATATCACGCGGGGGCATCCCTCCTCCGAAGAGGTGCGAGCCCGCTCCGACGACGGTGCCGGTGTTGAAGAGCGTACCGATCCCAGTGCGCACATGGTCCCCAAGAAAGCACCCGACCTTCAACAGTCCGGTGTCCACAACGCCGCCTCCGGTGCGCAGACGGACAACACCATAGGTGTTCTTGAGGTCGGAGTTGCTGGTCATCGCTCCCAGATTCACCCACCGCCCTGCGATCGAGTGACCCAGAAAGCCATCGTGAGCCTTGTTGGCAAAACCCAGAATCACGCTCGATTCGACCTCACCCCGTATCCGACACCCCGGTCCAATGGCGGACCCGGCCACTACTCCTCCGAGGACCAGCGAGTCCGGACCCACATAGGTCGGACCGACGATGCGCGCCGGAGCTTGCACCCGGGCGCCTCCGGACACGATGATCGGCCCTGCGGACAAGTCCAGGAATACCCCGGGCTCCACCTGCGCTCCTTCCGCTACCGAGACCATTCCGGAACCGACCACATGGACTCCCGCCGGGACGTCTGTTCCCTCGTAGCGCGCTCCGTCACTTCGAATCCGGTTGCCGCTGGACGCCATCAGCCCCCAGACCGTGTGCAGCATCTCACCGGCCAGCGGGACTTCCGGCCACGCGGGTGGCTCTTCGGTCGCGAGCAAAGCCACGGGGACCTGGACGCCGTGCGGAACCAGGGCACCGACCACCGCCGATCCTGCAGTGAGCAGCGTGGCACCGCCGTTGTCGATGGGTGGGACGGCACCCTCCTCCGGAACGAACCGGCTGTTCAGGTACAGGCGCGCACCGGTGACGCCCGTACGCTTGAGGGTGGTGCATCCGGGAGCATCCGGCTCTTCGAACCCGAGCAGTCCGCCACCCGCCAGGTGGCCGCTGCACGCCATTCCGAAGACACGCTCGATCCGTGCCCTGAGCGTCTCGGTCCCGAACAGCAACTCTCCGGCGGGTCGGGTCAGACTGAATGGATGCCAATTCCGCGCGACGGCGTCGTCGTACAGGAAGAGGCGCCCGGGGTTCATGACTCCGAACCCGGTACCCGGGACCGGCGGGGTGGATCGTCCAGGACAACGCGTCGTGGCAGTCTTGCCAGGTATTGCTTGAGGCGGGGAGCCTTGGCCCTCGGCATCACGAGGGTCGTGCTCCCGGTCTGGACCACAAGGAGGTCGTCGACACCGAGCAACACGAGGCGTCCGGAATCCCCGACGACCAGGTTGTTGCGGGCCTGGACGAGGTGGACATGCCCATCCAGGACATTTCCTTCCGCGTCGGAACCGCGGTGCCGTGCCAGTGCTTCCCAGCTTCCCAGGTCGTCCCACTGAAAGGTGGCATCGATGGAACCGACGCGGGTGCTTCGCTCAAGGACTGCCTTATCCACGCTGATCGCGGCCGTCTCATCGAAAAACCCTGCAATGTCGCCACGCTCCAAACAGGGCAGGGCGCCTGCGATCTCCGGAGCATGCTTCCGGACCTCGTCCAGAAACACCCGAGCGGACCAGACGAAGATTCCAGAGTTCCAGCGATAGCCCGCGGCAAGGTAGGCGACAGCCGTTGCCCTGTCGGGCTTCTCCACAAAGGCGTCGACGCGGTAGGCTCGGTGTTCGTCCCGCGTGACCAGGGCGCGGCCCGGCTTGATGTAGCCGAATCCGGTTTCGGGCCTGTCCGGCTGGATTGCGACGGTCATGAGAAGTCGTTCGCGACGTGCGATTTCCACCCCGGCCGCCAGAACGTTCCGAAACTCGTCGGCCGGACGAACGACGTGGTCGCTGTGCAGCGAGATCATGACCGCGTCCGCGTCCTCTTGCGCTGCCTCCCATGCCGCGCGTACGAGTACCGGACCGGTTCCCCTGGCACGGGGCTCGAGCATGAACGCATCATCCGGCAGGCCGGTCAAAGCCTGAATCGGAACCATCAGTTCCTGCCCCGTCAGGACGCGAACGCGGTCCGCGGAGACCACGCCTAGCGCGCGGGCCAGGGTCTCGACGACCAGAGGTTCGGGGCCACCGAGTGGCAGGAGCTGCTTGGGGCGGGACTCCGTGCTGAGCGGCCAGAAACGGTGCCCGGCACCTCCGGCCAGGATCGTCGCCCATACGGAAGTTCCCGAGGACCCTGTCATCAAATCGCCCAAGGTTTGCGCTCCGGATGCGGATTCCCGACGATTCGGTCCGGCTTTGCGGTTGGAACCGGCCGACCCCCCATCCGGGTCGACAGCGACGCGCGAAGCTACTCGGACCGGCGAGCCAAAGTCAAGAAAACCAACGGTTTTGAGGTTGACTCCGGGACCGCGCAACGAGTACGTTTCGGCCATGAGAGTGAGTGGTGCTTCAGCAGGAACCCGGTCCGCCAACTTCATCCGCCCCGGTGAACGGTTGTGTGGCGCGGTGTTCCTTGCGATGGCGGTGGCCTTCCTCCCGATGGTGGCCTGCGACGACGATCCGTTCGCAATACGTTGGACAGTAAATCCAGATACAGTAAGACTTTACGCACTCTCCCGGCCTGAGCCCAACCTGGTTTCCGGCTACGACTTCTTCCCGCGTCAGGCGGTTCGGATCGAGGCGCCGACGACCGGAGACGACTGGGATCTGGCGGTCGACGTGCGCGACGGGGCATTCGTCTGGCTGCCCCCCGGCGCGCTCGGAATCCCCTCTGAAGCCGCGGTCGCGATTCTCGAGGGCGAGACCTTCGAGTCGGCCACGGAAGCACCGGAGGATACGACGCGGTACATTACCGACGCCGCAGTTCCGATCCGGGCTGGCCAGATCTACGTGATCCGGACGCGACGACACCCCGGCTTCTTCGGCACGCTCTGCAACTACTACGGCAAGATCGAGCCCTTGGCGACGGACTTCGTTTCGGGGTCGATCCATTTCCAGTTCGACGTGAGCCAGGCATGCAACAACCGCGATCTCATTCCACCGGACTGAGGCCTGGCGACGCGGGCTGCTGACGCCGGATGCTCGATATCAAGGCATTTCGCCACGACCCCGAGGGGTTGGCCGCTACGCTCGCGAAGCGTGGCTTGACCGACGCGGCTGGGCTGATCGACGCCGTGCGAAAACGGGACACGTCGCGGCGGCACGCCCTCGCGCGGGGGAATGAGCTCAAGCAACTGCGCAATCGGGTTTCCAGGGAGATCGGCGAAGCCAGGCGCCAGGGCAGGCCTGCGGACGAACAGATCGAGGTCATGCGCGAGGTGCGTACGAACATAGCCGAGCTGGACGCAGCGGTGGCGGACGCCGATGCCTGGATCGCCGAAACCCTGGCGAACATTCCCAATTTGCCGGATCCGCAGGTGCCGCAGGGTGGCGTGGAGGCCAACCGGGTCGTGCGCACGTGGGGAAGCCCGGCCGAATCCCCGTTTTCCCTGCGCCCGCACTGGGAGCTCGGAGAATCCCTCGGGATCCTGGATCTGCCCGGCGGGAGCCGCGTATCCGGTTCGGGTTTCTTCGTCCTGCGTGGACGCGGCGCGGCGCTCCAACGCGGATTGATCAACTGGATGATCGGCCTCCACACCCGGGAACACGGCTACTCGGAAGTGCGGGTGCCCTACCTCGTCAATGAAGACGCGATGACAGGCACGGGCCAACTGCCAAAGTTCGCCGAAGAATCCTATGTCACCCGGCGCGACGGCCTGTGGCTGATCCCGACTGCGGAAGTCCCGGTCACGAACCTGCACCGGGGACAGATCCTCCGAAGCGACTCGCTGCCGATCAAGTACGTCGCCTACTCGCCCTGTTTTCGACGCGAAGCCGGAGCAGCCGGGAAGGACACGCGCGGTATGCTGCGGGTGCACCAGTTCGACAAGGTTGAACTGGTGCGCTTCGAAAAGCCCGAGGCCAGCTCCGCCGCGCTTGAGGAACTCACAGGCGAAGCCGGACGAGTTCTGGAAATGCTCGGGTTGCCGTACCGAGTGGTCGTGCTGGCCGCTGGCGATCTCGGTTTTTCCGCCTCGCTCACCTACGATCTCGAGGTGTGGGCGCCGGGGGTGGGCCAATGGCTGGAGGTGTCAAGCTGCTCGACCTTCACGGACTTCCAGGCAAGGAGGGCGCGCATCCGCTTCCGGCGGGAGCAGCGAGCCGGCACCGAGTTCGTCCACACGCTCAATGGGTCGGGGCTGGCGCTTCCGCGCCTGATGGTCGCGCTCCTGGAAACCTGCCAACGTGAAGACGGGTCCATCCGGCTCCCGAAGGTGCTTCGGCAGTTTCTCGGCTTCGCCGACATTACGCCGGAGGGCTAGTGGTTCACGGATGAATCCGACCGGACACCGAGGGCCACTACACAGACGGGATAAACAGGCCCTATCGGTACGGCCTGGCCGGGGTTTGCGATGAAAAAGCGAAAGGCACGGCACCGGAAGGGCAGAGGGAGCAGCTCCAGTCATGTGGGTGTGTCCCGCAAATGGCCCATCACTCTGGCTGTCCTCTTTTCGACGCTGTTGGTGTTGTACATGATCTACACGGGCGAAATCGTTCGTTCCCGGGAAGCGGATGCCGAGACGTTTACCCGTGTGTACGCCCAGGTGCAGCGCGGGCTCACGAGCCAGGAGCCGGGAGCGGAACTCGCCGCCCTCACGAACCTTCAGGGACTGCTGGTGGAACTCGGCGTGCCCTTCGTGGTGACTTCGGAGCCGGGCGGAGACTACAACACTTCGGTCAACCTCCCCTTTTCCGTATCCGATCCCCCGACTCCCGATGACGTGGAGCGCATCCTCGCATACGCGGAGGAACTGGACGCCCGAAACGCGCCGGTCGGGGACCCCGCCAGCCAGTTGGTCCACTACGGAATCACACCCGAGGCCGCCCGGCTGCGCTGGATGCCGGTGCTCTGGGCGACCGGACTGCTCCTGACGCTGTTGCTGGCGGTGACCGTCTTTCGCTATCAGAGGAGGACGGCCGCCGAACAGGCGTGGACCGCGATGGCCCGGGAACTGGCTCATCAACTCGGGACCCCGATCAGTTCGCTCCAGGGCTGGGTGGAAGTACTAGGCCTGGATCCGGGTCAGCGGCCGGGTCGGATGCCCCAGGTGGAGATCGCCAACGCGATCGGTGAAGACCTGGTCAGGCTGGAGCGCGTGAGCCGGCGCTTCGAACTGATCGGCAGGGATCCCGAGCTCAGGCGCGTCTCCCTGCAGGACGTGGTGGCGGAACTGCGCGCATACATGGAAGTCCGGCTGCCACGGCTGGGCCCCGGCGTGGCGCTGCATGTCGATGTTCCCCTGGATCTTCCCGACGTGAAGGGCCACGAGGTTCTCCTCACGTGGGCGCTGGAGAACGTCGTGAAGAACGCGCTCGATGCGATGGCCGGAACCGGCGGTGCGATCACGATTTCCGCGCGCGCGTCGGAGGGACGCTGGGTTCTCCTGCGGATCAGGGACACGGGGCCCGGTGTTCCCTTCGAGATACGCGACAGGCTCTTTGATCCCGGAGTCACTACCAAGTCGGGTGGATGGGGTGTCGGACTCACCCTTACGCGCCGGATTGTCGAGGGTGTTCACGGCGGGCGGGTCGAGTTCCTGGACCGGGGCGACCGCGGTGTGACCTTCCAGGCTCGCTTGCCCCAGGCGGTCGAAGCGTGACGGCCTTCCTGGACTCTCTGAATCGAGAGCAGCGGGAAGCGGTCGAGCACTTCCAGGGTCCCAGCCTCGTGCTCGCCGGGGCCGGATCGGGGAAGACGCGGGTGCTCACCACGCGGGTGTGGCACCTGATCATCGAGCACGGGGTGCCCGCCGACCGGATCATGGCTGTCACCTTCACCAACAAGGCGGCGGGCGAGATGCGCGAGCGTGTCGCCGAGATGTTGGACGGACAGCGCGCCGGGGCGTGGATCGGCACATTCCATGCGATCGGAGCCCGTCTTCTCAGGCGTCATGCGCCGGAAGTGGGGTGGACTCGCGGTTTTGCGATACGCGATGCGGAACAGGCGCTGCGCGAGGTGAAGAGGGCGCAGAGGGCCGCGGAGGTCGACATCAGGCGCTGGTCCCCGAAAGCCATTCGCAGCTGCATCTCGGATGCCAAGAACCAACTGGTGGATCCCAAGACGTTCGCTCGCGCCCACGCCGATGGTGCCGACCTGATGCTGAAGCAGGTGGCTCGCGTCTACCCCGTGTACCAGCAATCCCTGCGGGAGCAGGACGCGATGGACTTCGACGATCTCCTGTTCCTGCCGGTCCGGCTCCTGACCGAAAACCGGTGTCTTCTCGAGCGTTATCAGGAGCACTTCGCCTTCATCCTGGTGGACGAGTACCAGGACACCAACCGCGCGCAGTTCAGATTCCTGGAGCTGCTCGCTTCCAGCCATCGGAACCTGATGGTGGTTGGCGACGACGACCAGAGCATCTACGGCTGGAGAGGCGCCGACATCAGCAACATCCTCGACTTCGAACACAGCTTCCCGGGAGCGCGTGTAGTGAGGCTCGAACAGAACTACCGCTCGACCCCCGTGATCCTGACTGCCGCAAACGTCGTGATACGGCAGAACCTGTACCGCAAGGAGAAGACGATGCGGACGGAGCGCGTCGGCGGTCCTCCGGTGACCCGGGTCGAGGCGGCCGACGAGACCGACGAGGCCCGCTGGATCGTCGAGGAGATCGAGCGCAGGATGCTCTCCGAACCGAGCCTCGACCACCGGGACTTTGCGGTGCTCTACCGGACCAACGCCCAGGCCAGGGCCCTGGAAGACCGCTTCTGGCGCAGGGGCGTCCCCTATCAGATCGTCGGGGGCGTTCGATTCTACGAGCGTCGCGAGATCCAGGATGTGCTGTCCTACCTCCGCCTCATTGTGAATCCACGCGATGCCGACGCTTTCGAGCGCGTGGTGAACTATCCGCGACGCGGAGTCGGAGCCGTCTCGCTCGCCCGCCTGTCCGCATTTGCCCGGGAATCGGGGATCAATCTGCTGGAAGCTTCGGCACGCGCCGCCGAGGTGCCGGGCCTCGGCAAGTCTCCACGGAAGGGGCTGTCACGGTTGGCGGATCTCATCCGCCGCTACTCGGCCAGGGCGGCGGATCATTCGGCGGGACGGGTGCTCGAGGCTCTCATCGAGGAACTGGCCCTGGTCCGGTTGCTGCGGGAGGAGAGCCCCGACGGCGACGACCGGGCGGAAAACGTGCGGGAACTGGTCGCGGCGGCCCGACAGTTCGAGGCGGAGCAGCTGCTGGAACTGGACGAGGGTGACCGCGACACATTCACGGACCTGAGCCTCTTCCTGCAGCACGTGGCCCTCGTCGCCGACATCGACAGGCACGATCCGGGCGCCGATGCGGTCACGCTGATGACCGTCCACAGTGCCAAGGGGCTCGAGTTTCCGGTCGTATTCATCAGCGGATTGGAGGAGGGACTCTTCCCCCTCTCTCGGGCATACGACGAAGAGCAGCTTCTCGAGGAGGAACGGAGGCTCTTCTATGTGGGCATGACGCGTGCCTGCGAAAAGCTGTATCTGATCCACGCCCGGTCGAGGCGCCGGGCCGGCGAGGTCCTGCGGTCGCGTGGTTCCACGTTCATGGATGTGCTGGAGGACCTGGAGGAGATCCGGACCGATCGCCTGAGGGCGTCGCGTTGGGCCGTCGGTCATCGATCGGGAGGCGGCAGGTCATCCGCCGCCTGGACCGGAAAACCAGCCTACGACGATGGCTTCAATCAGGATCGCCCGAGCTACGTCAAGGGCGAACGCGTGGTCCACCAGACCTTCGGTTCGGGTGTGATCGTGGAACTCTCCGGATTCGGACCGGACATGAAGGTCACCGTCGACTTCGGCGACGCGGGGCGCAAGAAACTCGTGGTACGTTACGCCGGGCTGGAGAAGGACTACTTCTAGGGCGATGTGGGTCCTGACCCGGGCGTCTCGCGCAACCGGGCCCCACCCGCGGCTTGTGACGCCTCCGCAGCCGGTGATCCATCCGTCCCGGTTGCCTCTTCCATCTCCGGCAAGCCTTCCGCTGCGGGCCCGGCCTCGCTCTTGCGAGTCCCGTCCCCGGCCGCATCCCCGGTGAGGTTGCGACGCAATTGGGCGAGCAGGAACCCTCCCGCATTCGCACGGAGCGCACGGACCCTGGCCGCGGTCTCCAGCACCGCTTCCTCGGCTTCGGACTGCGCCAGATCGACCAGTGCGAGAAGATCCTTCAAGCGGCGTTGCAACTGTGTGGACGCCTGCTCCAATCCCCCCGCCAGCCCCCCGACGGAAGTCTGAAGGCGCCCAACCTCTTCCCGCACGGTGGCGGTGATGTGATAGATGTTCCGTGCGGCGCTTGTGTC
>VXMI01000184.1 GCA_009841165.1 Gemmatimonadota bacterium | reverse complement strand
CGACGCCGACCAGGACGACGAGATGGACGGCAGCGAGAGCTACGAGACGGTCGACGCGGTGATGCACACCCACACCGGACTCTCGGTGGACACCGAGATGGACGCGGGTACGGTCACCGCGCGCTTCACGACGCAGACGCTGATGGTATCCGTGTATCGCGAAGTCGACCAGGCCCCGGGCTTCACGGGCAACATCGGCACGGGAGATGTGTCGGCCACCTGTATCGCCTACAATGACGACGATGAGTGCGTTACCGGCGTAGAGCTCGAGCTCCGCCATGAAACGGCCGGCAACCGGCGAAACACCATCGATCCGGCCGTGTGGAGGTGGGACACAAGCGGTTCCGACCGCACGGTGTGGGTCGACAAGGGCGTCTATACGTTCAAGAACCTCCCGACCGACCTCAACATCTTCGTGCTGGCAGACGAAATCGGTCATGTGGAGATCGTGCCCACCGACAATCTGGCGGCGTATGAGGACAAGGACGCCAATGGGATCGAGGGCAGCGGGTTCGGCTCCGAAGGCGGCTATGGCCACACGGTCAGCCTCTGCCCGAGCAGGAAGGTAGACCCGACGGGCCAGGATCACGGCGAGTG
The DNA here is from genome assembly GCA_009841165.1 of Gemmatimonadota bacterium. Lineage (GTDB taxonomy): Bacteria > Gemmatimonadota > Gemmatimonadetes > Longimicrobiales > Gaopeijiaceae > Bin94. Next base: position 7,298 of record VXMI01000184.1, on the reverse strand, counting down.
CGGTTCGTTCGGCTTCGTGCCCACGCACACCGTCGCGGCGCACGTGAAGAAGATGATCGTCCAGAAGGACAACGACGACGGCTTCAGGGCCGAGAGGGCCGTCAATGTGACCGGGGTCGAACTCGGCCTCACGCCCGTCACCGGCAAGAGCATTGCGGGTGAGGCGGAATCGGCCACGACCCTCGAGAGTCCCGTCAGGTCGGCGGGTGAGAGTTCGAGCTCCAGCACCTGGGCCAACGAAGTCGACGAGAGGCAGGATCTGTACTTCGGCCGCATGGCCGAGGGCGTCTACGGCGTTTCCCTGTCCGACAATTGGGCAGCGGTCGCCAACGGTGCCGGGATCGGCCGAGAGTTCCGAGTTCACGAGGGCGCCGTGATGGACGTCACCGCCCTGACCGGTGGAGCCGGTCCCTTCCGCCCCGGCGACGACACTGAAGGCGTCTACTTCGAGGTGCGGCCCACCACGAGTACGCTTTACGGCATCGTTCTGGACGAGGCCGACGACCCCCTCGAAGATGTCGAGGTGACGGTCAACGGCGTAACGGTGATGACCGATATCGACGGTCGCTACATCGTGCCGGACTTCAGCCGCGTAGCCTCCAGGGCATCGAGGACCGGTGGCAAGCTCTACGTGTCGTTCTCCCTGGACGGATACGACACCCAGAGAGACGACCCGAACAACTCGAGATCGAGTCGCAGATACCAGATCACAGACGCCGACGGTGCCACGGACGGTATCGATTTCGAGGCCAACGATCCGCAGCGGCTCGACATCGTGCTCAAGGAATCGGCAATGCTGGCGACGGTCACGGGGACGGTCACGGACAAAGACGGCGATCCCGTCTCCGGTGTCGACCTCACCGTGGTCAACGAGGACGGCGAAGACGTTCTGCACAACCGGCAGTGGATCAGCGCGATCGGTGCGTATTGCACGGTCGGCGAAGGCGACGACGCGATGAACTGCCGGAGGACCGGTGACGACGGTACCTACGAGATGCAGGTCCGGGTCACGGATGACGACGAAGACTACACCATCACGCCGAGCAAGAACCGGTACTACTTCGACAACACCGACGAGGTCGAAAGGCTCGAAGTCGGCGATGACGAAGACGGTGTGGACTTCGAGGCGCTCCGGCAGAGCAGGATCCGCGGAGCCGTCAAGGACGCCGACGACAACGGCATGGCGGGCGTAACGGTCACCGCCACGGCCCAGGGCAGAGACTATAGCGCCAGCGACGAGACCAACGACAACGGCCGCTTCATCATCTGGGTCGACGGTGACGAGAGATACGACGTCACGGCCATGAAGGACGGCTACAGCTTCACAGATCCGGAGGACGGAGATAACCTCGGGCTCAGGGTCGATGACGACGAGACGCACGACATCGGCACCTTCGTGGCTGCGGCCGTGCCGTCGAACGTCTCCACGCTGTCCGGACTGACTGTGACGCCGGGAGTGCTGGATCCGGCTTTCGCCTCGGATGAGGACGAATACGAGGCCGAGGTCGGATTCAACGTCACGGGGACCCGGGTTGTCGCTACGGCGACCTCCTCGGCTGCCACGGTCACAATCGAGGCCGGCGAAAACGAGGAGATGGGGACCGGTAGCGCCTCGATGGATGTCGAACTCGAGGTCGGCGACACCGAGGTCACCATAACCGTCGAGTCTGAAGACGGGACGACGGAGACGGAATACACCGTCACGGTGACGCGGAAAGCGAACGCGCCAAGTGCAGTGCGGAACCTGAAGGCCGTTTCGGGCGCTACCCAGTCACTGACCTTGACCTGGGAGACGCCCCAGAACGTGGCGGGTCTTACCGGCTACGAATACAGTGTGAACAGCACAGACGGTGAAGCCGGGACTTGGGTTGCAGCGACCGCCACCCCCGGCGGCGGTAGCCAAACCATCACGACGACCGAACATGCTGGCATACAGAACGGGTTGGATCATACGTACTGGGTGCGCGCCGTCATCGGTACCGCACCAGGCGCGGCGACATCCATAACGGCCGCCCCATGGCCAACCGTCACGGCAGCGGTGGCTCCGGCTTCGGTAGCTGAGGCAGACAACCCAGTGACGACCAATGTCCAGGAGGACACGACGCGCGTGACCGTCTCCTTGACATCGGGTCAAGCGGTGTATAGCGCCATGCGTGTCAGGATCGGCGTGGTGGACGAGGACGACGCCGCATTGGTGAGCTTGGCAGCTACGGAAGTCACCTTCAACGCGGGTGCAACCGAGGCGTCGGTGCTCGTAACTGCGGTCGACAACCTGACTGACGCGACCGGCGGCGATCCCACCGTCAACTTCTTCGCGGAAATCGTGGAGGATGAGGTGGAGTATGATGACGATGCCGACGTCACGGCCACCGCGCCCGAACGCGACAGAGCGGTGACCACTGACCTGACCATCACGGACGACGACACCGCGCCGACCGCGCCGGTCGTAACAGCAACGCAGGTTGGTACAACCGATGTCTATGAGGTGGCGTGGACGTTCACGCCCGACCAGTGGGGTACGGGAGCAACGACAAGTCGGAAGTTCCAGTACCGCATGAAAGCAGGTGACTTTGCCGACACGAGCGCAGACAATGCGTTGTGGATGGATGTAACCGGCGGAACGAATGTGCGAACGGTCAACGTGACGCTCGAAGAACCAGCCACCGGTTCGGTCACCTACAACATTCAAGTGCGTGCCGTCACCGATGCGGGTAACGGAGCTGCGGGAGCGGTCTCCGGCGGCGTAACACGAACCGCTAGCTAAACCCACAACCCTGGGAACGTGATCCCAGGCGGCAGTAACAAGCGCCCCCGCCCGGTTCGCCGGGCGGGGGCCAGTTTCTTGCCTTCATTTACCTACAAAAGAGCGGACAGATGACTCCGATCCACCTCAGGTTGCTCCGTTTGATTCCGGCCGCCGCAGCGGCCCTTTGCGGCGTTGTGCATTCCGGCAACGCCGGAGCCCAGCAGGGCCTCGTTCCTGGCGGTGAAGCGGAGGAGTCCTCGCCGCGCCTGCGGTGGTCCTCTCATCCGGTCGGCGCGGTGGCGCCCACGGTGGAGCGATGGGAGCTGAGGCAGACGGGAGATGTCTACGAGGAGTTCGACGTCCGCATCGTATGGTCCGAGGACGTGGTGGGGTTCAGGCTCAGCGACGTCGAAGTCGACGAAGGAAGAGCCATTGACCTGACCGGCAGCGGCGACCGATACACGCTCACCATCGAGCCGGACGAGATCGAGGGGTACGTGACCATCACGATTCCGGCGGGCCGGGTTGAAGATGAGGACGGTGAAGAGAACGCGGAGGAGGAGGAGCGCTTCAGGATCGACAACCGTCGGCCGGAATTCGAAGAAGCGACCGTCGACGGGGACGAACTTGTGATTGTCTATCACGAGGATCTGGACGAGAGACGCGCATCCGTCCCCAGCCCGGTGGATTTTGTCGTGGTGGCGGACGGAGATGACGTGGAGGTGGAGGATGTCGAAGTCGAACGCGACGAAGTGATTCTGACGCTGGAGTCGCCCGTCCGCTCTGACGACGTCGTTCGCGTGACCTACGAACACGGGGCGGCACCGCTGCAGGACGAGGCCGGCAACCTGGCCGAAGAGTTGCGCCGCGAGCGGGTCGACAACATCACCGAACAGGACACCGGCACATCGGGTCCGCCGCGGAGCCTGACAGCGAGCGCGGAGGGGGCATCGGTGATCGAACTCGACTGGCGGGAGCCGTCCGATCCCGGGGACGACGACATCACGGGGTATCGGATCGAGTATTCGACGGACGCGGGCGACACGTGGCAGACGCTGGAAGATGACACGGACGACACCCGGACCAGCTACCGGGACACCGGCCTGTCGCCCGGCACCACGCGCCACTACCGGGTGGCGGCGATCAACCGGCATGGAGCGGGAGCGTGGTCGGAAGTGGCGGACGCGACGACGAGCCGCGTGCCGGGACGGCCGACGCGCCTGACGGCGAGGGCGAGGGGGACCTCGAGAATCGAGCTGGACTGGACGGCGCCGTCTTCGGCCGGGGGCCCGGTCACGGGCTACCGGATCGAGGTGTCTCCGACCGGCACCGGCCGGTGGACGGTGCTGGAGACCGATACCGAATCCAGGACGACCGAGTACACGGACACGGGCCTTGAGCCGGGCACGCGGTACTACTACCGCGTCGCGGCGATCAACGCAGCCGGCCGGGGCGCGTGGTCGAGCGTGGCCAACGCGACGACGGATGCAACGGCTCCCGGCGCGCCGACGGGTCTCAGGGCGGTGCCGAGCGGTCTCGGGGGCCGAACGCAGCTTCTGCTGACGTGGACGCGCCCGTCGTCGGACGGCGGGGGTGCGATCACGGGCTACCGGATCGAGGTGTCGGCCAACCGGATCAGCTGGACGACGCTCGAGGCCAACACGAGCACGGCGGGCACGAGCTACACGCACGGCGGGCTCGAGCCGGCGACGACGCGGTACTACCGGGTCGCGGCGATCAACGCCGAGGGCACGGGGCCGTATTCGAACGTGGCGACGGGCCGGACCAACGCCGGTGCGCCCGACGCGCCGGGCAGCCTTCGTGCGCGCGCGGACGGCCCGAGGAGCATCACGCTGACCTGGGAGGTCCCACGGGAGGACAACGGGGCGCGGATCACCGGTTACTCGATCCGGGCCCGGGGCCCCCAGGACAGCAGGTGGATCACAATCCGCCCCAACACGAACTCGACGGCGACGACCTACACGCATACGAACCTGCAGCCGGCCACCGCTTACCGTTACCAGGTGGCGGCGATCAACTCGGTGGGCGTGGGCCCGTGGTCGCTGGAGGCGGGCACCGCCACCAACCCCGACGTGCCCTCGGCCCCGACCGGCCTGACGGCCCAGGCGGTGGGGACGTCACGGATCGACCTCGCGTGGCGCGCACCGTCGAACACCGGCGGCGCTGCGGTCCTGGGCTACCGGGTCGAGGCGTCGAGCGACGGCGGCAGGACCTGGCGGATCATCCGCAGCAACACGGGCTCGAGGGTCGCATACTACTCGCACCGCAACCTGCAGCCCGCGGCCACGTGGCACTATCGCGTGTACGCGATAAACGCCGCGGGGCTCGGGACGGCTTCCGCGGTCGCAAGCGCAACGACGGAAGCGACTATTCCGGGCGCGCCGCGCAACCTCAGTGCGGTGGCCGACGGCACCTCGGAGATCGACCTGTCGTGGCAGCGCCCGTCGTCGGACGGCGGCGCGGCGGTGACGGGCTACCGGGTCGAGGTGTCGGCCAACGGCGGTGCCAGCTGGCAGACACTGGTGGCCAACACGCGCAGCACAAGCACCACCTACTCGCACACCGGCCTCGCGCCCGCAACCACGCGACACTACCGCGTCTCGGCGATCAACCGGGTCGGGGTCGGAAGCGCATCGGGCGTCGCGACCGCGACGACGGACGCCACCGTGCCCGACCCGCCCACCGGCCTGACCGCTACCCCGACCTCGCCGACGCAGATCGACCTGGCCTGGACCGCGCCCGCCTACGACGGCGGCGCATCGGTCACCGGCTACCGGATCGAGGTCTCGGAGACCGGACAGAACTGGGGCATCCTGGTGTCCGACACTCGGGTGACGGGCACGACCTATGCTCACACCGGCCTGCTTCCCGGCAGCCAGCGGTTCTACCGCGTCTCGGCAATCAACCGCGCGGGCGCGGGCGAGCCGTCCAACGTGGCCTCGGCGGCCACGGACGACCCAGTCGAACGCGCGGGACGTCTCAACACGACCGTCCTGCCGCACGTGGCCGGGGCGATGGCGTCGAGCACGGTGGGCGCGATCGCCGACCGCGTCGACGTGGTGGCCTCAGGGATGGGGATGGACCGCCGCGTGGACATGGGCGGACTGTCCTCGATGGCGTCGAGCCTGTCCTCGCCGGGCACCGGCCTTGGCCGCCGCGACCGCTCGGGCCTCGCCACCCTCTTCGGCGGCACGTCGTTCCAGACGCCGCTAGGCGCATCCAACGCACCGCAGCAGGCCGGAAGCCCTGGTCAGCTGGCGACCTGGGGCGCGGGCGAGTACCACCACATGGGCGAACCCGGCGCGAGCGTGCTCGACTGGAGCGGATCGATGGTGAGCGCCCACGTGGGCGCGGACACACGCGTGGCTGCGGACATCCTGGCGGGCGTCGCGGCTTCGCACTCCTCGGGCACGTTCGACTTCACGGACAAGACCGGCGCTGCCCCGGTGGCGGGCACCTACGGCACGGCGATGACCAGCATCAACCCGTATGTGGCCTGGTTCCCGGGCGAGCGCGGGAACGCCGCGTGGGGCACGGCCGGGTTCGGCTGGGGCGACATCGAGGTCGAGGACGAGCGCGAGGATCTGCGCACCAGCCCGGCGAGGATGATGACGGGCGCGGCGGGCGGCAGCTACCAGCTGATGGAGAGCGCCATCGGCGGCGTCCGTGTCAAGGCCGAGGGGTGGGCCGGACGCGTCCTGGTCGACGGCGGCCCGCGGATCGACTCCCTCACGCTGGACATGCAGCGCGCCAGACTCGCGCTCGAGTGGACGCAGGGCTACCGCTCGGCCGGCGGCAACGAGGTCGCGATGACGATCGAGGGCGGCATGCGCTACGACAACGGCGACGGCATCAACGGCGCCGGCGCGGAGGTCGGCGGCGGCGTCCGCTACCGCAACGTCCGTTGGGGCCTGACGGCGGAAGGCCGCGGCAGGCTGCTCATCTCGGGCCGCGACGGCTACGAGGAATGGGGCTTCGGCGGCATGATCCAGCTCGATCCCGCAACGCGGGGACAGGGGCTGCAGGTGCGCGTGGCGCCCTCGTACGGCGATGCGGCGAGCGGCGTGAACCAGCTCTGGGAGCGCGGGGTCACCGATGCCGTGCACGACCGCGCGCTGGACATCGGCGCGAACGTGGACGCCGAAGTCGCCTACGGACTCGCCGGGTTCCACGGGACGCCCTACGGCGGCTTCCGCCTCTCGGAGAGCGGCGCGCGCGCCTTCAGCAGCGGCCTGCGCTACGACCTCGGCTCGGGCCTCGGCCTCCGCATCGAGGGGACCAGGCGCGAGGGTGTGCTCGGCCGGGCCGAACACACCGTCGGCGTCCGTGGCAGGCTCAGGCTCCGGTAGGGCGGGGACGAAGGCGTAACATAACACGCGGCCGCCTGCGGGCTTCGACAATTAATCGCGGCGCCCAGGCGCGCCGCTCCGCCGAGTTGCGCCCCACTTCCAGGGCCTCGATCCGTCGCCTGGCGATCTCTGTTGGGAGCACATGAATTGTCCGGTTTCGTAGCACAACATCTGTCCGGTTC
>VXMI01000234.1 GCA_009841165.1 Gemmatimonadota bacterium | reverse complement strand
CGGGATTGAGAGCGAACCCCAATGACCTGATCCGGCTGATACCGGCGTAGGGAGCGCGGCTGGCTCACGAGCGGGGTCCACCCGCCGGTGGCCGGGCACTCCCGCCCGGCGACGACGCGGCAGCCGGAAGAAACCGACGACCGCAAATGATCAAGCCAGTGGACACCCTGCCCGCGCCCGGTACCCCTCCCGTCGCGTACGGCGACGCCTTCCCGAACTCGACCCGCGTCCACGTCGATGGCCCCGGCGGCATCCGCGTCCCCATGCGGGAGATCTCCCTCTCGGGCGGCGAGCCACCCCTCCGCGTCTACGACACCAGCGGCCCGCCCGGCCACGATGTCCGCGAAGGCCTGCCCCCGCTCCGCGAACCCTGGATCTCCGCCCGGGACGTGCGCGTCACCGGCCGCGCCGCCACCCTCACCCCCGGCAAGCGCGACGACCCTCTCGAACTCCCCACCGGCCTCCGCCGCACCACCCGGCGCGGCAACGGCCCGGTCACGCAGATGTACTATGCGCGGCGCGGCGAGGTCACCCCCGAGATGGAGTTCATCGCGATCCGCGAGGGGCTCGACCCGCGCTTCGTGCGCGACGAGGTGGCGCGCGGCCGCGCGATCATCCCGGCCAACATCAACCACCCCGAGCTGGAGCCGATGATCATCGGGCGCGGCTTCAAGGTGAAGATCAACGCCAACATCGGGAACTCGGTGGTGACGTCGTCGATCGACGAGGAAGTCGAGAAGCTCCGCTGGGCGACGCTGTGGGGTGCCGACACGGTCATGGACCTGTCGACGGGCAGGAACATTCACGCCACGCGCGAGTGGATCATCCGCAACTCCCCCGTGCCGATCGGCACCGTGCCCATCTACCAGGCGCTGGAGAAGGTCGGCGGCGTGCCCGAGGAGCTGACCTGGGAGGTCTACCGGGACACGATCGTCGAGCAGTGCGAGCAGGGCGTGGACTACTTCACCGTGCACGCGGGCGTACTTCTGCGCTACGTGCCCCTGACAGCCGAGCGGGTCACGGGGATCGTGTCGCGCGGCGGCTCGATCCTGGCCAAATGGTGCATGGCGCATCACCGGGAGAACTTCCTCTACACGAACTTCCGCGAACTCTGCGAGATCATGCGCGAGTACGACGTCTCGTTCTCGCTGGGGGATGGGCTGCGCCCCGGTTCGATCGCGGATGCGAACGACGAGGCCCAGTTCGCCGAACTGCGGACGCAGGGCGAGCTGAACCGGATCGCGTGGGAGTACGACGTGCAGGTCATGAACGAGGGGCCGGGGCACATCCCCATGCACCTGATCAAGGAGAACATGACGAAGCAGCTCGAGTGGTGCGACGAGGCGCCGTTCTACACGCTCGGGCCGCTTACGACCGACATCGCGCCCGGCTACGACCACATCACGAGCGCGATCGGCGCGGCGATGATCGGGTGGTACGGGACCGCCATGCTCTGCTACGTGACCCCGAAGGAGCACCTCGGCCTGCCCAACCGCGACGACGTCAAGGACGGCGTGATCGCGTACAAAATCGCGGCCCACGCCGCCGACCTGGCGCGCGGGCATCCGACCGCCCAGCAGTGGGACGACGCGATCTCGAAGGCGCGCTTCGAGTTCCGCTGGCGCGACCAGTTCAACCTGTCGCTGGACCCGGTGACCGCACGCGAGTTCCACGACGAGACGCTTCCGGCCGAGGGGGCGAAGGTGGCCCACTTCTGCTCGATGTGCGGCCCGAAGTTCTGCTCGATGAAGATCAGCGACGACGTGCGGCGGTTCGCGCGCGAGCGGGGGCTGGACACGCAGACCGCAGTCGAAGAAGGGATGACCGAAAAGGCGCGGGAGTTCCGGAGCGGCGGCAGCCAGCTGTACGTGGCCACCGGGGACTGACCCCCTTGCGCCGCTTGCGAGCCGCCGTCGCGCCGCACGCAGCCCCCGGATCCCGCCTCCGGGTGCCCCGGGCGATCTGCGCGGCCCGCACAGCCTGCGCACTCTGGGCGGCCGGCTGCGACAGCGGCGCCACCGGGCCCGCCGACGCCAGGCCGGAGGCGCCGCCGGCCACGCCCACGGTTGCATTCGCAACCAGCCTGGTCGGCGCGCCCGAAGGCGGGGTTGCCGTACTGCGCCTGGCGGTCGCCCCCGCCCCCGAATCACCCGTCACGCTCGGCTACACGATCGGCACCGACGACGACGCGGCAACCGACGACGCGGACAGCGCGGACTACGCCGGCGATCCCGGCGGCACGGTGCGCATCGGCGCGGGCGACACGGTCGCGGCCATCGAACTTGCCATCAACGACGACCACGACATCGAGCCGGCTCGCGAGGTCCTGAACGTCACGCTGGACACGCCCGCGCCCGCCGCCGGATACCTCCTGGGCTCGCCAGACACGGCCCGCATCGTGATCGAGGAGGGCGTGTGCGACCGCACACCCAGAATCCAGGAAGAGATCCTCGGCGTCGCGGGCTTCGGCCACTGCCTGGAACCGGCCCCGGAGGACCTGGCGGCGATCGCCGATCTCGAACTCTGCAATCGGTCGGACTGGCCGCTGTGCCGGCGCGAGGCCACGGTCATCCCCACGCTGCGACAGGGCGACTTCCAGGGCCTGTCGCGGCTTGAACGACTCACCCTGGCCGGCGTCGGCCTGACCGACCTTCCAGAAGCCGTCTTCTCGGACCTCCGCGGACTCGAGACCCTCTGGCTGGCGAACAACCGACTGACGCGGCTGCCGGAGCGAGTGTTCTCCGGACTGTCGAGCCTGGGAAGCCTCAGCCTGGCCGACAACGGACTCACCGAACTGCCCCCGGGCACGTTCTCGGGTCTGACCAGCCTCTGGTGGCTGGAGCTCAGCGGGAATCCGGTCAGCGAGCTTCCGGCGACGGTCTTGAGCGGCCTCTCCAACCTGTCCGGGCTCCTGATGGTCCGCAGCGACCTCACCGACCTGCCGCCGGGCCTCTTCGTCGGCCTGTCGAGACTGCGCACCCTGGACCTGCGAGCCAACCCGGGAACGCCCTTCGGGCTGCCCGTGCAACTCGTGCGCATCGACGACGACGATCTGCTGGCCCCCGGGCCCGCAGAGGTGGCCGCGAGGGTGGAGCAGGGCGCACCTTACCAGATGGAAGTCATCCTCTTCACCCAGGGGGTCGGCCCGTCGGTCGACACGCTCGACATCGAGACCGGGAGCGCGCTCAGCACGATCGTCACCGTCACGCACGACACCGCGAACACCGAAGGCACCCGCATCACCATGCGTTCCGTCTCCGCGGCCCCGGGCGATTTCCGGGGCATCGAGCTCAGGGCGGGGGACCCGATCGTGCTGTTCGCCCGCCCGTCGCCCGCGCCTGACCGCCAAACGCAAGGGAAAAGGAAATGATGAAAAGAGCACGAAGGCTGCCGCTGCGGCCTCGACCGCCTGCACCCGCTGAGCGACCGGACACGGTGCGCCTGCGGAATCACTCAGCCCCTGGCGCGGGCCCCTCGCGGAGCGCCTGGCTCGCCCTTGCCGCCTTGCCGCTCTGCCTGGCCGGCTGCTCGTCCGCGATGTCCGTCGACCCGGCCGCCGACCTCGTCATCTACAACGTGCGTGTGTGGGACGGCACCGGCGCGGAGACCACTCCTCCCTCGGTCCTGCAGATCGGCGGGGGCCGGGTCCTCTCGGTGTCGCCGATGCCCGAAGAGGGCGACGTGCGGGGAATGGCCGACGCGGCGGGCGTGGAGTCGCTGGACGCGAACACATGGTACGTGATCCCCGGACTGATCAACACGCATGGCCACGTCGCGGGCACCTGGATCCCGAACGCCGGCGTCGAATACCGCGAGTACGCGTCTCGGGAACTCGCCCGCTATGCGCGCTTCGGCGTCACGACCGTGAACAGCCTGGGCGGGGAGCGCGAGCCCGCCTTCGAGCTGCGGGACGCGAGCTGGGGCGACGGTGCCTCGGGCCGCGCGCGGCTGCTCGTCTCGGGGCCCGTGGTCACGGGCGCCAACCCCGAGGAAGTGATGGTCATCACCGACCGGGTCGCCGCGATGGGTCCGGACTGGATCAAGATCCGGGTCGACGACAACCTGGGCACGACGACGAAGATGACCCCGGAGACCTACACCGCCGTGATCACGCGCGCCCGCGACCACGGCCTCCGTGTCGCGTCCCATCTCTTCTACCAGGAGGACGCCAGGGGACTGCTCCGCGCCGGGACAGGCATGGTGGCGCACAGCATCCGCGACGGCCCGGTCGACGAGGAGACGATCGCCCTGCTCCTGGAAACGGGCGTCTGCTACGTGCCGACGCTGACCCGGGAAGTTTCGACGTACGCCTATGGGGAGCGCCCGGCGTTCTTCGACGACCCGTTCCTCGCCTTCGACGTCGATTCGGCGCAGGTGGTCGCGGTGAGCGACCCGGACCGGCAGGCCAGGGTGCGGGCGTCCGGCGCCGCCGAGGCCTACGGGCGCGCACTTGAGATCGCCCAGGGCAACCTGGCGCTCCTGTCCCGCGCGGGCGTGCCGATCGCGTTCGGCACCGACTCCGGCCCCATGGGGCGCTTCCAGGGCTACTTCGAGCACATGGAGATGGAGCTGATGGCGGAAGCCGGACTGTCGCCGGCACATATCCTGCGTTCGGCGACGGGCGTGGCCGCCGACTGTCTAGGCCGGAGCGACATCGGAACGCTCGAGCCCGGGCGTCGCGCGGACTTCATCGTGCTTCGGGCCGACCCGCTGCGGGAGCTGGCCAACATGCGAGCGATCGAAGGCGTGTGGGTCGGTGGCGAGCGGATCGACGGATCGCGGAGGTTCTGATGGAACTCGGCGCTTTCTCGATCAGCCTCGCCGTTCAGGACCTCGCCACCTCGCGCTCGTTCTACGAGAAGCTCGGTTTCGCCGTGACGGGCGGCGACGGCGAGAAGTACCTGATCATGGTGAACGGAACGACGATCATCGGCCTCTTTCAGGGACTGTTCGACAAGAACATCCTCACTTTCAATCCCGGGCTGGCACAGGACATGTCGCGCGTGAGCGACTTCACCGACGTGCGCGACATCCGCGCGTCGCTCGTGGCGGACGGGGTCGAGATGATGACCGACACCGACCCGGAGGCGGCCGGTCCGGCGAGCATCGTGATCACGGACCCGGACGGGAATCCGATCCTGATCGACCAGTTCTTTCCGAGACCGGACGGCTGATCGCCGCGACCCCTGTTCCCGCGGCGGTGCCGGCTTATCCTTGACTCCATGCCAATCCTCGAACTCCGCGACCTCTCACTCCGCTTCGGCGGCGTCACCGCGCTCGCCGGGTTCGGGATGGAGGTGCACAACGGCGAGCTGCTGGCGCTGATCGGGCCCAACGGGGCGGGGAAGACCAGCGTGCTGAACTGCGTTTCGGGGCTGTACCGGGCGCAGGAGGGGACGATCACTCTGACGGGGCCGGACGGCGCCAGCCACGCGCTGCACCGCCTCGCTCCGCACCGCATCGCCGCGCTGGGAGTGGCCCGCACCTTTCAGAACATCGAGCTCTTCAAGCACATGACCGTGCTGGAGAACCTGATGCTGGGGCGCCACGTCCACATGCGGGGTGGGGTTCTCAGCGGGGGGCTGTACCTGGGCCGGCAGCGCCGGGCCGAGATCGAGCACCGGCGCTACGTCGAAGAGGTCATCGACTTCATGAACCTCGAGCCGCTGCGTAGCGCCGAGGTCGGGAACCTGGCGTACGGCAACCAGCGCCTGGTGGAGATGGCCCGCGCGCTGGCGCTCGACCCCCGGATTCTCCTCCTCGACGAGCCCACCGCCGGCATGAACGCCGAGGAGAAGGAGTCGATGGCGCGCTTCATCCTCGACGTGCAGGAGGAGCGGGGCGTCACGGTCGTGGTGATCGACCACGACATCGACGTGGTCATGGACATCTCGGACCGGGTGATCGTCCTCGACTTCGGCCGCAAGATCGCGGAGGGGACGCCCGACGAGGTGCGGAACGACCCGGCGGTGATCGACGCGTACCTGGGGCGGGCGCGGGAGACGGCGTGAACGACACGCTCCCTGGTCGGAGCGCCCGCCGCGCCGCGAACGGCGACGGGCATGCGGGCGAAACGCTGCCCGGTCTGCTCGCCCGCCGCGCGGCGAAGCGCCCGCACGAGGTCGCGCTGCGCGAGAAGGAGTTCGGGATCTGGCAGGAGACCACCTGGGCGGAGTACCTGGAGCGCGTCCGGGAGTTCGCCCTCGGGCTGGTCGAGCTGGGGATCGAGAAGGGCGACCGGATCGCGATCATCGGCGACAACCGCCCCGAGTGGGTGATCGCGGAGCTGGCCGCGCAGTCGCTGGGCGTGTTGCCGCTGGGCCTTTACCAGGACTCGATCCCGGCGGAGCTGGCCGCGATGCTGGAGGCCGCGGAGGCCAGGCTGATCGTCGCCGAGGACCAGGAACAGGTGGACAAGGTGCTCGAGGTGCGCGACGGGGTCCCCGGGCTCGAGTACGTGGTCTACTACGACCCGCGCGGGATGTACGCGTACGAAGCGCTGGGGCTGATGGCGTTCGAGGAGGTCGAAGCTCTCGGCAGGCGCCGCCGGGAGGGGGCCCCGGTCGAGTTCGACGCGAGGCTGGCCGCGGTCCGCGCGGAGGACACTGCTCTCCTGTGCACCACCTCGGGAACGACCAGCATCCCGAAGCTGGCCATGCTCTCGCACGCGAACCTGCTGGCGATGGCGGGGCAGCTGGTCGAGGTCGATCCGATGGGACGCGACGACGAGTTCGTGTCGTTCCTGCCGATGGCGTGGATCGGCGAGCAGATGGTCGGGGTGGCGAGCGCGATGCTGACCGGCTTCACCGTCAACTTCCCCGAAGAGACCGCCACCGTGCGGAGCGACATGCGCGAGATCGGGCCCGCGTTCCTGATGTCGCCGCCGCGCATCTGGGAGAACATGGTCTCGGACGTGCAGGTCATGGCCGAGGACACGACGCCGCTCAAGCGCTGGATCTACCGCTGGGCCATGAAGGAGGGCCAGACGCGCGCCGAGGCGGTCGCGAGTGGCACGCGCCCGGGCCTCCCGGCACGGTTCCGCCACAGAATCGCCGACTGGACCGTCTTCCACCCGATCCGCGACCAGCTCGGCCTCGACAAGGTGCGGCGCGCCTACACGGGGGGCGCGGCGCTCGGCCCCGACGTCTTCCGCTTCTTCCATGCGATCGGCGTGAACCTCAAGCAGCTCTACGGCCAGACCGAGGTCTCGGGGATCTCGGTGGTGCATCGCGACGGCGACATCCGCTTCCACACGGTCGGCACGCCGTTCCCGGATACGGAGATCAGGATCTCGGACGCGGGCGAAATCCTCTGCCGCAGCCCCGCCGTCTTCCAGGGCTACTTCCGCAACCCGAAGGCCACCGCCGAGACCCTCGACGATGGCTGGCTGCACTCGGGCGACGCTGGCTACTTCGAGGACGACGGCCACCTGGTGGTCATCGACCGCCTGGCCGACGTCATGAAGCTCCCCGACGGCACGAACTTTTCGCCCCAGTACGTCGAGAACAAGCTCAAGTTCAGCCCCTACGTCCGCGAGGCGGTGGTGTTCGGGGGCGCCGGCGCCCCGTTCGTCACCACGATGATCGCGATCGACATGGAGAACGCGGGGCAGTGGGCGGAACGGCACCGCATTCCATACACCACGTTCACAGACCTGGCCCGCCGCGCCGAGATCCAACGCCTCATCCGCAGCCATGTCACGAGCGTCAACGAGGATCTGCCTGCCGCCGCCCGCATCCGCCGCTTCCTCCTCCTGCACAAGGAACTCCACGCCGACGACGCCGAGCTGACGCGCACCCGCAAGGTCCGCCGCCGGTACATCGCGGCCCGCTTCGGCGACATCATCGGCGCCCTGCAGGGGGACGGCGATTCGGTCACCGTATCGACCGAGATCACCTACCAGGACGGCCGCACCGCGGAAGTCGCGCACGACCTGCGCATTGCAACACTGGACGCCCGCGGCCCCGACGCC
>VXMI01000109.1 GCA_009841165.1 Gemmatimonadota bacterium | reverse complement strand
CCCCCGCCACCGCCCAGACCGGCCCCGTCATCGAGGACGGTCAGGCCCAGGTCGTCCCCGCGTTCGCCGATTCGGCCACCTGGGTCCGTCATGACCTGTGGGTCGAGACCGAGTTCGACACCGATGGCGACGGACGGCCCGACCGCGTGCACGTCGCCGTCACGCGCCCCGGCCAGACCGACACCGAGGGGCTCACCGTCTCCGCCATCTACGAGACCAGCCCCTACTACTCCGGCGTCGCCGGGCTCAACTTCGACCACTTCTGGAGCCTGCGGCAGGAGGTGGGCGGCGATCCCCCGGCCCGCGACCCCTTCCCCGCCACCATCCGGCACATCGAGCGCCAGCCCGTCATCTCCAACTCGCACGTCCGCACCTGGGTGCCGCGCGGCTTCGCCGTCATCCACTCGCAGTCCCCCGGCACCGGCCAGTCCCAGGGCTGTCCCACCGTCGGCGGCGCCAACGAATCACTCGCGCCCAAGGCCGTCATCGACTGGCTGAACGGGCGCGCGCGCGGCTTCACCAGCGTGGACGGCGGCGAACCCGTCGTGGCCTACTGGGCCACCGGCAAGGTCGGCATGACCGGCACCTCCTACAACGGCACCCTGCCCCTGGCCGCCGCGACCACCGGTGTCGACGGCCTCGAAGCGATCATCCCGGTCGCGCCGAACACGTCGTACTACCACTACTACCGCTCGAACGGCCTCGTGCGCTCGCCCGGCGGGTACCCCGGCGAGGACATCGACGTCCTCTTCGACTTCATCTTCAGCGGCTACCCCGACGTGCGCGACTACTGCATTGCCCACGTGCGCGACGAAATGTACGCCGAACTCGACCGCACCACCGGCGACTACAACGACTTCTGGGCCGGCCGCGACTACCTGAACCACATCGACGGCGTCCGCGCCGCCACCCTCATGGCCCACGCCTTCAACGACTGGAACGTGATGCCCGAGCACAGCTACCGCATCACCGAGGCGCTGAAGACCCGCGGCGTCCCCGTCCAGATCTACTATCACCAGGGCGGCCACGGCGGTCCCCCGCCGCTCGAGCTCATGAACCGCTGGTTCACCCGCTACGTCCTGGGCATCGAGAACGGCGTCGAAAACGACCCGCGCGCGTGGATCGTCCGCGAGGTCGACGACCGCCAGCAGCCCACCGCCTACCCCGACTATCCGCACCCCGAGGCCGAGGGCGTCCCCCTGCACCCCACGGGCGACGGCAACTGGACCGGGACCCTCTCCCTCAACGCCGGCGACGCGGACGGAACCGGCGGCATTGTGGACAATTTTGCTTTTGAGGGCGGCCAACTCGCCGCGGCGGAATGGTCGAACCACCGGCTTCTATATGCGACACCGTCGCTCCAGCAGGATGTTCACCTCTCGGGCGCGGCCACGGTGCGCGTGCGCGTGGCCTCCGATGCAGCCGCTGCAAACCTGACCGTCTGGCTCGTCTCGCTTCCCTGGACCGACAGCGACGACATCAACGACAACATCATCACCAAGGGCTGGGCGGACCCGGGCAACGCGGGTGCGGCGGACATTGCGAGTCCTCGGTCCGGTGCGGACCTGACGCCTGGCGAGTTTGTGGAGCTGGAGTTTGCGCTGCAGCCGGACGATCAGATGATCCCGGCGGGCGCGCGGATCGGGCTGATGGTGTTCTCGAGCGACAAGTATTTCACGCTGCACCCGGATCCCGGGACGATGCTGACGGTGGATCTGCGCGGGACCAGTGTGGAGTTGCCGGTGGTGGGGGGTGTTGAGGCGTTGAGGAGGGCGCTCAGGCCGGTAAGTTAAGGGGGACGGAATGACCACCGGTGATTCGGCGGGCGCGCTTTCTCGGCACGCTGTTCCCGCTGTCGCTTTTCGTTGGGATTGCGGCTTGTGCCGATGGTGCCAATCCCGCATCCGGACCGGGTGCAACAACGGTCCGTTTGGCTTGGACACGTCCACCTGCCGGACGGCTTTGCAGCCCACGAGGTTGTAGATGACCAGGTATATGGGGTTCACACGGCGCCGCTCGGCGCACACCGGCTATCTGCGCAAGAGTATCATTCCAGCGTACGCCGTGAAGCTCTCAAGGGAGTAGGCGGTGAGGACAGCCCGATAGGTGCCGCTTCTTGAAGCGGTGAAGGTCACCAGAGGAATTGCGTCGGCGAGTTCGTCACAGCCCACCTCCCGACCGACGGAATCGTAGACACAGATGTCCAGATCTGACACGTTGCGATCGCCTTGGCCCGCTATTTTGTAGCTTTCCCCAGCGGAAACGTCGAAGCGGATTTCTTTCTCTTCGCCCTCCGAAAACCACCCGACCACCACTCCCCACTGTCCGTAGTCAGGAACGAGCGAATACTCGTCGTCCACATGCACCCAACCAAAGAGTTCCTGAACTACGGAAACGACGGCGCGTTCGACGGAATCCTGCCCCGCACCAGCCTGAGGAAAGGAGACCATGAGAGCGATAGCCCCGACAACCAAAGCACCGCACCGGGTAGTCCGCTTGTGGATTGACCGAGGTGGTCTTTCAGGTGCACTCGTCGGACCTGCGACCCTCGCGTGAAGCTGGTGGTGTGCCTTTTTTGGCATGTTTTCAACCTTTCCGAAGTACGTGGTGTGCGGAATCTGGTTAGCGACGCTATCTTTGGGAGTACCATGCCCGCGTAGGTTGACGCGCCCTCGACGTCTGGGGCGCTAGCGTTGGCTGATCCACCGCCGGCTACCATGTATGTATCACCCTTGGTTACCGCAAAGTTTAGAGATTTCTTGTCATTGGCCTCGATCCGGATGACAGTGTCGGCCACGCACGCGTTCACCGTTGAACCGATAGCATATAGCTGCCCGTGAGTTCTCCGATCAGCGAGGAGGCAGTATTCGCGGCGATGAGATAGAGGCCCGCCTCCAGATCAACCGTCAAACGTGCGTTGAGCCCTATCCCGCCGTCGTCGTCGTCGGCTATATGACTCAGATCCGATAGCGACGACAAGATGAGGTATGCATCGAGTGTTTCGGACGTCATCTCAATGGTCGTTGGTCCACCCACACAGACAGGCAGCATCCAAGCGTCGAAATAGGTCTCGTCTTCCATCCGCTCATCAGATCTGCTCAGCGTGCCCGTGACGGTCTCTCCCACGCGAATGAGATCCTCAGCGCTGGTATCCCCGCGACAGAGTTCCTCGAGTACCCCGGGTCGCGGTTCATCCAAAGCCACTTCCGTGATGGACTCGCTTTCAGACTTGGCTTCCGGTACCTCCAGCTTGGCGACGCTGCTGCGTACCGCCCGAATACTGTCCTCAAGCGCTTTGACCACACCGTCGACCCGATCGTCAACACCCGAGAACTTCTCGGACAGCGCCCAGGTTCCCGCTATCAGCGCTATGACGACCGTAACGATCGACCCCCAGTTCGGGCCACTGTGAGCACCGCGAGTGTTGTTCCCCATCTTCCTGTGCTCCTATGCTTGTTAATCCCTTGTCCTTGGTCGGACGCCAACTCCCTGGCGCTCCCGTCATTCGGGGCATCCGAATAGTCCGCTATCCAGCAGTTCCTGTACCCAATAGCAATCTCCGACTCACCCCGCAAGCCCGCGATGACGGCGCTAACGTGTTGACTGTCATCGAGTTACCACCACGATGACAGCTATTGTAGTCATATGGATTTGTTGTGCGCGTTATTGTCGGCATATGGGCTGCACGCGCGCTCGATCGCGTATCTGGCAGCGAGCGCGCCACCAGCGCCAGAGGGAACTTCGGGGAGCACCAACGGAGGCCGTCACGCTGGCAAATGCGGGAATCCGTGCAGGCCGTGATCCCCTACCCGGCCCCTCGATCGCAGTCGCTACCTGCCGATCGACCGACCCACCAGATCGCAGTCATTCACGCTCACGCCACTGCTGCGCATCGCATCGTACCACGACGACTGTACAATCCCGGAGATCCGGTCGAGGATGGCTTCGGCCGCTGCCCGGTCCAGCAGAAACCGTCCTGCCCCGGCCAGGATGTTCTCACGATTCGGCGAACGGCCGGCCGGACCGCAGATCATGGTGAAGTCGCCGCGCTTGCCTTCGGCCAACGGTGTTGGCGCAGGCGAAGAGGCGGGGGCGAGACGCCAGCCGGTGCCCTTCGCGACCATAATGGGATGACGCGGATCGTCCGTCAGATACGAGATGGCCGCGTTGAAGCACAGGCGCCCGAAGAGCTCGCGCAGATCCTCTCTGGGATGTGAACTCGCACGGCGAACCTGATCGGCCAACGTCAGGTATGACCAGTCATGCTCCGCAGTCGGCGTATCCCCCGTGCCGAGCAGGGTAAAGCCGCTGATCAGGCGGCTGCAGGCATACCCATCGCCCACCCAGGCACGGTCGTAGCGTCGTACTAACAGGACATCTTCGCCGCGAACGATCTCGATTCGGCTGGGAACGACGTCAAGGCCGCAGTTGCGTGCAAGCTGCAGTGTCGCGTGGCGGACCCGCGTCTGGTTCCATGTCATGCCGTCCTGCGGGAACTTCGCTATCCAGAGTGTGCGGTCGTCTTCCACTATCACCCTGGGTGCGCTTGCTTCAACAGGCCTTCGACCTTGAGGCAGTGTTTCCCACAGAGGCGCATCCCGCTGATCTGGTGGTGCAGCTGCGTCAAGTGCAGCCTTGATCCGAACCAGATCGCCAACGGCGTTGTAGCGGCGTTTGGGAGCAGGAGCCTCGAGTCCACGAGCGAAAGCGAGTGCACCGCCGTAGTCGGTCGTACTCCGGACCAGATACTCCGTGCCGTCCTGCCTCCCTTCCACGAGCCGGCCCCACGAAGAGGCCATGGCGTCTCGAATTGCGCCGAATAGACCGTCAACTCTTCCCTTGCGAACGCGCCCACTGAGTGTGAGGTGGACAGGGTCAAGTTCGACCGCGTCGGCCCGGCTCAGGTAACTGTGGCCGTAGATGAACTCTCCCATCGGCGGGTCGCCGGACATACGGAAGCGGCCTGCCACCACATACTCGCTCCGTCCGGGAAGAGCGACAAAGACAAACCGGTCATAGTCAGAAGTCATCGCGAAGCGGTTGGAGGCGTGGGGCCTGGCTCGGGAGGCGGGCCAGCTGTCGGGTCTTGCCCTCTTCGTCACGGTCCGGGTCGGCCAGGGAATCCGCGTCGCCAAGCAGACCCAGTGACCACAGAACACCGAAGTACGCGGCTCCTGACACGCCGGGCTTCCCATTCTCCACGTTGGTGACCGTGGAGCGGGAAGCGCCTATCCGATCGGCAATGTCCTGGATCCGCAACCGTCGCCGCAAGCGGGCGGTCCGGAGGTTGTTGCCAAAGCGCCGGAGGACGTCCGAGACGTCGTCCGGTGGGCTATTGGTGATCGTGGCGCGAGGTGGGATGCGCCCGGGCTTCATGTGGGCTTCCTCCCTTTCGGGGGCTGGTGGTACCCACCGCGGTCGGTGGCGCGTTTCCACTCGGGTGCAATATATGTGGCGCCAGCATCTGGATACCAGATTGCACTTTTCCATGGCCCTGGAGCGCGTGTTGCCGATCTGCGTCCATCCCATCGCAGTCGTCGCATATTGACCCTGGGGCCGTAGGGGGACCAGAAGATCGCTCACCAATCCAGCCGAACCACCTTCAGCCCGTTACGCCGCACGTCCTTCACCCCTGAAAGTGCAAGGAACTGCCCTGCTGTCGTGCTTGACCACCTGCGTTGAGTGAAATAAACTATACTTATAATACATTCTACGCATATTGAACTAATCATGCCAAACCGAAGCGCCATCACCCAGTCTCCCCCCGCCGCCGTCGCGCAGGCCCTCACGCGGCTGGGCCGCAACCTCCGCACCGCACGCCTGCGACGGCAACTGCGCCTTCAGGATGTTGCCGACCGCCTCGGCGTTTCCCGGCTCACGATCGCCGATCTGGAGAAGGGCAAGCCCAGCGCCTCGGCCGCCGCTTACCTCGGGGCTCTATGGTCGCTCGGACTACTGAGCCAGGCGGACAACCTGGGTGACCCCGACCTCGACGAGGAGGGCAGGATTCTGGAGAGCGTCCGGCGACCGCAACAAGCCCGCCGTCGCCGCCGACGGCTCGACAATGACTTCTGAACGCGAGTGCTTCGTCTTCGTCGTCCTGCCCGGCGCGACCGACTTCGTGGTTGCCGGTCGCTTTCGCGTGTCCAGGACTCCGGATGGCGTTGCGTTGGGCGAGTTCGTGTACGGGCGCAGCTACCTGAGCCGTCCCGACGCGGTCGAGCTGGATCCGCTCGAACTGCGGCTCACGGAACGCTTGTACCAGACAACCCGGATGAACGGCTTCTTCGGCGCGATTCGGGACTCCATGCCGGACTACTGGGGACGCCTGCTCATCGAACGACGCTTCGGGGCAGCCCGGCTCGAGGAGTTCGACTACCTGCTCGCAGGGCCGGACGACCGGGCGGGTGCGCTCGGGTTCGCCACCGACCTGGAACCTCCCCGCCCGCGGAACCTCTTCAACGCCGTCCTCGACCTCGGAGAGCTGCAGGCCGCGGCCGATTCCGTGCTTGCCGCGGAACGCGGCCGACAGCTGACGGTCGCTGGGCGTGCGCGGGAGTTGCTGCTCGAAGGCACGTCGATGGGTGGTGCGCGCCCGAAGGCCGTCGTCGAGGATGGCGGCGCTCTCTGGGTGGCTAAGTTCGGCCGGGATGAGGACCGCTGGAACGATCCCCTCGTCGAACACGCGGTCCTGCAACTGGCGCGGAAATGCGGCCTCAACGTGGCGTCCAGCCGTGTCGAGCGCATCGGCAACCGCGACGTGTTGCTCGTGCGCCGCTTCGACCGCGAGCTGCACGGTACGGGCTATACGCGTAGCCGCATGGTGAGTGCGCTCACGCTGCTTCGAGCGGATGACCAAGTGACGAACCGGCGGCGCTGGTCATACCTGGCGCTGGCGGATGAATTGCGGCGCGCGAGCTCGAACCCGAGAGAGGATCTGCGCGAGCTGTTTGCGCGCATCTGTTTCAATGCCGCGATCTCGAATCTCGACGATCACCCGCGAAATCACGCCATCGTCGCCCACGGTCGCGAGTGGCGGCTGAGCCCGGCCTACGACCTCACTCCGGTCCCCGCGATTTCCGTCACGCGACGTGACCTGGCGATGACCTGCGGATCCGCCGGCCGCTGGGCCAACCGGGCCAACCTGCTCGGCGCGGCCGGCCGATTCCTTCTGGGCAGCGAAGAGGCGGAGGCCATCTTCGATCGCATCACCGCGACGATCCGGTCGTCGTGGCTCGCGACACTGCGCGACAACGGTGTGAGCGAGAGAGACTGCGACGTGATCCGGCACGCCATCCTCTACGACGGACTCTTCTACGAAGTGTGATGCGCTCGCCGGTGGTGCGCACCGTAGGTTGGTCAGGGCAGATCCAGCACCGGGATGCCGAGCGCGCCGGCAGCGTCCGCCATTCGATAGTCGTAGCTGGCGATTTCGACGCGCTGGCCCCGGTCGCGGAGAAACTGGCATGATGCGAGGTGCAGTGCGTCGAGGGTGCGTACGGACACCGGGAACGGGTCGAGGGCGCGGGCCAATACCAGAGGAGCCAGCTCCAGCAACGAGATGCGAGCGATCACTTCCCGCGCGGCCTCGGCGCGCGACGCCGTTGCCGCGCGAGCGTTCAGGCGCGTCCAGAGTTCGTACTCGAGCAGACGGCTCGAAACGAGGGTTTCGGTCCAGAACGAAGCCGGGGGTCGCCGGTCTTCCACGAACAAATGGGCCAGGGCGACCGACGTGTCGACGTAGATCACCGGTCGCTTCGGTCCCCTTCCAGTTCACCGAGCAACGCGGAAAGCGTGGCCTCCGGAGGCCCGCCCCGGGGGGGCTCCGATCCCGGAGAGAGTGCGGGCGTCAACCAACCCTTCCGCACCGCGTCGGCAAGCATGGCGTCCGCCAGGATGGGACTCCTCTCCGCTCGCGGAGGCCCCATTTCGGCTACGACACGCCCCCGGTCCGTGACGAGAACGGTCTCACCGCCAGCCGCCAGCCGAATGTACTCGCTGAGCTTGCTGTTCAACGCCCTGATTCCGATGGATCTCATGGACGCAACGTAGCTACATGTAGCTACTGCCGTCAACGGGCCTCGGCGCCTGCTTGGTCGCCACCCCCCTCACCCCCTGTGGCTGATACACATGTGACGCTTGCGCCCCTCAGACGAG